>NZ_CP112880.1:6928335-7249170 GCF_028747205.1 Streptomyces sp. CA-278952
AGGCCGCGGCGGGCGCGGCCATCGCCACGGGCGAGGCGGAGATCACCCTGGAGACGCTGGAAGCTACCGTCGACCGCGCCGCCGTGAAGTACGACCGGGACGGCGACCAGCACTACGACGTGGCCAGCGCGCTCATCAAGTCGATCCGCGGCTCCGACGTGGACGCCGCTCTGCACTACCTGGCCCGCATGATCGAGGCGGGGGAGGACCCGCGGTTCATCGCCCGCCGGCTGATGATCTCGGCCAGCGAGGACATCGGCCTGGCCGATCCCACCGCGCTGCCGATCGCCGTGGCCGCCGCCCAGGCGGTGGCCATGATCGGGTTCCCGGAGGCGGCGCTCACCCTCAGCCACGCCACCATCGCGCTGGCGCTCGCCCCCAAGTCCAACGCGGCGACCCTGGCGATCTCCGCCGCGCAGGAGGACGTGCGCAAGGGGCTCGCGGGGCCTGTCCCGGCCCATCTGCGCGACGGCCACTACAAGGGCGCCGCCAAGCTCGGCCATGCCCAGGGGTACGTCTACCCCCACGACGTGCAGGGCGGCATCGCCGCCCAGCAGTACGCCCCGGACGCGGTCCGCGACCGGCGGTACTACACCCCGACCCGCTACGGTGCCGAGGCGCGGTACGCGGACGTCGTCGAGCGCGTTCGCGAGCGCCTGGGCCGTTCCGGCGAGAGCGCGGAGCCGTCCTAGTTTTTTCTCCAGGGCCTCTCCGCCGCCGGATCAGGAGGCGGCCGCCTCGAAGAGCGTGTGCATGGCGCGGCGCAGCTCGGTGACGTCGCGGACCGGCTCGGGGAACTCGAAGCGGGCGTCGAAGCAGGAGCCCCGGTCCTCGACGAAGCGGACCCGCAGCCCGAAGCGGTCCAGGGCGACCGGCACGGCCTTGGGCCGGCGGGGCGAGCAGGCGCGGGCGGTGCGTTCGCCCAGCAGACCGCACAGGGTGCGCAGCTGCTCGTCGTGGGCCGAGTGCAGATGCTGGAGCAGCTCCGGCTCGTGGAAGACCAGCGGGTCGGGAGCCGCGTCGCGGAAGTCCTCCGGCTCGATGTCCTCGGCGCCCCAGAGATCGTCCACGTACGCCTCGCCGAACTCCAGCCGCAGCATCATCCGGCCGGGCTCGGCCAGCCCGGGGACGGAGGTGAGCCAGCCGGAGACCCACGCGCGGCCGCGGATCCGGTGGGGTACGGAGACCGGGGCGACGTCCGTGATCTCCAGCACGGCGGTCAGCTCGTCGCCCTCCGCGTGCGTGGCGGCCCGAACGGCCGGGGAATCCGCGGAGAATTCGAGGAACAGGTCGCCCTCGGGGCCCACGCTCCTGCTGTCCGGGATAAGGGGGTCGGCGCGGGCGAGATCCAGCCCCGGTACGACGAGCAGCGCGGAGCAGGTACTCTGTACGAGAGTTCGTGTGCGCTCGGCTGCTGACGGCATCCGAGTGTTTTCAAGCCCGCTGGGACGCGGCTGACCACGATCAGATCGGCCTTCCGTCGTAGCAGCACCTTCTGGTGTGCTGCCGCTGTCTGTGCTGTCCGTGACGTGAGTGGTGTTCCCAGGGCGAGACATGCGATCTCCTTGAGTAAGGTAAGCCTAACCTAACCCACAACGGAGGTCTGGAGAACGTGCCTAACCAGTCGCGTCCCAAGGTCAAGAAGTCGCGTGCCCTCGGCATTGCTCTGACGCCCAAGGCTGTCAAGTACTTCGAAGCTCGTCCGTACCCGCCGGGCGAGCACGGCCGTGGCCGCAAGCAGAACTCGGACTACAAGGTCCGTCTGCTGGAGAAGCAGCGCCTGCGTGCGCAGTACGACATCAGCGAGCGCCAGATGGCGCGCGCCTACGACCGTGCCAAGAAGGCCGAAGGCAAGACGGGCGAGGCGCTGGTCGTCGAGCTCGAGCGCCGCCTCGACGCCCTGGTCCTGCGTTCGGGCATCGCCCGCACCATCTACCAGGCCCGTCAGATGGTCGTCCACGGCCACATCGAGGTCAACGGTGGCAAGGTCGACAAGCCGTCGTTCCGCGTCCGTCCCGACGACGTCGTGATGGTCCGCGAGCGGAGCCGCTCCAAGGTCCCCTTCCAGGTGGCCCGCGAGGGTGGTTACGACACCGACGGTGAGACCCCGCGCTACCTCCAGGTGAACCTGAAGGCCCTGGCCTTCCGCCTGGACCGGGACCCGAACCGCAAGGAGATCCCGGTGATCTGCGACGAGCAGCTCGTCGTCGAGTACTACGCCCGCTGATCCAGGCGTAGCCGCTCTCACCAGCGCTCCGGCCCGCCCCTCCCTGTCATCCGGGAGGCGGCGGGCCTTCGCGTTCCCCCGGATCCGCCCGTGGTCGGCGCGCCGCCCGCGCCCGGTCCGTCCATCGCCGCGGCCGGTCCGCCGCCGGCCAGGGCCCGGTCGACCGCGGTGGCCGGATCCAGCCGCCGGCCCGCCCGCAGCCCCTCCTCGTACGCCACGTTCCCCAGCTCCCGGCGCGCCCGCTCCTCGCACTCCGCCCGTGGCCGCCCGTAGAACGCCGAGCCGAACAGCCGCAGCCCCACCGACGGCCAGATGCCCTCCGCCGCCCCCTGGAGCACGGCGGCCTCCCCGGCGTCCCCCTCGACCGCCGTCACCAGGGCCAGCAGCTCCAGCGAGAGGACCGTGCCCAGCAGATCGTTGAACGTCCGGCCGATCCTCAGAGACTCCCCGAGCATCTGCCGCGCCCGGGCCGACCGTCCCCGCCGCAGCGCCGCGTACGCCAGGACGTACAGCGCGTACGCCAGCGCCCACCGCTCCCCGTGGTCCTCGCAGACCTCCCGGACCTCGTCGCAGATCGCCGCCGCCGCGTCCAGATCGCCGAGGAACGCCACCGCCATGGCCAACTCCACCTGCGCCATCAGCACATTGCTGTTCAGCTCGCCGACCTCGCGGTACCGGCCGAGCGCGTCGCGGAGCAGCTCCTCGGCGCGCGGCAGGTCGTCCGTCACGATCGCCAGGCACCCCGTGCGGTGCACCGCGTACGCCAGTGCCGTCGCGTCCCCGGAGCGCTCGGCCTCCTCCCAGCACTCCTGGAGCGCCGAGATCGCGCCCACCGCGTCACCTTGCAGCACGGCCACATAGCCCAGCACCCACAGCACCTTCAGCCGTGCGGCGTCGTGCGGGGTCGGCTCCTCCAGGACGTGGTCCAGCCAGTGCCGCCCCTCGGACAGCCGCCCGCAGCCGGCCCAGTAGAACCACAGCGTGCCCGCCAGGTACTGCGCCAGGTGCACCTCGTCGGGGCTCTCCATCGAACACTCCATCGCCCGGCGGAGATTGGGCAGCTCGCAGTCGATCCGCGCCGCCACCTCCGCCTGGCGCGGACTGAACCAGTCCAGCTCGCACCAGGTCGCGAGCCCCAGGAACCAGTCCCGGTGCCGCCGCCGCAGCCGCGAGGCGTCCCCGGCGGCCGCCAGCCACTGCGCCCCGTACTCGCTGACCGTGTCCAGCAGCCGGTAGCGGGCGCCGGCCGGGCCGTCCTCGCGCTCCACCACCGACTGGGCGAGCAGCTCGTCCAGCACATCGAGCACCGAGTCGGCCGGCAGATCCGGCCCGCCGCAGATGTACTCCGCGGCCTCCAGGTCGAACGGCCCCGCGAACACCGAGAGCCGCGCCCACAGCAGTCGTTGCTCGGGCGTGCACAGCTCATGGCTCCAGCCGATCGCCGTACGCAGCGTCTGATGGCGGGGCGGTGCGCCGCGACGGCCCCCGGTCAGCAGCCGGAACCTGTCGTCCAGGCGCAGGAGCACCTGTTCCACCGAGAGCGCGCGCAGCCGCCCGGCCGCCAGTTCGAGGGCCAGCGGAATCCCGTCGAGGCGGCGGCAGAGCTCCAGCACGGACGCCCGCTCGCCCGCCGTCGGCTCCCACCCCGGCCGGACCCCGCGCGCCCGCTCGGTGAAGAGCTCCACGGCGTCCCCGTCGCACATCGGGGCGAGCGGGAACGTCCGCTCCCCGTCCACCCGGAGGGGGCAGCGTCCGGCCGCGAGCACCTGGAGGCGCGGGGCCCGGCGCAGGAGTTCCGTGACGAGGTCGGCGCAGCCGTCGACGAGGTGCTCGAAGCCGTCGATCACCAGCAGCGTCCGGCGCTCGGAGAGATGTTCGACGAGGACAGCGCGCGGGGGTCTGCTGGTGTGATCGGTCAGGCCCAGCGCGTCGATCAGGGCGTGTTCCAGCAGATCCGGGTGGCGGACGGCGGACAGCTCGGCCAGCAGGACCCCGTCGCAGTACCGTTTCTCCCGAAGCGCGGCGATCCGGATGACGCACCGGGTCTTGCCCACCCCCGCCACTCCGGCGACGGTGACGAGCCTGGACTCCTCCAGCAGCCCGCCCAGCTCGGCCAGTTCGTCCGCGCGCCCCACGAAGGGGTTCAGTTCGGCCGGGAGGTTGCCGGGAGCCGGTGCGGGGCGGGCGTCCGGATCGTCGGGATTCGGGCAGGGGTCGTGCAGGCGTCGCATAAAACACGGAGCGTACTGGCTTGAAAGCTCTCCGTACAATCTCGTTATGGCAACTCCCGCCCGGCCCGCGGAGAATGCGGTAGGGGAGGAGATGCGCGGCGCGATAGGCTCGTGTGACGACGATCGGGCGTCCGGGCCCAGGCCCGGACGCGACCGACGGAGACAAGGCCCGGCAGGGCCGAGCGACGAGCAGAGAGCGGTGCACAGTGTCCGGTGGAGAGGTGGCCGGGATCCTCGTGGCCGTCTTCTGGGCGATCCTGGTCTCGTTCCTCGCCGTGGTGCTGGTGAGGCTCGCCCAGACGCTCAGGGCGACCACCAAGCTCGTGGCGGACGTGACCGACCAGGCCGTTCCGCTGCTGGCCGACGCCTCGGCGACGGTGCGCTCCGCGCAGACCCAGCTGGACAAGGTCGACGCCATCGCGAGCGACGTCCAGGAGGTCACCTCCAACGCCTCCGCGCTCTCCACCACCGTCGCCTCCACCTTCGGCGGCCCCCTCGTCAAGGTCGCCGCGTTCGGCTACGGCGTACGGCAGGCCCTCGGCCGCCGCACCGCACCCGAGCCCGAACCGGAACCGGCGCGGGGCCGCGGCTCCGCCCGCCGTACGGTGATCGTCGGCCGGACCGTACCCTCGGCGCGCGGACGCAGGCGCGAACGCCGAAACGCCCGCGGACAGAAGGACTGATCGAGCGATGTTCCGCCGCACGTTCTGGTTCACCGCCGGCGCAGCCGCCGGTGTGTGGGCCACCACCAAGGTCAACCGCAAGCTCAAGCAGCTGACCCCCGAGAGCCTCGCCGCGCAGGCCGCGGACAAGGCGATCGAGACCGGTCACAAGCTCAAGGACTTCGCCCTCGACGTACGCGAGGGCATGGTCCGGCGCGAATCCGAACTGGGCGGCGCCCTGGGCCTTCAAGCGCCGGTCGACCCCGACCTCCCCGTACAGCGGCACTTCGCCGTCGAAGCGGCCGAACCGCCCGCGAACGCGAACACGCACCGCAAGCTCCCCTACAACTCGAACAACCGGAATGAGGACCACTGATGGAGTCGGCTGAAATTCGCCGCCGCTGGCTGAGCTTCTTCGAGGAGCGCGGTCACACCGCCGTGCCTTCGGCGTCGCTCATCGCGGACGACCCGACTCTGCTGCTGGTCCCCGCGGGCATGGTCCCCTTCAAGCCGTACTTCCTCGGCGAGGTCAAGCCGCCCGCCCCGCGCGTCACCAGTGTGCAGAAGTGCGTCCGTACGCCGGACATCGAAGAGGTCGGCAAGACCACCCGCCACGGCACCTTCTTCCAGATGTGCGGCAACTTCTCCTTCGGGGACTACTTCAAGGAAGGCGCCATCCAGCTCGCCTGGGAGGCGCTGACCAACTCCGTCGAGGACGGCGGCTACGGCCTCGACCCCGAGAAGCTCTGGATCACGGTCTACCTCGACGACGACGAGGCAGAGCAGATCTGGCGCGACAAGATCGGCGTTCCCGCCGAGCGCATCCAGCGCCTGGGCAAGAAGGACAACTTCTGGTCCATGGGCGTCCCCGGCCCGTGCGGCCCGTGCTCGGAGATCAACTACGACCGCGGCCCGGAGTTCGGCGTCGAGGGCGGCCCGGCCGTCAACGACGAGCGCTACGTGGAGATCTGGAACCTGGTCTTCATGCAGTACGAGCGCGGCGCCGGCGACGGCAAGGAGGACTTCCCGATCCTCGGGGACCTGCCGTCGAAGAACATCGACACCGGTCTCGGCCTCGAACGCCTCGCCATGATCCTCCAGGGCGTACAGAACATGTACGAGACCGACACCCTGCGCGTCGTGATGGACAAGGCCACCGAGCTGACCGGCGTCCGCTACGGCGCCGAGCAGGGAACCGACGTCTCGCTCCGCGTCGTCGCCGACCACATCCGTACGTCGGTGATGCTCATCGGCGACGGCGTCACCCCCGGCAACGAGGGCCGCGGCTACGTGCTGCGCCGCATCATGCGCCGCGCCATCCGCAACATGCGTCTCATGGGCGCCACCGGCTCCGTGGTGAAGGACCTGGTCGACGTCGTGATCGACACGATGGGCCTGCAGTACCCGGAGCTGATCACCGACCGCAAGCGCATCGAGACGGTCGCGCTCGCCGAGGAAGCGGCCTTCCTCAAGGCCCTCAAGGGCGGCACCAACATCCTGGAGACCGCCGTCACCGAGACCAAGGCCGCCGGCGGCCAGGTCCTCGCCGGCGACAAGGCGTTCCTGCTCCACGACACCTGGGGCTTCCCGATCGACCTCACCCTGGAGATGGCCGCCGAGCAGGGGCTCTCCGTGGACGAGGACGGCTTCCGCCGCCTCATGCAGGAGCAGCGCGACAAGGCCAAGGCCGACGCCCGCGCCAAGAAGACCGGTCACGCCGACCTCTCCGCCTACCGCGAGGTCGCCGACACCTCCGGCGCCACCGAGTTCACCGGCTACACCGCCACCGCGGGCGAGTCCACCATCGTCGGCCTGCTGGTCGACGGCGTGCCCTCGCCCGCCGCCACCGAGGGCGACGAGGTCGAGGTCGTCCTGGACCGCACCCCCTTCTACGCCGAGGGCGGCGGCCAGCTCGCCGACACCGGCCGCATCCGGCTCGACACCGGCGCCGTGATCGAGATCCGCGACGTCCAGAAGCCGGTCCCCGGCGTCCACGTGCACAAGGGTGTCGTCCAGGTCGGCGAGGTGACGGTCGGGGCTCCTGTCTTCGCCTCCATCGACAGCACCCGCCGCCGCGCCATCGCCCGCGCCCACAGCGCCACCCACCTCACGCACCAGGCGCTGCGCGACGCGCTCGGCCCGACGGCCGCCCAGGCCGGCTCGGAGAACTCGCCCGGCCGCTTCCGCTTCGACTTCGGTTCGCCCGCCGCCGTCCCCGGCACGGTCCTCACCGACGTCGAGCAGCGGATCAACGAGGTCCTCTCGCGGGAACTCGACGTCCAGGCCGAGGTCATGTCCATCGACGAGGCCAAGAAGCAGGGCGCCATCGCCGAGTTCGGCGAGAAGTACGGCGAGCGGGTCCGCGTCGTCACCATCGGCGACTTCTCCAAGGAGCTGTGCGGCGGCACCCACGTCCACAACACCGCCCAGCTGGGTCTGGTGAAGCTGCTCGGCGAGTCCTCCATCGGCTCCGGCGTGCGCCGTATCGAGGCCCTCGTCGGCGTGGACGCGTACAACTTCCTGGCCCGGGAGCACACGGTCGTCGCCCAGCTCCAGGAGCTGGTCAAGGGCCGCCCCGAGGAGCTCCCCGAGAAGATCGCGGGCATGCTCGGCAAGCTCAAGGACGCCGAGAAGGAGATCGAGAAGTTCCGCGCGGAGAAGGTCCTCGCGGCCGCCGCCGGACTCGTCGATTCCGCCAAGGACGTCCGCGGTACCGCCCTGGTCACCGGCCAGGTCCCCGACGGCACCTCCGCCGACGACCTGCGCAAGCTGGTCCTGGACGTCCGCGGGCGCATCCAGGGCGGCCGGCCGGCCGTCGTGGCCCTGTTCACCACGGCCAACGGCCGCCCGCTCACCGTCATCGCCACCAACGAGGCCGCCCGCGAGCGCGGTCTCAGGGCCGGTGACCTGGTGCGCGCCGCCGCCAAGACCCTCGGCGGCGGTGGCGGCGGCAAGCCGGACGTCGCCCAGGGCGGCGGCACGAACCCGGCCGCCATCGGCGACGCCGTGGCCGCCGTCGAACGCCTCGTCACCGAGACCGCGTGACGAGCGGGATGACGCCGATGCGCCGGGGCCGACGGCTCGCCGTCGACGTCGGGGACGCCCGGATCGGGGTCGCCTCGTGCGACCCCGACGGGATCCTGGCCACGCCGGTGGAGACCGTGCCGGGACGCGACGTCCCGGCCGCCCACCGGCGGCTCCGCCAACTCGTCGAGGAGTACGAGCCGATCGAGGTCATCCTCGGTCTGCCGCGCTCCCTCGCCGGCGGCGAGGGCCCGGCGGCCGTCAAGGTCCGGGAGTTCGCCCAGGTGTTCGCCCACTCGATCGCGCCCGTCCCGGTGCGGCTGGTGGACGAGAGGATGACCACAGTGACGGCCGCTCAGGGGATGCGCGCCTCGGGCGTGAAGTCCAAGAAGGGCCGATCTGTCATCGACCAGGCTGCCGCTGTGGTGATCCTTCAGAACGCTCTGGAGTCCGAACGGGCGTCAGGCAATCCCCCGGGTGAGGGCGTCGAAGCGGTTGTCTGATCGCGATACGGTAACGTTCCGCGCGATGCGGCGGTGTTCGAACAAACACCGCACAGCGAAGCGAAGAGACGGAACGTCGTCTCGCGGCTCAAGGGGATCGATGACTGAGTATGGCCGGGGCCCCGGCTCCGAACCGTGGCATCCCGAGGACCCCTTGTACGGGGACCAGGGATGGGGAGGCCAGCAGGCCGCCCACGGCCAGGGCCAGTACGGCGACCAGCAGCAGTCCTATCCGCAGGACCCGTACGCCCAGCAGCACCAGAACCAGCACCAGTACCAGGACCACCAGCAGTACCCGCAGCAGCAGCCGTACGACCAGCATCAGCAGTACGGGCAGCAGCAGAACCACCAGCAGTACGGCACGCCCCAGCAGGACCCGTACGCCCAGCAGCCGGGTGCCCAGCCGCAGTACAACGGCGGCTGGGACACCGGGCAGCAGGCCGCCATGCCGTACGGGGCCGAGCCCCAGGACCCGTACGCCCAGCAGCCCGGCGGCTACGACGCGTCGCAGGACTACTACGGCACCCCTGAGGCCTACCCTCCGCCGCAGCCCCCGGGCCGCCGCGACGCCGTGGCCGAGCCGCAGCAGCAGCCGACGGAGTGGGACCCGGACGAACCGCAGGAGGAGACGCACCCCTTCTTCACCGGTGCGGACGAACCGGCAGGCCGCGAGCCGCGCGACGACGACGACCCGGACGGCGACGGTTCGCGCGCCTCGCGCCGCGATCGCGGCGGCAGCGACCGCCGGGGCGGCAAGGGGAAGAAGAAGAGCCGCAGCGGCGTCGCCTGTCTGGTGGTCTCCGTCGTCCTGGTCGGCGGCCTCGGCGGAGTCAGCTACGTCGGCTACACCTTCTGGCAGGAGCAGTTCGGCGCCCCGGCCGACTACGCGGGGACGGGCACGGGCGAGGTCGAGGTCGAGATCCCCGAAAAGTCGCTCGGCTACGACATCGCCAACATCCTGCGCAAGAAGGGCGTCATCAAGTCCTCCGACGCCTTCGTCGCGGCGCAGAACGACAACCCCAAGGGCAAGTTGCTCCAGGCCGGCGTCTACCTCCTCAAGAAGGAGATGTCCGCCGCCAGCGCGATCGAGTTGATGCTCGACCCGAAGAGCCAGAACGCGTTCGTGATCCCCGAGGGGACCCGTAACGTCGCGGTCTACGCGAAGATCGACGAGCGGCTGGGACTGGAGAAGGGCACCACGGCGAAGATCGCCAAGACCAAGGCGGAGTCCCTGGGGCTGCCCGACTGGGTGGGCGACAACCCGGACGTGAAGGACCCGCTGGAGGGCTTCCTGTACCCGGCCGCCTATCCGGTCGCCAAGGGGTCGAAGCCCGAGGACGCGCTGAAGCGGATGGTCGCGCGGGCCAACAAGGAGTACGCGGACATCGACTTCGAGGCCACGGCCAAGAAGTTCAACCTCGACGGGCCGTGGCAGGTGCTCACGGTGGCGAGCCTGGTGCAGGCGGAGGGCCTCACGCACGACGACTTCCGCAAGATGGCGGAAGTCGTCTACAACCGGCTCGAACCCGACAACATCATCACCAACCGCAAGCTCGAGTTCGACTCCGCTTTCAACTACCTCAACAACCAGAGCAAGATCAAGATCAGCTCCAAGGAGATCCGGACCAACCCGGATCCGTACAACACCTACTACCACGCGGGTCTCCCGCCGGGGCCGATCAGCAACCCGGGCATGGACGCCATCAAGGCGTCGCTCAACCCGACCACGAACGGCTACATGTTCTTCATCTCGCTCGACGGCAAGAAGACCGACTTCACGAAGACCGTCGAGGAGCACGAGAAGCTGAACGACAAGTTCAAGGAGCAGCAGGGACTTGGCTGATATGCGCCGCCGGGCCGCCGTCCTCGGTTCGCCCATCGCCCACTCCCTCTCCCCGGTCCTGCACCGCGCCGCGTACGCCGCGCTCGGCCTCGACGACTGGTCCTACGACCGGTTCGAGGTCGACGAGGCGGCGCTGCCGGGCTTCGTCGCGGGGCTGGACCCCTCGTGGGCGGGGCTGTCGTTGACCATGCCGCTCAAGCGGGCGGTCATCCCGCTGCTCGACGAGATCAGCGCGACGGCCGCCTCCGTGGAGGCCGTCAACACGGTCGTGTTCACCGGGGACGGGCGGCGGGTCGGTGACAACACCGACATCCCCGGCATGATCGCCGCCCTGCGGGAGCGCGGCATCGACAAGGTCGACTCCGCCGCCGTCCTCGGCGCCGGAGCCACCGCCTCCTCCGCGCTCGCCGCCCTCGCCGCCGTCTGCGCCGGACCCGTGACGGCGTACGTGCGCGGCCCCGAGCGGGCGGCCGAGATGCGGGCCTGGGGGGAGCGGCTCGGCGTCGACGTCGTGATCGCCGACTGGGCGGACGCGGCCGCGGCGTTGAGCGCGCCGCTCGTCATCGCCACCACCCCGGCCGGTGCCACCGACGCCCTGGCCGGATCCGTGCCGGCGGCCCCGGGCATCCTCTTCGACGTGCTGTACGAGCCGTGGCCCACCGCCCTCGCCGCCGCCTGGTCGGCGCACGGCGGGGCCGTCGTCGGCGGACTCGACCTCCTCGTCCACCAGGCACTGCTCCAGGTCGAGCAGATGACCGGCCGGGTCCCGGCGCCGCTGGCCGCCATGCGGCAGGCCGGGGAAGCCGCGCTCGCGGCCCGCTGACGGGCCCGCGGACCGGCGCCGCCCGTCCGTCTGCTGGACCGGCGGCCGGAACGTGCCCCCGGTCGTGGGAGGATCAAAGGCGGCGGGCCAGGGCCGCGCACCCGGTGGCGCCGTTGGATTTCAGGCGCGAGCATGAGGAGCACCGTTGAGCAGGTTGCGCTGGCTGACCGCGGGGGAGTCGCACGGCCCCGCACTGGTGGCGACGCTGGAGGGCCTTCCCGCCGGTGTCCCGATCACCACGGAGATGGTGGCGGAGGCGCTGGCCCGGCGACGGCTCGGTTACGGCCGCGGCGCGCGGATGAAGTTCGAGAAGGACGAGGTCACCTTCCTCGGCGGCGTACGCCACGGCCTCACCATGGGCTCCCCGGTCGCCGTCATGGTCGGCAACACCGAGTGGCCCAAGTGGGAGCAGGTCATGTCGGCCGACCCGGTCGACCCCGCGGAACTGGCGAAGCTCGCCCGTAACGCCCCGCTGACCCGCCCCCGGCCCGGCCACGCCGACCTCGCGGGGATGCAGAAGTACGGCTTCGACGAGGCCCGGCCGGTCCTGGAGCGCGCCAGCGCCCGGGAGACCGCCGCGCGCGTCGCCCTCGGAGCCGTCGCCCGCTCCTACCTCAAGGAGACCGCGGGCATCGAGATCGTCAGCCATGTCGTCGAGCTGGCCGCCGCCAAGGCCCCGTACGGGGTCGTCCCCGTCCCCGCCGACGTGGAGAAGCTGGACGCCGACCCGGTCCGCTGCCTGGACGCCGACGCGTCCAAGGCGATGGTGGCCGAGATCGACCAGGCCCACAAGGACGGCGACACCCTCGGCGGAGTCGTCGAGGTGCTGGCCTACGGCGTGCCCGTCGGGCTCGGCTCGCACGTGCACTGGGACCGGCGCCTGGACGCCCGGCTCGCCGCCGCGCTCATGGGCATCCAGGCCATCAAGGGCGTCGAGGTCGGCGACGGCTTCGAGCTGGCCCGGGTCCCCGGCTCCCAGGCGCACGACGAGATCGTCGCCACCGAGGACGGCATCAGGCGCACCTCCGGGCGGTCCGGCGGCACCGAGGGCGGGCTCACCACCGGCGAGCTGCTGCGCGTCCGCGCCGCGATGAAGCCCATCGCGACCGTGCCGCGCGCCCTGGCCACCGTGGACGTCGTCACCGGCGAGGCCACCAAGGCCCACCACCAGCGCTCCGACGTCTGCGCCGTCCCGGCCGCGGGCATCGTCGCGGAGGCCATGGTCGCCCTCGTCCTGGCCGACGCGGTCGCGGAGAAGTTCGGCGGCGACAGCGTCCCCGAGACCCACCGCAACGTCCAGTCGTACCTCGACCACCTCCAGATCCGATGAGCGGCCCCCTGGTCGTCCTCGTCGGCCCGATGGGCGTCGGCAAGTCCACCGTCGGCGAACTGCTCGCCGCCCGGCTCGGCACCACCTACCGGGACACCGACGCGGACGTCGTCGCCGCGGCCGGCAAGCCGATCGCGGAGATCTTCTACGACGAGGGCGAGGAGCACTTCCGCGCCCTGGAGCGCCGGGCCGTCGAGGCGGCCGTCGCCGGGCACACCGGCGTCCTCGCCCTCGGCGGCGGTGCCGTCCTGGACGCGGCGACCAGGAAGCTGCTGGCCGGCCGTCCGGTCGCCTACCTCTCCATGGACGTGGACGAGGCCGTCCGCCGCGTCGGCCTGGGCGCCGCCCGCCCCCTGCTCGCGGTCAACCCGCGCCGGCAGTGGCGCGAGCTGATGGACGCGCGCCGCCCCCTCTACGAAGAGGTCGCCCGGACCGTCGTCGCCACCGACGAACACACCCCCGAAGAGGTCGCCCAGGCGATCATCGACGCACTGGAACTGCCGGAGGGCCAAGCGGCCCCCGGCGTGGAGAACACCGGCATGACGCAGCAGGGCCCCACCCGCATCCAGGTCGCAGGCTCCGCGGGCTCCGACCCGTACGAGGTCCTCGTCGGCCACCAGCTCCTGGGCGAGCTGCCCCAGCTGATCGGCGACCGCGCGCGACGCGTCGCCGTACTGCACCCGGAGGCGCTCGCCGAGACCGGTGAGGCGGTCCGTCAGGACCTCGTCGACCAGGGGTACGAGGCCATCGCCATCCAGCTGCCGAACGCGGAGGAGTCCAAGACCGTCGAGGTCGCCGCCTACTGCTGGAAGGCGCTCGGCCAGACCGGCTTCACCCGCACCGACGTCATCGTCGGCATCGGGGGCGGCGCCACCACGGACGTCGCCGGGTTCGTCGCGGCCACCTGGCTGCGCGGGGTGCGCTGGATCGCGGTCCCGACGACCGTGCTCGGCATGGTCGACGCGGCCGTCGGCGGCAAGACAGGCATCAACACCGCCGAGGGCAAGAACCTGGTGGGCGCCTTCCACCCGCCCGCCGGGGTCCTCTGCGACCTCGCCGCGCTGGACTCGCTGCCGGTCAACGACTACGTCTCCGGCATGGCCGAGATCATCAAGGCCGGGTTCATCGCCGACCCGGTCATCCTGGACCTGGTCGAGGCCGACCCCGAGGGCGCGCGCACCCCGGCCGGGCCGCACACCGCCGAACTGATCGAGCGGTCCATCCGGGTCAAGGCCGAGGTCGTCTCCAGCGACCTCAAGGAGTCCGGACTCCGCGAGATCCTCAACTACGGCCACACCCTGGCCCACGCCATCGAGAAGAACGAGCGCTACAAGTGGCGCCACGGCGCGGCCGTCTCCATCGGCATGGTCTTCGCCGCCGAGCTGGGCCGGCTCGCCGGACGCCTCGACGACGCCACCGCCGACCGGCACCGCAGCGTCCTCGCGTCGGTGGGCCTGCCGCTCGCCTACCGCGGCGACCAGTGGCCCAAGCTGCTGGAGAACATGAAGGTCGACAAGAAGTCGCGCGGCGACCTGCTGCGCTTCATCGTCCTGGACGGCATCGGCAGGCCCACCGTCCTGGAAGGCCCCGACCCGGCCGTGCTGCTCGCCGCCTACGGGGAGGTCTCCGCGTGACCCGCAGGGTCTACGTCCTGAACGGCCCCAACCTCGGACGGCTCGGCTCGCGTGAGCCCGACGTCTACGGGGCCACCTCCTACGCCGGACTCGTCGACGCCTGCACGGCCCTCGGCAAGGAGCTCGGCTTCGACGTCGAGGTACGGGAGACCAACGACGAGGGACAGTTGATCCGCTGGCTCCACGAGGCGGCGGACGGATCGATTCCGGTCATTCTCAACCCGGGCGCCTTCACGCACTACTCGTACGGCATGCGGGACGCGGCCGCCCAGCGCACCGCCCCGCTGATCGAGGTGCACATCTCCAACCCGTACACCCGCGAGGAGTTCCGGCACACGTCCGTGGTCGCCGCGGTGGCCACGGGCACGGTGGCCGGGTTCGGCATCGGCTCCTACCGGCTCGCCCTGCGCGCCCTGGCCGACGAACTGACGGACTGACACCACACGGAGGCCCGTCCGCCCTCCGCGCGGCCGACGGGCACTTCGCACCCTCCCGGGCCGTTCACCCCGAGACGGCCCGGGAAGGTACGGTGGCCGTCCCATCAGCGTCAGTTGCAGTTACGAGACGGAGTGGCACCGGATGCAGCACGCAGCGGGGGCCCCGCTGCCGCCGCCCCACGGCCCCGGTATCGGGCACGTCGGCCGGCCGTACCAGGCCCAGCACGCCGGCCACCCCGGCCCGCCCCCGATATCCCCGCCGCCCGGCCAGGCCCCGCCTCCGCCGCCTCCCGGCCAGGCGCCCCCGCCTCCCGGCCAGGCTCCGCCCCCGGCCCAGGGCCGGCCCCAGCAGCCTGCCGCCCCCGGCCAGGCCCCGCAGCCGGGCTGGAGCGGCACCGGACCCACGCCGCCGCCCGCCGGGCAGGTCACCGGGCACACCGGGCACGTCCAGCTGCCCCCCGGCGGCCCCGTTCCGCTGCCCGCACCGCCCGCCGAGGCAGGCACCGGCGGCGCCACGCTCGCCGTCCTGCTCATCGGCCCCGCCGGGGCGGGCAAGACCACGGTCGCCAAGCTCTGGGCGGCTCGCCGCCGGGTGCCCACCGCCCACGTCTCCCTCGACGACGTCCGCGAATGGGTCCGCTCCGGCTTCGCCGACCCGCAGGCCGGCTGGAACGACCACTCCGAGGCCCAGTACCGCCTGGCCCGGCGCACCTGCGGCTTTGCCGCCCGTAACTTCCTCGCCAACGGCATCTCCTGCATCCTCGACGACGCCGTCTTCCCCGACCGCCCGGTCGTCGGCCTCGGCGGCTGGAAGCGCCACGTGGGCCCCGGCCTGCTGCCCGTGGTCCTGCTGCCCGGCCTGGAGATCGTCCTGGAGCGCAACGCCGCCCGCAGCGGCAACCGCAGGCTCTCCGACGAGGAGGTCGCCCGCATCCACGGCCGGATGGCCGGCTGGTACGGCTCCGGCCTCCCGATCATCGACAACTCCACGTACGACGTCGAGACCACCGCCCGGGTCCTGGACGACGTGCTGGCCCGCTCCATCGCGAGCCCGCCCGCCTGGTAGCCGTCGGCGGCCCGCCCGGCCGGGAGACCTCCCGGCGGCGGCCGGCCGCGCGGCGCCCCGGTGCCCGGACCCCGGTCGGGTGCGTTGGCCGGGCGGGGAGCCGCCCCCGCTCGTACGCTCGAACCATGTCAGAGGTGCACGCCGTCCGACGCGGGCTGCTCCGCGACCGGTGCGCCGCCGCGGGCTCCGCGGCCGCCCTGGTCTCCCGCCCCGCCAACGTCCGCTATCTCGCGGGCGGAGCGCCGCCCGGTGCCGTGCTGCTGCTCGGCCCCGGCGAGGACGTTCTGCTCTGCCCCCGCGCCCCGACCGGTGAACCCGCCCACGGGCGGCCCGACGAGGCGCTCCGGATCGACCTCCTGCCCGTCCCGGACGGGGACCCGGTGGTCACCGCGGCCGGCCTCGCCGCCTCGGCGGGCGCCGATTCGCTCGCCGTCGAGGAGCACGATCTGACCGTGGCCCGGCATCGAGCCATGGGGAAGGCCGCCCCACGCCTGATCCTGGCCGATCTGGGCTTCACCGTGGAGCAGCAGCGGATCGTCAAGGACGAGGAGGAGATCGGCTGCCTCCGGATCGCCGCCGAGATCACCGACCAGGCCCTCGGCGAACTCCTCGAATCGATCCTGGTCGGCCGCACCGAACGGCATCTCGCCCTGGAACTGGAGCGCCGCCTGGTCGACCACGGGGCGGACGGCCCCGCCTTCGCCACCTCCGTGGCCACCGGCCCCAACTCCGGCCAGGGCCGCCACCGGCCCTCGGACCGCAGGGTGGAGGAGGGGGATTTCCTCTCTGTCCGCCTCGGCGCGAGCTACCACGGCTACCGCTGCGAGATCGGCCGGACCTTCGTCATCGGCACCGCCCCCGCCGAGTGGCAGATCGAGCTCTACGACCTCGTTTTCGCCGCTCAGCGGGCCGGCCGGGAAGCCCTGGCGCCGGGGGCCGCCTATCGGGACGTGGACCGCGCCGCCCGTCATCCGCTGGAGTCGGCGGGGCACGGAGAGGGGCTTCAGCCGAGGACCGGGCACGGTGTGGGCCTGGAAATCGAGGAGGACCCGCAACTGGCACCGACAGCCATGGGTAAACTGGACGCTTGTGTGCCGGTCACCGTCGAACCGGGGGTCCACCTCCCGGGCCGGGGCGGTGTCCGGATCGATGACACGCTCGTCGTGCGCCCCGAGGCGGACGGCGGACCCGAGCTACTCACCATGACGACCAAGGAGCTGCTCGCGCTCTAGCGCGCATCCTCGGTCGTTCCACCAGCTTCAGTCCAGGAGATTCCGCAACCGTGGCTTCCACGAACGACCTCAAGAACGGCCTGGTGCTCAAGCTCGACGGAGGCCAGCTCTGGTCCGTCGTCGAGTTCCAGCACGTCAAGCCCGGCAAGGGCCCCGCCTTCGTGCGCACCAAGCTCAAGAACGTGCTCTCCGGCAAGGTCGTCGACAAGACGTTCAACGCCGGTGTGAAGGTCGAGACGGCCACCATTGACCGCCGAGACATGCAGTTCTCGTACATGGACGGCGAGTACTTCGTCTTCATGGACATGGACACCTACGACCAGCTCATGGTCGACCGCAAGGCCGTCGGCAATGCCGCCAACTTCCTGATCGAGGGCTTCACCGCCTCCGTCGCCCAGCACGAGGGCGAGGTGCTCTACGTCGAGCTGCCCGCCGCGGTCGAGCTGACGATCAAGCACACCGACCCGGGCGTCCAGGGCGACCGTTCCACCGGCGGCACCAAGCCCGCCACGCTGGAGACCGACTACGAGATCGGTGTGCCGCTCTTCATCAGCACCGGCGAGAAGATCAAGGTCGACACCCGCTCGGGCGACTACCTCGGCCGGGTGAACAGCTAACCGTGGCTGCCCGGAACAAGGCCCGCAAGCGCGCCTTCCAGATCCTCTTCGAGGCCGACCAGCGCGGTGAGTCCGTGCAGAGCGTGCTCGCGGACTGGGTTCGGCTCTCGCGGACCGACGACCGTCAGCCGCCGGTCGGTGAATTCACGATGGAGCTCGTCGAGGGGTACGCGCAGTACGCGGACCGGATCGACGACCTCATCGTCACCTACGCCGTGGACTGGGAGATCGACCGCATGCCGGTCGTCGACCGGTCCATCCTGCGGCTCGGTGCGTACGAGCTGATCTGGATGGACGAGACCCCGGACGCCGTGGTGATCGACGAGGCCGTCCAGCTCGCCAAGGAGTTCTCCACCGATGACTCCCCGTCCTTCGTGAACGGCCTGCTGGCCCGTTTCAAGGACCTGAAGCCGAACCTCCGCCGGGAGCAGTAGCCCCCGGCCGCGACGGTTCGGTCGCACACACCACGAAGGGCCCACGGTCAGCCGACCGTGGGCCCTTCGTCGTACCCGGGAGCCCGCACCGGGCCCGTCGTCCACGGGCAGGGGTGCGGACACGGGAACGCCTGGTGGGCGGGGCACGGAAACGCCGGGCGGGCGGGGCCCGAAGGTCCCCGCCCGCCCGGCGGCACGTTTCTGCTGGGGGTCCTGCCCCGCTCGCTCAGCCCTCGTCGTGGGAGACCGCGCGGCGCGCGTCCGCGTCCAGCACGCCCCAGCTGATGAGCTGCTCCGTGAGCACGGAAGGCGACTGGTCGTAGATGACGGCGAGCGTGCGCAGGTCGTCCTGGCGGATCGAGAGCACCTTGCCGTTGTAGTCACCGCGCTGGCTCTGGATGGTCGCCGCGTAGCGCTGCAGCGGACCTGCCTTCTCCGGCGGGACGTGGGCGAGGCGCTCCAGGTCCAGGACGAGCTTCGGCGGCGGCTCGGCGGCCCCGCCCGGCGTCGTACCGGGCAGCAGCTCCTGCACCGGGACCCCGTAGAAATCCGCCAGCTCGGCGAGGCGCTGTACGGTCACGGCACGGTCGCCGCGCTCGTACGAACCGACCACGACGGCCTTCCAGCGCCCCTGGGACTTCTCCTCCACGCCGTGGAGGGAAAGGCCCTGCTGGGTGCGGATGGCACGGAGTTTGGCCCCGAGCTGTTTTGCGTATTCGCTGGACATATGGCTCCCCGGACGCTGGAACAGTGTGCGGCTCCGCCGCGTGGCTGGTAACTCACTGTGAGGTTACGCAGCGTTACTTGGATGCGTCAAGCCGAATGGTCCGGACCGGCACCTCCCGGGGGCGGGGTCAGGGCCGAGCGCAAGCCCTGGTAGCGTGGATGACGCAATTTCGACGTCCTTTAACGATCCGTCCCGTGAGGCGGAGAAGGAGGTCCGTTTCTTATGGACGCACAGCACGACGACACCGGCAACGCGGCACGCCCCGTTCTCGAGGCCCCCGACATCGCCCGTGTTCTGACCCGTATCGCCCACGAGATCGTCGAACGCGCCAAGGGCGCCGACGACGTGGTGCTGCTCGGCATCCCGACCCGGGGCGTCTTCCTCGCCCGTCGGCTGGCCGAGAAACTCCAGGAGATCACCGGCCGGAAGACGCCGGTCGGGTCTCTCGACATCACCATGTACCGCGACGACCTGCGGATGCGCCCGGCGCGCGCCCTGGCCCGTACCGACATCCCCGGCGAGGGGATCGAGGGCAGCCTGGTCGTCCTGGTCGACGACGTGCTCTTCTCCGGCCGCACGATCCGCGCCGCCCTCGACGCGCTCGGCGACATCGGCCGCCCGCGCGCGGTGCAGCTGGCGGTCCTCGTCGACCGCGGCCACCGGGAACTCCCCATCCGCGCGGACTACGTCGGCAAGAACCTCCCCACGTCGCTGCGGGAGACGGTCAAGGTCCAGCTCGCCGAGGAGGACGGCCGCGACGCCGTGCTGCTGGGCGTCAAGCAGGCCACCCCCGCGGACACGCAGTAGCCCGAGCCCTCCCGTACGGCCCCTCGGGGACGTACGGCCGCTCCCGCGCGCCCGCATGCCTGAAACTCCCTCCAGCAACCCGGAGAACCCCCAGATGATGCGTCACCTCATCTCGGCCGCCGACCTCACCCGCGACGACGCCGTCCTGATCCTCGACACCGCCGAGGAGATGGCCCGGGTCGCGGACCGGCCGATCAAGAAGCTTCCCACCCTGCGCGGCCGTACCGTCGTCAACCTCTTCTTCGAGGACTCGACCCGCACCCGCATCTCCTTCGAGGCGGCCGCCAAACGGCTGTCCGCCGACGTCATCAACTTCTCCGCCAAGGGCTCGTCCGTCTCCAAGGGCGAGTCCCTGAAGGACACCGCGCTGACCCTGGAGGCGATGGGCGCCGACGCCGTCGTCATCCGGCACGGCGCCTCCGGAGCCCCCTACCGGCTCGCCACCTCCGGCTGGATCGACGGGGCCGTGGTCAACGCCGGCGACGGCACCCACGAACACCCCACCCAGGCCCTGCTGGACGCCTTCACGATGCGCCGCCGGCTCGTCGGCGCCGACGCCGGGCTCGGCCGCGACCTGGACGGCCGCCGCATCACGATCGTCGGCGACATCCTGCACAGCCGCGTCGCCCGCTCCAACGTCCACCTGCTCACCACGCTCGGCGCGCACGTCACCCTGGTGGCCCCGCCCACCCTGGTGCCCGTCGGCGTCGAGAAGTGGCCCTGCGACGTCAGCTACAGCCTCGACGACGTGCTGGCGAAGTCCGATGCGGTGATGATGCTGCGTGTGCAGCGTGAACGGATGAACGCCGCGTACTTCCCGACCGAGCGCGAGTACTCCCGCCGCTACGGCCTGAACGGCGACCGCATGGCGAAGATGCCCGAGCACGCCATCGTCATGCACCCCGGCCCGATGGTCCGCGGCATGGAGATCACCGCCGAGGTCGCCGACTCCGACCGCTGCACGGTCGTCGAGCAGGTCGCCAACGGCGTCTCCATCCGCATGGCCGTGCTCTACCTGCTGCTCGGCGGCTCCGACACCGCACTGTCCGCCGCCCCCGCCCGTACCGAGGAGAACAAGTAACCATGAGCAAGATCCTTATCCGCGGTGCGCGGATCCTCGGCGGCGAGCCCAGGGACGTACTGATCGACGGGGAGACCGTCACCGAGGTGGGCACCGGCCTCGACGCCGCCGGCGCCACCGTGATCGAGGCCGAGGGGCAGATCCTGCTGCCCGGCCTGGTCGACCTGCACACCCATCTGCGCGAGCCCGGCCGCGAGGACTCCGAGACCGTCCTCACCGGCACCAGGGCCGCGGCCGTCGGCGGCTTCACCGCCGTGCACGCCATGGCCAACACCTTCCCCGTCGCCGACACCGCCGGCGTCGTCGAGCAGGTCTGGCGCCTCGGCAAGGAGTCCGGCTACTGCGACGTGCAGCCCGTGGGCGCCGTCACCGTCGGCCTGGAGGGCAAGCAGCTCGCCGAGCTCGGCGCGATGCACGACTCCGCCGCCGGGGTGAAGGTCTTCTCCGACGACGGCAAGTGCGTCGACGACGCGGTGATCATGCGCCGCGCCCTGGAGTACGTGAAGGCCTTCGACGGCGTCGTCGCCCAGCACGCCCAGGAGCCCCGCCTCACCGAGGGCGCCCAGATGAACGAGGGCATCGTCTCCGCCGAACTCGGGCTCGGCGGCTGGCCCGCCGTCGCCGAGGAGTCGATCATCGCCCGCGACGTCCTCCTCGCCGCCCACGTCGGCTCCCGCGTCCACATCTGCCACCTCTCCACCGCCGGCTCCGTGGAGATCGTCCGCTGGGCCAAGTCCAAGGGCTGGAACGTCACCGCCGAGGTCACCCCGCACCACCTCCTCCTCACCGACGAGCTGGTCCGCACCTACAACCCGGTCTACAAGGTGAACCCGCCGCTGCGCACCGAGGCCGACGTCCTGGCCCTGCGCGAGGCGCTCGCCGACGGCACGATCGACTGCGTCGCCACCGACCACGCCCCGCACCCGCACGAGGACAAGGACTGCGAGTGGGCCGCAGCCGCCATGGGCATGGTGGGCCTGGAGACCGCGCTCTCGGTCGTCCAGCAGACGATGGTGGACACCGGCCTGATGGACTGGGCGGGCGTCGCGGACCGCATGTCCTTCCGCCCCGCGGCCATCGGCCGGCTCGAAGGACACGGCCGCCCCGTCTCGGCGGGTGAGCCCGCCAACCTCACTCTGGTCGATCCGGCATACCGTGGAGCCGTGGACCCCGCGGGCTTCGCGTCCCGCAGCCGAAACACTCCCTACGAGGGCCGTGAGCTGCCGGGCCGCGTCACCCACACCTTCCTGCGGGGCCGTGCCACGGTCGTCGACGGGAAGCTCGCGTGACAACTCTGACCCCCCTGTACCACCTGGCCGCCGAGCAGAAGTCGGCGGAAGTGACGGACTGGGCCGCCCGCATCGCCTGGGTGGTCGGCCTGTTCGTCTTCATCGCCCTCGTCTACTGGCTGATGCGCCAGGGCTGGAAGTGGCGCGCCAGCCTCCAGTCCGATCTGCCGGAGCTCCCGGCCACCCCCGAGGACTTCGCCGACGACGAGACGCTGCTCACGCTTCAGGGGCGCTACCACGCCTCCACCACCGCCGGGCAGTGGCTCGACCGGATCGTCGCGCACGGCCTCGGCACCCGCAGCCGCACCGAGCTCACGCTCACCGCCCGCGGCCTGGACGTCGTACGCCCCGGGGCGGCCGACTTCTTCATCCCGGCCGACGCCCTGCGCGAGGCCCGCCTCGACAAGGCGCTCGCGGGCAAGGTCCTCCCCGAGGGCGGCCTGCTGATCATCACCTGGGCGCACGGCGAGACGCTGATCGACTCCGGCTTCCGCTCCGACCACGCCGCCGAGCACCAGGCCTGGGTCGACGCCGTCAGCCGGCTCACCGGCGCACCGGCCGCCACGGAACTCACCAGCACCACTACGGAAGGCACCGCACGATGACGATCTCCACCAGGGGGGCCCAGACCCCCGCCGTACTCGTCCTGGAGGACGGTCGCGCCTTCCGCGGCCGTGCCTACGGGGCCGTGGGGGAGACCTTCGGCGAAGCGGTGTTCTCCACCGGCATGACCGGCTACCAGGAAACGCTGACCGACCCCTCGTACCACCGCCAGGTCGTCGTCATGACGGCCCCGCACGTCGGCAACACCGGCGTGAACGACGAGGACCCCGAGTCCGCTCGCATCTGGGTCTCCGGCTACGTCGTCCGCGACCCCGCCCGCAAGCCCT
This sequence comes from Streptomyces sp. CA-278952, assembly GCF_028747205.1. Classification (NCBI taxonomy): domain Bacteria; kingdom Bacillati; phylum Actinomycetota; class Actinomycetes; order Kitasatosporales; family Streptomycetaceae; genus Streptomyces; species Streptomyces sp. CA-278952. The sequence goes on from NZ_CP112880.1 coordinate 6,951,193, forward strand.
CCAACTGGCGCTCCCAGCGCTCGCTGGAGGAGGAGCTTCAGGCGCAGGGTGTCGTCGGCATCAGCGGCGTCGACACCCGCGCCCTCACCCGCCACCTGCGCGAGCGCGGCGCGATGCGCGTCGGGATCTTCTCCGGCGAGGCGCTGGCCGACGAGGCCGCGCTGCTGGCCCGGGTCCAGCAGGCCCCCGAGATGGCGGGCGCCGACCTCTCCGCCGAGGTCGCCACCAAGGAGGCCTACGTCGTCCCCGCGATCGGCGTGAAGAAGTTCACCGTCGCCGCGATCGACCTCGGCATCAAGGGCATGACCCCCCACCGGATGGCCGAACGCGGCATCGAGGTGCACGTGCTGCCCGCCACCGCCACCCTGGAAGAGGTGTACGCGGTCAAGCCGGACGGCGTCTTCTTCTCCAACGGCCCCGGCGACCCGTCCACCGCCGACCACCCGGTCGCCCTCATGCGCGGCGTCCTGGAGCGTTCCACCCCGCTCTTCGGCATCTGCTTCGGCAACCAGATCCTTGGCCGCGCGCTCGGCTTCGGCACCTACAAGCTGAAGTACGGCCACCGCGGCATCAACCAGCCGGTGCAGGACCGCACCACCGGCAAGGTCGAGGTCACCGCGCACAACCACGGCTTCGCCGTCGACGCCCCGCTGGACCAGGTCTCCGACACGGAGTTCGGCCGCGCCGAGGTCTCCCACGTCTGCCTCAACGACCAGGTGGTCGAGGGCCTCCAGCTCCTGGACCGGCCCGCCTATAGCGTCCAGTACCACCCCGAGGCGGCCGCGGGCCCGCACGACGCCGCGTACCTCTTCGACCGTTTCACCACCCTGATGGAGGGCCAGCGTGCCTAAGCGCTCCGATATCCAGTCCGTCCTGGTCATCGGCTCCGGTCCGATCGTCATCGGCCAGGCCGCCGAGTTCGACTACTCCGGCACCCAGGCCTGCCGCGTCCTCAAGGCCGAGGGCCTGCGCGTCATCCTGGTGAACTCCAACCCGGCGACGATCATGACCGACCCGGAGATCGCCGACGCCACCTACGTCGAGCCGATCACCCCCGAGTTCGTCGAGAAGATCATCGCCAAGGAGCGCCCCGACGCGCTCCTGCCCACCCTCGGCGGCCAGACCGCGCTGAACACCGCGATCTCCATGCACGAGAACGGCGTGCTGGAGAAGTACGGCGTCGAGCTCATCGGCGCCAACGTCGAGGCGATCAACAAGGGCGAGGACCGCGACCTCTTCAAGGGCGTCGTCGAGGCCGTCAAGGAGAAGATCGGGTACGGCGAGTCCGCCCGCTCCGTCATCTGCCACACCATGGACGACGTCATCGCCGGCGTCGACACCCTCGGCGGCTACCCCGTCGTCGTCCGCCCCTCCTTCACCATGGGCGGCGCCGGCTCCGGCTTCGCCCACGACGAGGAGGAGCTGCGCCGCATCGCCGGACAGGGCCTCACGCTCTCGCCGACCACCGAGGTGCTCCTGGAGGAGTCCATCCTCGGCTGGAAGGAGTACGAGCTGGAGCTGATGCGCGACAGGAACGACAACGTCGTGGTCGTCTGCTCCATCGAGAACTTCGACCCGATGGGCGTCCACACCGGCGACTCCATCACCGTCGCCCCGGCGATGACCCTCACCGACCGCGAGTACCAGCGGCTGCGCGACGTCGGTATCGCGATCATCCGCGAGGTCGGCGTCGACACCGGCGGCTGCAACATCCAGTTCGCCATCGACCCCGCCGACGGCCGGGTCATCGTCATCGAGATGAACCCGCGCGTCTCCCGCTCCTCGGCGCTCGCCTCCAAGGCCACCGGCTTCCCGATCGCCAAGATCGCCGCCAAGCTGGCCGTCGGCTACACCCTGGACGAGATCCCCAACGACATCACCGAGAAGACGCCGGCCTCCTTCGAGCCGACCCTCGACTACGTCGTCGTCAAGGCCCCGCGCTTCGCCTTCGAGAAGTTCCCCTCCGCCGACTCCACCCTCACCACCACCATGAAGTCGGTGGGCGAGGCCATGGCGATCGGCCGGAACTTCACCGAGGCCCTCCAGAAGGCCCTGCGCTCCCTGGAGAAGAAGGGCTCGCAGTTCGCCTTCACCGGCCCCATCGGCGACAAGGCCGAGCTGCTGGCCGAGGCGGTCCGCCCCACCGACGGCCGCATCAACACCGTCATGCAGGCGATCCGGGCCGGAGCCACCCAGGAGGAGGTCTTCGACTCCACGAAGATCGACCCCTGGTTCGTCGACCAGCTCTTCCTGATCAAGGAGATCGCCGACGAACTGGCCTCCGCCGAACGCCTCGACGCCGACCTGATCGCGGAGGCCAAGCGGCACGGTTTCTCCGACGTCCAGATCGGTGAGATCCGCGGGCTGCGCGAGGACGTCGTCCGTGAGGTCCGGCACGCGCTCGGCATCCGCCCGGTCTACAAGACCGTCGACACGTGTGCCGCCGAGTTCGCCGCGAACACGCCGTACTTCTACTCCTCCTACGACGAGGAGAGCGAGGTCGCGAGCCGCACCAAGCCGGCCGTGATCATCCTCGGCTCGGGCCCCAACCGCATCGGCCAGGGCATCGAGTTCGACTACTCCTGTGTGCACGCCTCCTTCGCCCTGAGCGACGCGGGCTACGAGACCGTCATGGTCAACTGCAACCCGGAGACCGTCTCCACCGACTACGACACCTCCGACCGGCTCTACTTCGAGCCGCTCACCCTGGAGGACGTCCTGGAGATCGTGCACGCCGAGTCGCTGGCGGGCCCGATCGCCGGTGTCATCGTGCAGCTCGGCGGCCAGACCCCGCTCGGCCTCGCGCAGGCCCTCAAGGACAACGGCGTGCCCGTCGTCGGCACCTCCCCGGAGGCCATCCACGCCGCCGAGGACCGGGGCGCCTTCGGCCGGGTCCTGGCCGAGGCCGGACTGCCCGCGCCCAAGCACGGCACCGCCACCACCTTCGCCGAGGCCAAGGCCATCGCCGACGAGATCGGCTACCCCGTCCTCGTACGGCCGTCGTACGTCCTCGGCGGGCGCGGCATGGAGATCGTGTACGACGAGACGCGCCTGGCCTCGTACATCTCCGAGTCCACCGAGATCAGCCCCACCCGGCCGGTCCTGGTCGACCGCTTCCTCGACGACGCCATCGAGATCGACGTGGACGCCCTCTACGACGGCACCGAGCTCTACCTCGGCGGCGTCATGGAGCACATCGAGGAAGCCGGCATCCACTCCGGCGACTCGGCCTGCGCCCTGCCCCCGATCACGCTCGGCGGCTTCGACATCAAGCGGCTGCGCGCCTCCACCGAGTCCATCGCCAAGGGCGTCGGCGTCCTCGGACTGATCAACATCCAGTTCGCGCTCTCCGGCGACATCCTCTACGTCCTGGAGGCCAACCCGCGCGCCTCCCGCACGGTCCCCTTCACCTCGAAGGCGACCGCCGTGCCGCTCGCCAAGGCCGCCGCCCGCATCTCGCTGGGCGCGACCATCGCCGAGCTGCGTGCGGAGGGCCTGCTGCCGAAGACCGGCGACGGCGGCACCCTGCCGCTGGACGCGCCGATCTCCGTCAAGGAGGCCGTGATGCCGTGGTCGCGCTTCCGCGACATCCACGGCCGGGGCGTCGACACGGTCCTCGGCCCGGAGATGCGCTCCACCGGCGAGGTCATGGGCATCGACTCGGTCTTCGGCACGGCGTACGCCAAGTCGCAGGCCGGCGCCTACGGCCCGCTGCCCACGAAGGGCCGCGCGTTCATCTCGGTCGCCAACCGCGACAAGCGCTCCATGATCTTCCCGGCCCGCGAGCTGGTCGCCCACGGCTTCGAGCTGATGGCCACCTCCGGCACGGCCGAGGTCCTCAAGCGCAACGGCATCAACGCCACCGTCGTGCGCAAGCAGTCCGAGGGCACCGGCCCGAACGGCGAGAAGACGATCGTCCAGCTCATCCACGACGGCGAGGTCGACCTCATCGTCAACACGCCGTACGGCACCGGCGGCCGGCTCGACGGCTACGACATCCGCACCGCGGCCGTCGCCCGCTCCGTACCCTGCCTGACCACGGTCCAGGCGCTCGCCGCCGCCGTCCAGGGCATCGACGCCCTCAACCACGGTGGCGTCGGGGTCCGTTCCCTCCAGGAACACGCGGAACACTTGATCGCGGCGCGCGGCTAGCGGCCCGGAGAGGGGGACACCGTCAAACGGTGTCCCCCTCTCTGTGAGCCCTGTCGACTCCTCGCGAGCCCTGTCGAGCACGCCGAGCACCAAGGACATCTCTTCATGTACAAGCTCTTCTTCCGGCTGGTCTTCAAGCGGATGGATCCCGAGCAGGCCCACTACGCAGCCTTCCGCTGGATCCGCCTCGCCGCCCGGACCCCCGTCCTGCGCACCTTCGTCGCCGCCGCCCTCGCCCCGCGCTACAAGGAGCTGCGCACCGAGGCCCTCGGCCTGCGGATGCACGGTCCCTTCGGCCTCGCCGCCGGCTTCGACAAGAACGCCGTCGCGATCGACGGCATGGCCATGCTCGGCTTCGACCACATCGAGATCGGCACCGTCACCGGCGAACCGCAGCCGGGCAACCCCAAGAAGCGACTCTTCCGGCTGGTCGCGGACCGCGCGCTGATCAACCGCATGGGCTTCAACAACGAGGGCTCCGCCGCCGTCGCCGCCCGCCTCGCCGCCCGCAACCCGGTCTTCCGCACCACGGTCGGCGTCAACATCGGCAAGACCAAGGCCGTCCCGGAGGCCGAGGCCGCCGCCGACTACGTGAAGTCCACCGAGGCGCTGGCCGGCCACGCCGACTACCTGGTCGTCAACGTCTCCTCGCCCAACACCCCCGGCCTGCGCAACCTCCAGGCCACCGAGTCGCTGCGCCCGCTGCTCACCGCCGTACGCGAGGCCGCCGACCGCACCGTCACCACCCGGCGCGTCCCGCTGCTCGTCAAGATCGCCCCGGACCTCGCGGACGAGGACGTCGACGCCGTCGCCGACCTCGCCGTGGAGCTGGGCCTGGACGGCATCATCGCCACCAACACCACCATCGCGCGGGAGGGCCTGGGCCTGAAGTCGGCCCCCGGCCTGGTGGGGGAGACCGGCGGACTGTCCGGCGCGCCCCTCAAGGAGCGCTCGCTGGAGGTCCTGAGCCGCCTGTACGCCCGTGTGGGGGACCGGATCACGCTGGTGGGCGTCGGGGGCGTCGAGAGCGCCGAGGACGCCTGGCAGCGCATCCTCGCCGGAGCCACCCTCGTCCAGGGCTACAGCGCCTTCATCTACGAAGGTCCCTTCTACGCCCGCGCGATCCACAAGGGCCTCGCCGCCCGGCTCGCCACCTCTCCGTACGCCACCCTCGCCGAGGCCGTCGGCGCCGAGACCCGGAAGAAGGCCGCCCTGTGACGCCCGAACCCTTCGGCGCCCGCCTGCGCCGCGCCATGGACACCCGCGGGCCGCTCTGCGTCGGCATCGACCCGCACGCCTCCCTGCTCACCTCCTGGGGCCTCGGCGACGACCTCGCCGGCCTGGAGCGCTTCACCCGGACCGTCGTGGAGGCGCTGGCCGACCGGGTCGCCGTCCTCAAGCCGCAGTCCGCGTTCTTCGAGCGCTTCGGCTCGCGCGGCGTCGCCGTCCTGGAGAAGGCCGTCGAGGAGGCACGCGCCGCCGGGGCCCTCGTCCTGATGGACGCCAAGCGCGGCGACATCGGCTCCACCATGGGCGCCTACGCGGCGACCTACCTGGACCAGGACTCCCCGCTCTTCTCCGACGCGGTCACGCTCTCCCCGTACCTGGGCTTCGGCTCGCTGCGCCCGGCGCTCGACGCGGCCGCCGTCTCCGGCGCGGGCGTCTTCGTCCTCGCCCTCACCTCCAACCCGGAGGGCGCCGAGGTCCAGCGGTCCACGGCCGCCGACGGCCGCTCGCTCGCCCAGCTGATGCTCGACCACATGGCCGCCGAGAACGCCGGGGCCGTCCCGCTCGGCTCGGTCGGCGCGGTGGTCGGCGCGACGCTCGGCGACGCCGGGGTGAACCTGGCGATCAACGGGCCGCTCCTCGCGCCCGGCATCGGCGCCCAGGGCGCGACCCCGGCGGATCTTCCGGCCGTGTTCGGCGACGCGGTGGGCAATGTGGTCCCCAGCGTGAGCCGGGGCGTGCTGCGCCACGGCCCGGACGTGTCCGGGCTGCGCGGAGCCGCCGAACGGTTCGCGGACGAGGTCCGCAGCGCCGTATCCGGCAGCTGACCCTGACACGTTTACAGCGTGTTGACGAAATACTGACGAGAAACCTGGTTGATATGTCGCGAAAATCCTGGTCAGCCACAGCTGACCAGGACTTTTCGTCTGTTCTCGCTGACTACAGCGGCCCTTGCCGCTAGTCTCCGTCGGGAGCGGCCGAACACAGTGTGTTCTCCGCTCACCTGGTGGGTGGCGTCCAGCTTCCCCGCCGGTCCGTATCCGACAGATCGACATCCGAGGTGACGTAGGCGTGGCTCTTCCGCCCCTTACCCCTGAACAGCGCGCAGCCGCGCTCGAAAAGGCCGCCGCGGCTCGCCGGGAGCGGGCCGAGGTCAAGAATCGACTCAAGCACTCCGGCGCTTCCCTCCACGAGGTCATCAAGCAGGGCCAGGAGAACGACGTCATCGGGAAGATGAAGGTCTCCGCACTGCTCGAATCCCTGCCGGGCGTCGGCAAGGTCCGCGCCAAGCAGATCATGGAGCGTCTCGGTATCTCCGAGAGCCGCCGGGTCAGGGGTCTTGGCTCCAATCAGATCGCATCCCTGGAGCGTGAGTTCGGCGGCAGCCCCGCCTGACGTTCTCAGGCACTCCTGAGAACGGGGATAATCGCCCCATGGCTGCAACATCCCGGGGGACGTCCCCCGCACCCCCGGACGTACGTCCGCGGCTGACCGTGCTCTCCGGCCCCTCAGGGGTCGGCAAGAGCACGGTCGTCGCTCATATGCGCACCGTGCACCCCGAGGTCTGGCTCTCCGTGTCGGCGACGACACGCAAGCCACGCCCCGGGGAGCGCAACGGTGTGCACTACTTCTTCGTGGACGACGAGGAGTTCGACAAGCTCGTCGCCAACGGCGAACTACTGGAGTGGGCCGAGTTCGCGGGCAACCGCTACGGCACGCCCCGGCGCGCCGTGCTCGACCGTCTGGAGGCCGGCGAACCGGTCCTGCTGGAGATCGACCTCCAGGGCGCCCGGCTGGTCCGCCAGTCGATGTCCGACGCGCGCCTGGTCTTCCTGGCCCCGCCGAGCTGGGAGGAGCTGGTGCGCCGGCTCACCGGCCGGGGCACCGAGGCCCCCGAGGTCATCGAGCGCCGGCTCGCCGCCGCGAAGATCGAACTGGCGGCCGAGGCCGAGTTCGATACGACGCTCGTCAACACCTCCGTCGAGGACGTGGCGCGTGAGCTGCTAACGTTGATGCTTCAGGCCTAGATCTCCTCGATCGTTTCGGATCGTTCTGATCTTTGATCTACATCCCCTTCGGAAGGCAGAGAGTGTCCTCTTCCATCACCACGCCCGAGGGCATCATCAACCCGCCGATTGATGAGCTCCTCGAAGCCACCGACTCGAAGTACAGCCTGGTGATCTACGCGGCCAAGCGCGCCCGCCAGATCAACGCGTACTACTCGCAGCTCGGTGAAGGCCTCCTGGAGTACGTCGGTCCGCTCGTCGACACCCACGTGCACGAGAAGCCGCTCTCGATCGCACTCCGCGAGATCAACGCGGGCCTGCTGACCTCCGAGGCCATCGAGGGCCCCGCGCAGTAACGCAGGAGCACCACGGCACTTCACCTCAGGCCCGGCGGCCCGTCCGCCGGGCCTGAGGCGTGCCCGGGGCCGGATGAACCCGGTCTGCGCGGTGAGGCAGCATGGGAGGCGTACGTATGGGACGCATACGTTGCCTTACGTTGCCGAGTGCGGGGAGACGCAGTGGACAAGCCGAAGGTCGTCCTGGGGGTCAGCGGGGGCATCGCCGCCTACAAGGCGTGCGAGCTGCTGCGCCGGCTGACCGAGTCCGGCCACGACGTACGGGTGGTCCCGACCGCCGCGTCGCTGCACTTCGTGGGGGCCGCGACCTGGTCGGCGCTCTCCGGCCACCCGGTGTCCGACGAGGTCTGGGAGGACGTCCACGAGGTCCCGCACGTGCGGATCGGACAGGGCGCCGACCTCGTGGTGGTCGCCCCGGCCACCGCGGACATGCTGGCCAAGGCCGCCCACGGGCTCGCCGACGACCTTCTCACCAACACGCTCCTGACCGCCCGCTGTCCGGTGGTCTTCGCCCCCGCCATGCACACCGAGATGTGGGAGCACCCGGCCACCCAGGAGAACGTCGCCACCCTGCGCCGCCGGGGAGCCGTCGTCATCGAGCCCGCGGTCGGGCGGCTCACCGGCGTCGACACCGGCAAGGGCCGGCTCCCCGACCCTGGCGAGATCTTCGAGGTCTGCCGCCGGGTGCTGGCGCGCGGGGTCACCGAGCCCGACCTCGCGGGCCGCCATGTGGTGATCAGCGCCGGCGGTACGCGCGAGCCGCTCGACCCGGTGCGTTTCCTGGGCAACCGCTCCTCCGGCAAGCAGGGGTACGCGCTGGCGCGCACCGCCGTGGCCCGAGGGGCCCGGGTCACCCTGATCGAGGCCAACACCGGGCTGCCCGACCCGGCCGGGGCCGATGTCCTCCGCGTCGGCACCGCCGTCCAACTGCGCGAGGCCGTGCTGAAGGCCGCCCCCGACGCGGACGTGGTGGTGATGGCGGCCGCGGTGGCCGACTTCCGGCCTGCCGCGTACGCCTCCGGCAAGATCAAGAAGAAGGACGGCGAGGAGGCGCCCGCCGTCACCCTGGTCCGTAACCCCGACATCCTCGCCGAGGTATCCGGCGAGCGGGCACGCCCGGACCAGATCGTCGTCGGATTCGCCGCCGAGACCGACGACGTGCTGGTCAACGGCCGTGCGAAGCTCCGCCGCAAGGGCTGCGACCTCCTCGTCGTCAACGAGGTGGGGGAGCGCAAGACCTTCGGCTCGGAGGAGAACGAAGCGGTCGTCCTCGCCGCCGACGGCTCGGAGACGCCGGTGCCGTACGGCCCCAAGGAAGCGCTCGCCGACACGGTCTGGGATCTGGTTGCAGGCAGGTTCCAGCCGATTTCACAATCAACCCTCCGGGCGAGCGAAATCGTCCCATAAGACCTGAAACGCGCGCCGTGAAGGGTGGATTGTCCTACTGGCGCCCCGCGTGGCGCATGTCACGAACCTCCCAAAGGGCGAGACACCTGCCCCGGTCGCCGGATGCGACCGATAAACTGGCCGACGGTACGCGCCGAGCGCAGCTCTCGGTCGTGCCACCCATGATCAGCCAGCAGCCGCTGCAACCCCAGGGAGCGATGTGTCCCGCCGTCTCTTCACCTCGGAATCCGTCACCGAGGGTCACCCCGACAAGATCGCTGACCAGATCAGCGACACGATTCTCGACGCGCTCCTGCGTGAGGACCCCTCCTCGCGCGTCGCCGTCGAGACCTTGATCACCACCGGTCTGGTGCATGTCGCGGGCGAGGTCACCACCAAGGCCTACGCCGACATCCCCAACCTCGTGCGCAACAAGGTTCTGGAGATCGGTTACGACTCCTCCAAAAAGGGCTTCGACGGTGCTTCCTGCGGCGTCTCGGTGTCGATCGGCGCGCAGTCGCCGGACATCGCCCAGGGCGTCGACACCGCGTACGAGAAGCGGGTCGAGGGGGATGAGGACGAGCTCGACAAGCAGGGCGCGGGCGACCAGGGGCTGATGTTCGGCTACGCCTGCGACGAGACGCCGGAGCTGATGCCGCTCCCGATCCACGTCGCGCACCGCCTCTCCCGGCGACTGTCCGAGGTGCGCAAGAACGGGACCATCCCCTACCTGCGCCCCGACGGCAAGACCCAGGTCACCATCGAGTACGACGGTGACAAGGCGGTCCGGCTGGACACGGTGGTCGTCTCCTCGCAGCACGCCTCCGACATCGACCTGGACTCGCTGCTCGCGCCCGACATCCGCGAGTTCGTCGTCGAGCACGTGCTCGCGCAGCTCGTCGAGGACGGCATCAAGCTGGACACCGAGGGCTACCGCCTCCTGGTGAACCCGACCGGCCGCTTCGAGATCGGCGGCCCGATGGGCGACGCCGGCCTCACCGGCCGCAAGATCATCATCGACACCTACGGCGGCATGGCCCGGCACGGCGGCGGCGCCTTCTCGGGCAAGGATCCGTCCAAGGTCGACCGCTCCGCCGCGTACGCGATGCGCTGGGTCGCCAAGAACGTGGTGGCCGCCGGTCTCGCCGCGCGCTGCGAGGTCCAGGTCGCGTACGCGATCGGCAAGGCCGAGCCCGTCGGACTGTTCGTGGAGACCTTCGGTACCGCCACGGTCGACACCGAGAAGATCGAGAACGCGATCGGCGAGGTCTTCGACCTCCGCCCGGCCGCGATCATCCGGGACCTCGACCTGCTCCGCCCGATCTACGCCCAGACCGCCGCCTACGGCCACTTCGGCCGTGAGCTGCCCGACTTCACCTGGGAGCGCACCGACCGCGTGGACGCCCTGCGCGCCGCCGCCGGTCTCTAGTGCCCCTCCCGGCAAGCTTTGCCCCGTAAGGAGCAAACATCGCCGGTCGCGGCACTAGCGAGACCGCCCGCGTACGACAGCGGGGCGGGCGTCATCGAGTACGACAGCGGGGCCCGGACACCGAACGCGGTGGCCGGGCCCCGCTGCCGTGCCCCCGCCGTTGTCAGTGCCCTCTGGTAGGAATTCAGCTGTGAGCAGCGAGAACGAGCAGTCCGCCGAACCCGGTGCCGGGGCGCCGGAGCAGCTTGCGCTGATCCGGGAGACCGTGCGCCGGGCGAAGGTGCCGCGCGCCAAGCCGCGCACCTGGCGCGGCGCGGCCCTCGCCGAGGAGCTGCCCGTCGCCCGCGTCCTGGTCAACAAGGGCGTCCTCCACCTCGACCAGTACTTCGACTACGCGGTCCCCGAGGAGCTGGACGCCGACGCGCAGCCCGGCGTCCGGGTGCGGGTCCGGTTCGGGGCCGGAGGGCGCAATATCCAGGGCGGGCGGCGCGAGGGCGGCGGCCTGATCGACGGCTTCGTCATCGAGCGCCGCGCCGACTCCGACTACCAGGGGGCCCTGGCCGCCCTCGCCTCCGTGGTCTCCCCCGAGCCGGTCCTCGGGCCCGACCTGCTCGCCCTCTGCCGCGCCGTCGCCGACCGGTACGCGGGCAGCCTCGCCGATGTGCTCCAGCTCGCCGTCCCGCCCCGCAACGGCCGCGCCGAGTCCAAGCCCTCCCCGGACCCGCTGCCCCCGCCCCCCGCCCCGGAGCCGGGCACCTGGGAGCGGTACGGCCAGGGCCCGGCCTTCCTGCGTGCGCTGGCCGAGGGGGGCGCTCCGCGCGCGGTGTGGACCGCCCTGCCGGGCCCGCACTGGCCCGCCGAGATCGCCGGGGCCGTCGCCGCGACGCTCTCCTCCGGGCGCGGCGCGCTCGTCGTCGTCCCGGACGGACGGGCCGCCGGACGGGTCGACGCGGCCCTGACCGAGGTGCTCGGCGCGGGCCGGCACGCCCTCCTGACCGCCGACTCCGGCCCCGAGAAGCGCTACCGGCAGTGGCTCGCGGTGCGCCGGGGCTCGGTGCGGGCGGTCGTGGGGACCAGGGCCGCCATGTTCGCCCCCGTCCGGGACCTCGGCCTGGTCGTCGTCTGGGACGACGGCGACTCCAGCCACAGCGACGACAACGCCCCCTTCCCGCATGTCCGCGAGGTCCTGGAGCTGCGGTCGGCACAGGGCCGCTGCGGATTCCTCCTCGGCGGGACCAGCTGCACGGTCGAGGCCGCCCAGCTCGTGGAGAGCGGCTGGGCGCTGCCGCTCCTCGCGGACCGCGAGCGGCTGCGCCGGGCCGCGCCCCTCATCCGTACGGTCGGGGACGGAGAGCTGGCCCGGGACGGCGCCGCCCGTACCGCCCGGCTGCCCAGCCTCGCCTGGGGGGCCGTGCGTGACGGTCTGCGCAGCGGTCCGGTGCTGGTCCAGGTGCCCCGCCGGGGTTACGCCCCCCGCCTCGCCTGCGAACGCTGCCGTGCTCCCGCCCGCTGCCGGCACTGCGCGGGTCCCCTCCAGGCCCCGGACCAGCAGGATCTGAACTGCGCCTGGTGCGGGCGGGCCGAGCGGGCCTGGCACTGCGCCCAGTGCGGCTCCGCGCGGCTGCGCGCCCAGATCGTCGGCGCCCGCCGCACCGCGGAGGAGCTGGGCCGGGCCTTCCCCGCCGTGCCCGTCCGCACCTCGGGGCGCGACCACATCCTGGACGCGGTGCCCAGCACCCCGGCCCTGGTCGTCAGCACGCCCGGCGCGGAGCCCGTCGCCGACGGCGGCTACGCGGCGGCCCTGCTCCTGGACGGCTGGGCCATGCTCGGCCGGCCCGATCTGCGCGCGGGGGAGGAGGCGCTGCGCCGGTGGACGGCTGCGGGGGCGCTGGTGCGGGGCCAGGACGAGGGCGGCACGGTGGTGATCGTGGCCGAACCGACCGAGCGCGCGGTGCAGGCGCTGGTCCGCTGGGACCCGGCGGGATTCGCCCGGCGGGAGCTGGCGGACCGCGCCGAGCTGGGCTTCCCGCCGGTCTCCCGGATGGCCTCGGCGACCGGCCCCGCCGAGGCCCTGGCCGCGTTCCTCAGGACCGCCGGGCTGCCGCCGGAGGCCGAGATCCTGGGCCCGGTGCCGGTCCCGTCGGCCGAGCCGGGCAGGCCGCGCCGGTCGGGGGACGCTCCGCCGGGCGAGAGCTGGGAGCGGGCCCTGATCCGGGTGGTCCCGGGGCGGGGGGCGGCACTCGCCCGCGCCCTGAAGACGGCGCTCGCGGCCCGCATGGCCAAGGGGGCGACCGACCCGGTGCGCATCAGGATCGACCCGCCCGACATCGGCTGAGGCCGCGGGGGAGGCCGCTGCGGCAAGGCCGCGGGCCAGGACAGGGGACTGCCCCGCCGTGCGACCGGCACGGTGGGGCAGAGGGGCGGCGTGCGGTCAGCCGTTGCGGGGGCCCGGGAAGGCGCCAGGACGCAGTTCCTCGCGGACCGGCCGGTCCGCGAGAGGCTGCGGCGGCATCGAGCGGGCCGCCGGGACCGAGGGCACCGGGGAGCCGGGCCCCCCGGTGGAGATACCGGCCTGCCCGCTCCCGACGGAGACCGGGCGCGGCACGGCCGCGCTCTCGCCGCCCGTCTCGGTGGTGGGCTGCGGCGTGGCCCGGCGCGTTCCGTAACGGCGGTGCACGGCCTGCTTGGTGACGCCGAGGGCGGAGCCCACCGCGTCCCAGGAGAAGCCCAGCGAGCGGTCGAAGTCCACCGCGGCCGTGACCAGCGTCTCGACGCTGTCCCGCAGTTCCTGCGCGAGGCGGACGGTGGGGGCCGGGGCCCTGCCGTAGACGACGAAGCCCGCGGAGGGGCCGGAGCGGCGCGGACGGTAGACGTTGCCCAGCTGGGCGGTGAGGGTGCGCAGCGCGTCCACCTGCCGCCGGACCCGCTCGATGTCCCGCACCAGAAGATGCAGACTGGCCCGCGCTTGGGCGTCGTGGGTTGCGTGGTCGGCCATGAAGAAGCCTCTCGAACCGGCGTTGAAAGGGATCGGGCCGCATCGGGGCGGCCCGCTTCGGTCAATCTCCTTTGACCAACGCCCGAGCCGGGTATGTGGTCACGCTATCGGGGCGTATGTGCATATGCACGGGGCGTGCACGGCGCGCGTACGCCCCCTGCGCGGCGCCCGCCCGCGATGACCCGGCCGGGCCGTGCCCGGACGGAGATCCGAAAGGCTGTCCCGTAGTCCTGGTGAATCGGCGCGCGGTGTCGGACGAGGCCCGAGGACTTGGCAATTGGTAACCGGTAGGTTACTAATAGGGGGTGGACCCGTTCATCGCCCTGGCCGACCCCATACGCCGCGACCTGCTGCGCGCCCTTGCCTCCGGCCCGGCCCGCGTGGTCGACCTCGCGGCGCGGCATCCGATCAGCCGGCCCGCGGTGAGCAAACATCTGCGACTGCTCACCGAGGCAGGGCTGGCCACCGTCGAGGACCGCGGCCGCGAGCGCCACTACGCGCTCGCCCGCCCGGGCCTCGCCCCGGTACGCGCTCTGCTCGACGAGCTCGCCGGGCGCCGCCCACCGATCCCCGAGAGCGCCTTCGACGCCCTCGACCTGGAGGTCCGGAGAACCGTCCACGACCGTCGGGCCGGCACCGACACCGCTTCCGGCACCGCAAGCTCTCAGGAGGAATCAGCATGACCAGCACCCCCACCGGGCGTCGCGTGAACATTGACGGCCTGGACAGCATCGCCTTCGACCGCACCTTCCGGGCCGGCATCAGGGACGTCTGGGCGGCGGTCACCGAGCCGGACCGGCTGGCCCGATGGATCGGCGCGTGGACCGGCGACCCGTCGACCGGCTCGGTCGACTTCCGGATGCTCTACGAAGGCGACGAGCCCCAGCCCGAACTCCTCACCATCCAGGAGTGCCGGGCCCCCCACCGTCTGGCCCTCAAGTCCCAGGTTCCCGGCCAGGAACTCATCTGGCACATGACTCTCACGCTCGTCGAGCACGAGGGCACCACCACACTCACCTTCACCCAGTCCGTCGGCGACGACCCAGCGATGGCGGGCGGAGTCGGCCCCGGCTGGGACTACTACCTCGACCGGCTCGTCGTCGCCGAGAGCGGCGGCGACCCGGCGTCCGTCGACTTCGGCGACTACCACCCGGCCCACGAACAGCACTACCTCGACATGTTCAGCTGAACCCGACGACGACGCCGAGTACGAGGGCCGGAGCGGTGACCGAGCCCCTGAAGGCTGTCGTACCCGTCGCGTGACCGAGCCTTTCCCACCTCGTGCTGAGCTTGCTCTCTCGTACCCTCTGCGACCACCCTCTGCTACGTCCCACCGCCGACCGCGCACGAGCTCGTTAGACTGGTGCGCTGCTCGTCACCGTACGTCTTGGCCCGAGAGGCAGTCAGTCACCCATGAAGCTCGTCTTCGCCGGCACCCCCGAAGTCGCCGTCCCCGCACTGGACGCCCTGATCGCCTCCGACCGCCACGAGGTGGCCGCCGTCGTGACCCGTCCGGACGCCCCCGCCGGGCGGGGCCGCCGGCTCGTCGCGAGCCCGGTGGCCGAGCGGGCGGAGGAGGCCGGGATCGAGGTGCTCAAGCCCGCGAAGCCCCGGGACGAGGAGTTCCTCGCCCGGCTGCGGGAGATCGCCCCGGACTGCTGCCCGGTCGTCGCCTACGGGGCCCTGCTGCCCAAGGTCGCCCTCGACGTGCCCGCCCGGGGCTGGGTCAACCTGCACTTCTCGCTGCTGCCCGCCTGGCGGGGCGCGGCGCCGGTCCAGCACGCGGTGATGGCCGGCGACGAGGTGACCGGCGCGTCGACCTTCCTGATCGAGGAGGGGCTGGACTCCGGCCCGGTCTACGGCGTCCTCACCGAGGAGGTCCGCCCCACCGACACCAGCGGCGACCTGCTCACCCGGCTGGCCTTCGCGGGCGCGGGGCTGCTCGCCGCCACCATGGACGGCATCGAGGACGGCACGCTGCACGCCGTGCCCCAGCCCCACGACGGCGTCACCCTGGCCCCGAAGATCACCGTCGAGGACGCCCAGGTCCAGTGGTCCGCGCCCGCCCTGCGGGTCGACCGGGTGGTGCGCGGCTGCACCCCGGCCCCCGGCGCCTGGACCCTGTTCCGGGGCGAGCGGCTCAAGCTGATCCAGGCCACGCCGGTCCCAGACCGCACCGACCTGGCCCCCGGCGAGCTGTCGGCCGCCAAGAACAACGTGTACGTGGGCACCGGATCGCACGCGGTCGAGCTGCTCTGGGTCCAGCCGCAGGGCAAGAAGCCGATGAAGGGCGCCGACTGGGCGCGCGGCGTCCGCATCGTCCACGGAGAGCTGCTCGGCCTGTAGGCAGGCGCCCCGAGCGGGCAGAGCCGGTCCGGGTCCCGGGCGGCCTTCGAGGGGCCCGGGCTGCCGTTCGGGCGCCCGGGGACGGCGACGTACGCTGGGAGGGTTCGCACCTCTCACCATCAGCGGAGCACCTTTCACGTGAACGACCAGCCGCGTCGCCGTCCCGCCAAGCCCCACCGCCGACCGCAGAAGGACCCGGTCCGTTTCCTCGCCTTCGAGGCGCTCCGGGCCGTCGACGAGCGTGACGCGTACGCCAACCTCGTGCTGCCCCCGCTGTTGAAGAAGGCCCGTGCCAAGGGTGACTTCGACGGCCGGGACGCGGCGCTGGCGACCGAGCTGGTCTACGGGACGCTCCGCCGCCAGGGCACGTACGACGCGATCGTGGCGGCCTGCATCGACCGGCCGCTGCGCGAGGTCGACCCGCCGGTCCTCGACGTTCTGAACATGGGCGTCCACCAGCTGCTCGGCACCCGCATTCCCACGCACGCGGCCGTCTCCGCCAGCGTGGAGCTGGCCCGGGTGGTGCTGGGGGAGGGGCGTGCGAAGTTCGTCAACGCGGTGCTGCGCAAGGTCACCGCGCACGATCTCGACGGCTGGGTGGAGAAGGTCGCCCCGCCGTACGACGAGGACGCCGAGGACCACCTCTCCGTCGCGCACTCGCACCCCCGCTGGATCGTCTCCGCTCTCTGGGACGCGCTGGGCGGCGGCCGGGCGGGCATCGAGGACCTGCTGGAAGCCGACAACGAGCGGCCCGAGGTGACGCTGGCGGCCCGCCCCGGCCGCTCCACCACCGATGAGCTGGCCGAGGCGCTCGGCGAAGACAACTCCCTGCCGGGCCGCTGGTCCCCGTACGCGGTCCGGATGGCCGAGGGCGGCGAGCCCGGCGCGCTGGAGGCCGTCCAGGAGGGCCGGGCGGGCGTCCAGGACGAGGGCAGCCAGCTCGTCGCCGCCGCTCTGGCCGCCGCACCCGTCGAGGGCCGTGACACCCGCTGGCTGGACGGCTGCGCCGGCCCGGGCGGCAAGGCCGCCCTGCTCGCCGCCCTCGCCGCCGGGCGGGGCGCCGCCCTGCTCGCCGCCGAGAAGCAGCCGCACCGCGCCCGGCTGGTCGAGCGGACGCTCGCCGGCAACCCCGGCCCGTATCAGGTGATCACGGCGGACGGCACCCGTCCGCCGTGGCTGCCCGGCACGTTCGACCGGATCCTGATGGACGTCCCCTGCTCCGGCCTGGGCGCTCTGCGGCGTCGTCCGGAGTCCCGCTGGCGGCGTCGGGCCGAGGACCTGGAAGCCTTCGCCCCGCTCCAACGAGGCCTGCTGCGCGAGGCGTTGAAGGCGGTACGGGTCGGCGGCGTAGTCGGGTACGCGACCTGCTCCCCGCATATCGCGGAGACCCGCGTGGTGGTCGAG
The DNA here is from genome assembly GCF_028747205.1 of Streptomyces sp. CA-278952. NCBI lineage: Bacteria > Bacillati > Actinomycetota > Actinomycetes > Kitasatosporales > Streptomycetaceae > Streptomyces > Streptomyces sp. CA-278952. The sequence goes on from NZ_CP112880.1 coordinate 6,968,494, forward strand.
GACGTCCTCAAGGGCCGGGGCGGGGAGCCGGTGGAGGCGGAGTGGATCGACGCCCGCCCGCTGATGCCCGGGGTGCCCGCGCTGGGGGATGGCCCCGACGTCCAGCTGTGGCCGCATCTGCACGGTACGGACGCGATGTACCTGGCGCTGCTGCGCCGGACCGGCTGAGCGTCCGGCGCGCGGACGGCGGCCGTGCCCGGCCGTCGGCCCCGCGTCGTCCGATCGCACCCCGAGAATCCCGAGTGAGGCAAAGGAACAGTAAAGCGCTGGCAAAATGCGCAGAATGTGCGAAGTGTGATGGCCCTGTGAGGCTTCGGAGCGCATCGAGGCGGGGAACCGGCGGGAGACGTGGCAGGCTTGGGGTCATGGCGCAGATCAACCCCAGCATCCTGTCCGCCGATTTCGCGCGTCTCGCCGAGGAGGCGAAGGCCGTCGAAGGCGCGGACTGGCTCCACGTCGATGTCATGGACAACCACTTCGTGCCCAACCTGACCCTCGGCGTGCCGGTCGTCGAGGCGCTCAGCAAGGCCACGGACACCCCGCTGGACTGCCACCTCATGATCGAGGACGCGGACCGCTGGGCCCCCCAGTACGTGGAGGCGGGGGCCGGATCCGTCACCTTTCACGCGGAGGCCGCGGCGGCTCCGGTGCGCCTGGCGCGGGAGATCCGGGCGAAGGGGGCGCGCGCCTCGATGGCGCTCAAGCCCGCGACGCCCATCGAGCCGTACGAGGACCTGCTCCCCGAGCTGGACATGCTGCTGATCATGACGGTCGAGCCGGGCTTCGGCGGCCAGTCCTTCCTGGACATCATGCTGCCGAAGATCCGCCGAACCCGGGAGCTGATCAGCAAGCACGGTCTCGAACTATGGCTCCAGGTCGACGGCGGGGTATCGGCCACCACCATCGAGCGCTGCGCCGAGGCCGGCGCCGACGTCTTCGTGGCGGGCTCCGCTGTCTACGGCGCGCAGGACCCGGCCGCGGCGGTGCGGGAGCTGCGGGCACAGGCGGACGCGGCCACGGCCGATGCCCCCTGGGCATGCGGACACTGAACCAAGGGCAGATGAACGCGGTCCGACAGGGCCGATCAAGGGTCGCCGGATCTGACAGGATGAACGGCGTATCGGGCGTGTGAACAGCAGTGAGGAGATCGCGGTGTCTGGCATCTCGGCGGGTCGGTCAGCCATGCGGATGGGACCCGCGGAGCTGGTGCAGGCGGCGGCCATGGCCCGCCGGTTCTACCTGGAGGGCAAGTCCAAGATCCAGATCGCCGAGGAGTTCGGCGTGAGCCGCTTCAAGGTGGCCCGGGTCCTGGAGACAGCCCTCGAACGCGATCTCGTACGCATCGAGATCCGGGTACCGGCCGAGCTGGACGCCGAACGCTCCGATGCCCTGCGGGCCCGTTACGGGCTGCGGCACGCGGTGGTCGTCGAGTCCCCGGCCGAGGAACAGGAGGACGCCCCCGACCCGGAGAACCTCGGCGAGGTCGCGGCCGACCTCCTCGGCGAGCTCGTCGCCGAGGGCGACGTGCTCGGCCTGGCCTGGGGCCGCTCCACCATCCACATGGCAGCCGCCCTCGACCGGCTCCCGCCGTGCACGGTCGTCCAGCTGACCGGTGTGTATGACGCGGGCACCGCCGAGCGCGGCTCGGTCGAGGCGGTCCGCCGGGCGGCCCAGGTCTCGGGCGGCGAGGCGCACCCCATCTACGCGCCGATGCTGCTGCCCGACCCCGCGACGGCCGCCGCGCTGCGCGAGCAGACCGGCATCGCCCGGGCCTTCGAGTACTTCGACAAGGTGACGGTCGCCGCCGTCTCCATCGGTTCCTGGGAGCCGGGCATCTCCACGGTCCACGACATGCTCTCGGACGCCGAACGCGCCCATTACGCCTCGCTCGGCGTCGCCGCCGAGATGTCCGCGCACCTCTTCGACTCCGACGGCCGCCGGGTCGGCCGTGACCTGGGGGAGCGCTGCATCACCGTGGAGGCGGACCGGCTGCGCCGGATTCCCGAGGTGGTCGCTATCGCGGGGGGTCTGCGCAAGGCGGCGGCGATCGGCGCGGTGCTGCGCTCCGGACTCGTCACCAGCCTGGTGACGGACACCGCCGCGGCCGACTTCCTGCTCACCGAGTCCCCCGCGGGCAGCCGTCCGGCACTGGAGCGGGCCGACCCCGACGGGGAGTGACGGGCGGGAACACACCGAGGGCCGTGCACCGACCGCATCCGGTGCACGGCCCTCGGCCCGTCCTGCCCCGCGTCCAGGGAGTGCCCGGCGGGTCAGAACCGGGCCCCCCTCAGCCGGCCGGCGGGGCCTTGGCCGCGCACGGGGCGGGGGCGGCGGTCTCGGTGCGCGCGGACGGAACGCCCAGCACGGTCTCCTCCAGATACTCCTCGGGCTCCTCGTACTGGCCCACGTCGGCGGGGTTGTAGCGCGGCGTCCGGCGGGACCAGTCCAGGTTGCCGCGCATCCAGCTCCGCATCCCGTCGAGGTAGGGCACCAGCATCCCGGACAGCTCCGGATACAGCTCCAGCAGCTCGTCCTCGGCGGTCAGGAACCGCTCGGTCTCCATCGCGAGGCGCTCCGCGACGTGGTCCAGCGCCTGCTGCTCCCCGAAGCCCCGGTGGTGGCGGACCAGGTGGACGAGGTTGTGGATCTCGCCGAGCACCTGCTCCTTCTCGAAGGAGTACACGTCGTTGGCCCAGCACACGTGGTTGCAGGCGGCTTCCAGGGCGGTGATGAAGCGGGGGTCGTTGTGGATCGACTCCGGGGCGTCGATGCCCGCCACGATTTCTATGAGGTCCATGCAGACGTGGATGGCCCCGGTGTGCCGCCGCTTGGCGATGTACGTGTCCTCCGAGGGCACCACGTCCTCGGCGCGGTTCCCCGCCTCCCAGGTGGTGGCGGTCGTGAGGTAGGTGACCAGGTGCCAGGCGAACCGGGTCCGCCAGTGCGGGGCGGCGTTCGGCATCGTACGTTTCCACAGGTCGGCCAGGGCCGTCACGGCGGCCGGGACGTCCTCGCCCGGCAGCGGCTCGGGGGCGGAGCCGTCGACCACCGCGCGCATCCGGTCGACGACGTCTCTCACCCGCTCGGGTGAACGCCCGAGGTGGCCGTCGTCGAGCTGGTCGTCGACCAGGAAGAGCCAGACGAACCAGTCGGCCACCAGATCGAGGTGTTCCTCGTCGGCCGTCGGATAGACCATGCCGACGAACGCCCCGAAATCAGCCTGCTCGAATCGGTTCCTCGCGGACTCGCGGTGGACCAGACCCGTCCGTCTGGTCCAGCTGTCCAGATGCCCACGGGTGTGCGCCACGTGCGGGTTGGTCCGCTGTGGGAACGGGCAGTAGATGTCCGGCAGTTCGCTGTCCACAGGCGGATCGGGATCCTCTCCGGTCAAACGGTGTGCCCAGGGGGGCCGACGAGCCGGATCGACGTTTCGGACACCCACGGGACCTGCGCGTTTGAAGCTACCTGACCCCTTGTCACCCGGTCCAGGGATGGTGATCACGAATGATTCGAATCCTGTTCGGGTAGGGTCCGTGGGTAAGGCAGGTTCCACTTGCCCGGAGCCCCCGGCCGCCTCTTCGCTCCTCTTCGGAGGAAGAGACGAACGCGGGGGTCCTTTGTTGTGTCTTTGTGGAAACGACCTGCACCGTTTCGTATGAAAAAATGAGTGTTATGCGCTTTCTTGAGCCGGGCACCGGTCGCTACACAGAGTCCCCCGCGGTCCCGTACGACCTCACGTACGACGACGTCTTCATGGTCCCGGGCCGTTCCGCGGTCGGCTCCCGGCAGGGCGTGGACCTCTCGTCGCCCGACGGGACCGGCACCACCATTCCGCTCGTGGTCGCGAACATGACCGCCATCGCGGGCCGCCGGATGGCCGAAACCATCGCCCGCCGGGGCGGCCTCGTCGTCATCCCCCAGGACATCCCGATCGAGGTCGTCACCGACGTCATCTCCTGGGTCAAGACGCGCCACCTCGTCCTCGACACCCCGATCGAGCTGGCCCCCGGCCAGACCGTCGCCGACGCGCTCTCCCTGCTGCCCAAGCGGGCCCACGGCGCGGGCGTCGTCGTCGACGCCGACCGCCGTCCGGTGGGCGTCGTCACCGACCACGACCTCACGGGCGTCGACCGCTTCACCCAGCTCTCCGAGGTCATGTCCAAAGACCTGGTGCTGCTCGACGCGGACATCGATCCGCGCGACGCCTTCAACAAGCTCGACGGTGCCAACCGCAAGCTCGCCCCCGCGGTCGACGCGCAGGGACGCCTCGTCGGCATCCTCACCCGTAAGGCAGCCCTGCGCGCCACGCTCTACACCCCCGCCACCGACGCCGAGGGCAAGCTGCGCATCGCGGCCGCCGTCGGCATCAACGGTGACGTGGCCGGCAAGGCCAAGCAGCTCCTGGACGCGGGCGCCGACGTCCTCGTCGTGGATACCGCCCACGGCCACCAGGAGTCCATGATCAGCGCGGTGAAGGCCGTCCGGGCGCTCGACCCGCAGGTGCCGATCGTCGCGGGCAACATCGTCGCCGCCGAGGGCGTACGCGACCTGATCGAGGCGGGCGCGGACATCATCAAGGTCGGCGTCGGCCCCGGCGCCATGTGCACCACCCGGATGATGACCGGCGTCGGCCGCCCGCAGTTCTCCGCCGTCCTGGAGTGCGCCGCCGAGGCGAAGAAGCACGGCAAGCACGTCTGGGCGGACGGCGGCGTCCGGCACCCGCGCGACGTCGCGATGGCGCTCGCCGCCGGCGCGTCCAACGTGATGATCGGCTCCTGGTTCGCGGGGACGTACGAGTCGCCCGGCGACCTCCAGCAGTCCGCCGACGGCCGCTTCTACAAGGAGTCCTTCGGGATGGCCTCGGCCCGCGCCGTGAAGAACCGCACCTCGGACGAGTCCGCGTACGACCGCGCCCGCAAGGCGCTCTTCGAGGAGGGCATCTCCACCTCGCGGATGTTCCTCGACCCGACCCGCCCGGGAGTCGAGGACCTCATCGACTCGATCATCGCGGGCGTCCGCTCCTCCTGCACCTACGCCGGCGCCGGCTCCCTCACGGAGTTCGCCGAGAAGGCGGTCGTCGGCGTCCAGAGCGCCGCCGGTTACGCCGAGGGCAAGCCGCTTCACGCCAGCTGGAGTTGATCCCGGATACACCGCAACGACCCTGCCCCCTCCGGCACTTCGCGCCGGAGGGGGCAGGGTCGTTTTCGGGCCTCCGGAGGCGGGTCGGGGGTGCGCTTCAACTTCGTTGAATGGTAAGTAATATGAAGCTCACTCAGCTGCCCGCCTCTCTGCGGTAAGGGATCTCATGTCCTTCTTCACTGACCTGGCCCACCAGTACATCGACGGCGAGTGGAGGCCGGGGAAGGGGTCCTGGGACATCATCGACTTCAACCCGTTCGACGGGGAGAAGCTCGCCTCGATCCCCGTCGCCACCGCCGACGAGGTCGACCAGGCCTACCGGGCCGCCGAGCGCGCCCAGCAGGCGTGGGCGGACACCAACCCGTACAGCAGGCGGACCGTCCTGGAGAAGGCGCTGCACCTCGTCGAGGAGCGCGAGCCGGAGATCAGCGACGCGATCGTCGCCGAGCTCGGCGGCACCCGGCTGAAGGCCGCCTTCGAACTGCACCTGGCCAAGGAGTTCCTCCGCGAGGCCATCCAGCTGGCGTTGCGCCCCGCCGGACAGATCCTCCCCTCGCCGACCGACGGCAAGGAGAACCGCGTCTACCGCGTGCCCGTCGGGGTCGTCGGCGTGATCAGCCCGTTCAACTTCCCGTTCCTGCTCTCCCTCAAGTCCGTCGCCCCCGCGCTGGCCCTCGGCAACGCCGTCGTCCTCAAGCCGCACCAGAACACCCCGATCTGCGGCGGCACCCTGCTGGCCAGGATCTTCGAGGACGCGGGGCTGCCCGCCGGGCTCCTGAACGTCGTGATCACCGACATCGCGGAGATCGGCGACACCCTGCTGGAGCACCCCGTGCCGCAGGTCATCTCCTTCACCGGCTCGGACAAGGTCGGCCGCCACGTCGCCACCGTCTGCGCCCGGAACCTCAAGCGCGCCGTCCTCGAACTCGGCGGCAACAGCGCCCTGATCGTGCTCGACGACGCGGACGTGGACTACGCCGTCGACGCGGCGGTCTTCAGCCGGTACGTCCACCAGGGCCAGGTCTGCATGGCCGCCAACCGCATCCTGGTCGACCGCGCCGTGGAGGCGGAGTTCACCGAGAAGTTCGTCGCCAAGGTCGCCTCGCTCACCGTCGGCGACCCCGCCGACCCGGCCACCCAGATCGGCCCGCTGATCAACTCCTCGCAGGCCGAATCCATCTCCAAGCTCGTCGACCAGACCGTGGCGGCCGGGGCGACGGCGCTGCTGCACGGCCGCGCCGACGGCAACCTGGTCAGCCCCTCCGTGCTGACCGGTCTCGCCGCCGACTCGCCCGTCCTGCACCAGGAGATCTTCGGCCCCGTCGCCCTGCTGGTGCCCTTCGACGGTGAGGACGAGGCCGTCCGCATCGCCAACGACACCCCGTACGGCCTCAGCGGCGCCGTCCACACCGGCAACATCGAGCGCGGGGTGCGGATCGGCCAGCGCATCCACACCGGCATGATCCACATCAACGACGGCACCGTCCACGACGAGCCGATCGTCCCCTTCGGCGGCGAGAAGAGCTCCGGCCTCGGCCGGCTGAACGGCGACTCGATGGTCGAGGCCTTCACCACCCAGAAGTGGATCTCCATCCAGCACGGCCGCTCGCAGTTCCCCTTCTGAAAGCCCTCCCGCCCGGTCCCGGCCGGCCGGGACCCCATCACGCCGGGCACGCCCGGGACGGCGGCGCATGGTCTACTGCGGGAGGCGGCACGCTCCGCCTCCCGCAAGCCGACCCATCGCAGAGAAGTGAACCGCCCGACGTGCGCCTGAACGACCTCGACGAACGCATCGTCCACGCCCTCGCCGAAGACGCCCGGCGCTCCTACGCCGACATCGGCGCGATCGTCGGCCTCTCCGCCCCCGCCGTGAAACGCCGCGTCGACCGGCTGCGGGCCGAGGGGGCGATCACCGGCTTCACCGTGCGGGTCGACCCGGCGGCGCTCGGCTGGGAGACCGAGGGTTTCATCGAGATCTACTGCAGCCGCAACACCTCCCCGGACGCCATCAAGCAGGGCCTCGCCCGCTATCCGGAGATCGCCTCGGCCTCGACGGTGACCGGCGAGGCGGACGCGGTGGTGCAGGTCTTCGCCGCCGACATGCGCCACTTCGAACAGGTCCTGGAGCGGATCGCGGGGGAGCCGTACGTCGAACGCACCAAATCCGTCCTGGTGCTCTCGCCGCTGCTGCGGCGGTACGCGGCGGAGGGCCCGCCCGCTTAAGGACCCGCCGCCTGGGGTCCTCCTCCCGGCAGTGGCGCACATCACCCCGCTGACCTGCGATGACACCTCACGCAACGATTCGTCGCGCCTCGCCCTTCCCGCGCAACGAATCGACGGTTGGTGCGCAACACTCGCGCCTTGTCCGGGCCGATCCGGGCCACGTACCTTCGTTACGTCTCCCCACCCCGCCCGCACCGCCCGAGGTCAGCCATGCCGTCGTTGCGCACCGCCCTGCTCCAGAGTTCCGGACGCCCGGGCGTCGTCGCCGAGAACCTGAAGGCGCTGGACGAGGCCGCCGCGCGGGCCGCCGGTGCGGGGGCCCGGCTGCTGGTTACGCCCGAGCTGTTCCTCACCGGATACGCCATCGGCGACGCGGTCCCCGAGCTGGCCGAACCCGCCGACGGCCCCGGCGCCGAGGCAGTCGCCGAGATCGCCGTACGCCACGGCCTCGCGGTCCTCTACGGCTACCCGGAGCGCGACGGGGAGCGGATCTTCAACGCGTCCCAGCTCATCGGCCCCGACGGCGGGCGCCTCGCGAACTACCGCAAGACCCACCTGTTCGGCTGCTTCGAGCAGGAGTGGTTCACCCCCGGCGACCAGCCGGTCGTCCAGGCCGACCTCGACGGCATCCGCATCGGCCTGCTGATCTGCTACGACGTCGAGTTCCCGGAGAACGTCCGGGCGCACGCCCTCGCCGGCACCGATCTGCTGCTGGTGCCCACCGCGCAGATGCACCCCTTCCAGTTCGTCGCCGAATCCGTCGTCCCCGTACGGGCCTTCGAGAGCCAGATGTACGTGGCGTACGTCAACCGCACAGGCCCGGAAGGCGCGTTCGAGTTCGTCGGGCTCAGCTGCCTGGCCGGCCCGGACGGCACCGTGCGCGCCCGCGCCGGACGCGGCGAGGAACTCGTCGTCGGCGAGGTGGACCCGGAGTTCCTGGCCGCCTCGCGCGCCGCCAACCCGTATCTGCACGACCGCCGCCCCGGCCTGTACGGCTCCCTCGCCTGAGCCCGTCTCCTCCCTGAACTTCCGTACCGCGCAAGGAGTCCGTACCCCATGACGTCCACGGTGCCCAACGCCGTCCAGCACACCGACGCGGCCGCCCCGCCGATCACCATGTTCGGGCCGGACTTCCCGTACGCCTACGACGACTTCCTCGCCCACCCGGCGGGCCTCGGGCAGATACCGGCGACCGAGCACGGCCAGGAGGTCGCCGTCATCGGCGGCGGGCTCTCCGGGATCATCGCCGCGTACGAGCTGATGAAGATGGGCCTCAAGCCCGTCGTCTACGAGGCCGACCGGATCGGCGGCCGGCTGCGCACCGTCGGCTTCGACGGCTGCGACCCCTCGCTCACCGCCGAGATGGGCGCCATGCGCTTCCCGCCCTCCTCCACGGCGCTCCAGCACTACATCGACCTGGTGGGCCTGGAGACCCGGCCCTTCCCCAACCCGCTCTCCCCGGCCACACCCTCGACCGTCGTCGACCTCAAGGGCGAGTCGCACTACGCCGAGACCATCGACGACCTGCCGCAGGTCTACCGCGACGTGGCCGAGGCGTGGAGCGCCGCTCTGGAGGAGGGCGCCGACTTCTCCGACATGAACCGGGCGCTGCGCGAGCGCGACGTACCGCGCATCCGGGAGATCTGGTCGCAGCTCGTCGAGCGGCTCGACAACCAGACCTTCTACGGCTTCCTCTGCGACTCCGACGCGTTCAAGTCCTTCCGGCACCGCGAGATCTTCGGCCAGGTCGGCTTCGGCACCGGCGGCTGGGACACCGACTTCCCCAACTCCATCCTGGAGATTTTGCGCGTCGTCTACACCGAGGCCGACGACCACCACCGCGGCATCGTCGGCGGCAGCCAGCAGCTCCCGCTGCGCCTGTGGGACCGCGAGCCGCAGAAGATCGTCCACTGGCCGCTCGGCACCTCGCTGGCCTCCCTGCACGAGGGCGAGCCGCGTCCCGCCGTGACCCGGCTGACCCGTACCGCGGGCAACCGCATCACGGTCACCGACGCCACCGGCGACATCCGCACCTTCCGGGCCGCGGTCTTCACCGGCCAGTCCTGGCTGCTGCTCTCCAAGATCGACTGCGACGACGCGCTCTTCCCGATCGACCACTGGACGGCGATGGAGCGCACCCATTACATGGAGTCGTCCAAGCTGTTCGTCCCGGTCGACCGGCCGTTCTGGCTGGACAAGGACGCGACCACCGGCCGCGACACCATGTCGATGACGCTCACCGACCGGATGACCCGGGGGACGTACCTCCTGGACGACGGCCCCGACAAGCCCGCCGTCATCTGCCTCTCCTATACATGGTGCGACGACAGCCTGAAGTGGCTGCCGCTCTCCCCGAAGGAGCGCATGGAGGTCATGCTCAAGTCGCTCGGCGAGATCTACCCGAACGTCGACGTCCGGAGCCACATCATCGGCAATCCGGTCACCGTCTCCTGGGAGAACGAGCCCTGGTTCATGGGCGCCTTCAAAGCGAACCTGCCCGGCCACTACCGTTACCAGCGGCGGCTGTTCACCCACTTCATGCAGGACGCGCTGCCCGCCGACAAGCGGGGCCTGTTCCTGGCGGGCGACGACATCTCCTGGACGGCCGGCTGGGCCGAGGGCGCGGTGCAGACCGCGCTGAACGCCGTGTGGGGCGTCATGCACCAGTTCGGCGGGGCGACCGACGCGACCAACCCCGGACCCGGCGACGTCTTCGACGAGATCGCCCCGGTGGAACTCCCCGAGGACTGAGCAGGACCCGGGCAGGGACTCGGCGGTCGTGGCCTCGGAGCAGCGCCCGCCGGATCAGGACTTCCGAGGCCCCGCGCCCTGGACGCCGGAACTCCCGTCGTGAGCGCCCTCGCCGTCCGAGCTGTCGCCGTCCGAGCTCTCGTCGTACGCGGAAGTGCCGGAGTCCAGCAGCGGTTCCTGCGTCTTGAGATGGGCCGGGGCGAAGGCCCGCAGCACGTGGTAGCCGGTGATCACGACGATCGTGCCGAGGGCGATGCCGCCCAGCTCGAAGTTGTCCGTGATCTTCAGGCTCACCCCGCCGACGCCGATGATGATGCCCGCGGCCGCCGGGACGAGGTTGAGCGGATTACGCAGGTCCACCCGGCCGTTCAGCCAGATCTGCGCACCGAGCAGGCCGATCATCCCGTAAAGGATCACGGTGATCCCGCCGAGGACCCCGCCCGGGATCGCCGCGACGACCGCGCCGAACTTGGGGCACAGGCCGAAGAGCAGTGCGAAGCAGGCCGCCGCCCAGTACGCGGCGGTGGAGTAGACGCGGGTCGCGGCCATCACGCCGATGTTCTCGGAGTAGGTGGTGTTGGGCGGCCCGCCCACGGCGGTGGAGAGCATCGACGCCGCGCCGTCCGCCGCGATGGCGGTGCCGAGCTTGTCGTCCAGCGAGTCGCCGGTCATCTCGCCCACGGCCTTCACATGCCCGGCGTTCTCCGCGACCAGCGCGATCACCACGGGCAGCGCCACCAGGATCGCGGACCACTCGAAGCTCGGTGCGTGGAAGGACGGCAAGCCGATCCAGTCGGCCTGGCCGACGGCGGACAGGTCCAGGCGCCAGTGGTCGGTGGCCTCGCCACCGCCCACCGGCGAGTGGATCTTGCCGAACACCAGGTCGAGGAGCCAGGACAGCACGTATCCGAAGACCAGCCCGAGGAAGATCGCGATCCGGGAGAGGAAGCCGCGCAGGCAGACCACGGCGAGTCCGGTGAACAGCATCACCGCCAGCGCCGTCCACTGGTCCTGCGGCCAGTAGGTCGACGCGGTCACCGGTGCGAGGTTGAAGCCGATCAGCATCACCACCGCGCCCGTCACCACCGGCGGCATCGCCGCGTGGATGATCCGCGCGCCGAACCGCTGCACGGCGAGACCCACGAGGAAGAGGGCCACCGCGACCACGAACACCGCGCCCGTGATGGTGGCGACATCGCCGCCGCTCGCCCGGATCGTGGCCGCGACGCCGACGAAGGAGAGCGAGCAGCCCAGATAGCTGGGCACCCGGCCCTTGGTCGCCAGCAGGAAGATCGCGGTCGCGACGCCGGACATCATGATCGCGAGATTCGGGTCGAGGCCCATCAGGACCGGAGCGACGAACGACGCCCCGAACATCGCGACCACGTGCTGTGCGCCGAGTCCGAACGTACGGGGCCAGGAGAGCCGCTCGTCGGGCCGCACCACCGCCCCGGGCGCCGGTGTCTTCCCGTCGCCGTGCAAGGTCCAGCGCACGCCGAGGCTCATGGTTGCTCCCTGAAGGTCTGCTCGGTGTGCCGGCCGGTCTGCGACCCGGTTGTTCCGTGTTCACCTGCGGAAAAGATCAGCGTCATGGTAGTGGTGCGGCGGGCGGCGCCGCGCGAGGGTCTCCCGCCGCGCGCCGCCGTACCGCTGCCCGGCCTGCCGTACCTCGCCGCCGCCCGCCGCACCCGTACCGCGTCCCGCGCCGCCCCCGCGCCCGTGCGCGCCGCCGTACCGCGTTCCGTCCGGTCCCGTCAGCTCCCGGCCGCGCTCTTCGTCGTCGTACCGCTTCCGGCCGCCGAGCCGGTGACCTTGCGATCGGCCGACCGCAGCACCCCGGCGCCCAGCACCAGGCCGAAGGCCAGCACCGTCACCACGCCGAACGACACCACCAGCGAGGTGGCCTCGGCCAGCGAACCGATCGCGGAGGGAGCGATCAGGCTGGAGGTGTACGTGATGGTGGCGACGCCCGCGATGGCCTGACTCGGGTTCGGCCCGCTGCGCCCGGCCGCGGCGAAGGCCAGCGGGACCACGACCGCCACGCCGAGCCCCAGCAGTGCGAAGCCGCCCATCGCGGCCGCGGGGGAGGGCGAGAACACGACCAGCAGCCCGCCCGCGGTGGCCATCAGTCCGCCTGTGCGCACCGTGCGGACCGCGCCGAACCGGTCGACGATCCGGTCCCCGGCGATCCGCGCTATCGCCATCGTCAGGGTGAACGCGGTGGTGGAGGCCGCGGCGAGACCGTCCGAGCTGTCCAGGACGTCCCGCAGGTAGACCGCCGACCAGTCCAGGCTCGCACCCTCCGCGAACACCGCGCAGAACCCGATCGCCCCGATGATCAGGGCCGACTTCGGCGGCAGGGTGAAACGCGGCGGCGGCTCCTCGTCCGGGCGGCTCTGGAGATCGAGGACGCCCCGGCAGGCGATCAGCCCCAGTGCCGTGAGCGCCAGGGCGGCGATGGTGTGGTGGAGCCGGGCGTCGGTCGCGGTGTGCGCGGCGACGGTGCCGGCCGCCGAACCGATCAGCGCGCCCACGCTCCACATGCCGTGCAGGCCCGACATGATCGACTTGTCGAGACGGTTCTCCACCTCGATGCCCAGGGCGTTCATCGCCACGTCGGACATCCCGGCCGTCGCCCCGTAGACGAACAGCGCCGCGCACAGCGTGACCAGGCTCGGCGCGAGCGCGGGCAGGATCAGCGCCAGCGTCCACAGCGCCAGCAGCCCCCGCAGGGCGGTCCGCGCACCGAACCGGTGGCTGATCCGGCCGGCGAGCGGCATCGCGATCGACGCGCCGATCGCCGGGAAGGCCAGCGCCAGGCCGAGCTGGCCCGCGCTCACTCCGGCGTGGTCCTGGATCCACGGCACCCGGGTCGCGAAACTGCCGGTCACCGCCCCGTGGACGGCGAAGACCGCGGCGATGGCGATCCGCGCCCGCTTCACCTGCTCCGTGCTGTAGACCGTGACGGTCGGGTCGTCTCTCATGCCGTCGTGTCCCTCCCCTGGGAATTCTCGGATGCCGGCCGTCCCGGCGCCCCGTGCGACGATGCGGGCCGTAAACTATCAGGAACCCTGCCTGATAAATAGTCGTTACTGTGCGGCCCGGCCCCGGAAGCGGCGGGGCGGCGATCTGGAAGGATCCCGGTATGCCCGCATCACCGAGCACGGCTCGGGCCATCAACGACCGCCTCGCCCTGCGGCTGCTCCAGGAGGACGGCCCGCTGACGGCCACCCAGCTCAAGACGTTGACCGGCCTCTCCCGTCCGACCGTCGCCGACCTCGTCGAACGGCTTCAGGGCGCCGGGCTGATCCGGGTCGTGGGCGAGTCCGGGGCCGTCCGCCGCGGACCCAACGCCCGGCTGTACGGGATCGTCGCCGACCGGGCCCATCTCGCGGCGCTCGACGTACGGCTCGGAAGCGTCAGCGTGGTCGTCACCGACCTGTTGGGAGCCACGCTCGCCGAGGGCTCCCTGCCCATCGGCAGCGACACCGGCACCGAACCGGCCGTCGAGCGGGCCGCCGCCCTTCTGGAGCGCACGGCCCGCGCGGCCGGGTCCGTCCCGCTGCACAGCGTCGGGGTCGGAGCGCCGGGGCTGATCGACCCCGGCACCGGCGAACTGCGCGACAGCACCGGCCTGCCCGCCTGGCACCGGGGCCTGGTCCGGGAGCTCCAGCGGCGGCTTCCCGCCGCCGTCCTGGTGGAGAACGAGACCAACCTCGCGGCCGTCGCGGAACACCGGGCGGGCGCCGCCCACGACCGGGAGACCTTTGTGCTGCTCTGGCTCGGCCAGGGGATCGGGGCCGCCGTCATGCTGGACGGCAAGCTGCGTCAGGGTGCGTCCGGCGGCGCGGGCGAGATCGGTTTCCTCCCCGTCCCCGGCGTGAGCGGGCTGCCCTCGGCGGTCAACTGCGAAGGCGGCTTCCACTCCCTGGCCGGCTCCGCCGCCCTGTGCGAACTGGCCGTCACGCACGGCCTCCTGGGCCCCGGCGCGGTGACCGACGGCCGGGAGGAGGCGGCGGCCGTGGACGCGGTGCGGACCGCCCTGGGAACGGGGGAGGCGGGTGAGCCCTTCCTGAAGGAGCTGGCGGACCGCCTCGCCCTCGGCGCCGCCGCCGTCGTCTCGGTGCTCGACCCCGGCTGCGTCCTGCTCGCGGGGACCGTGGGCCACGCGGGCGGCCCCGCGCTCGCCGCCCGGGTCGAGGAGCGGCTGGCCGCGATGTCACCCCTGCGGACCGAGGTCCGGGCCGGTTCGCTGGGCGACGGGGCCGTGCTGCGCGGTGCGCTGATCACCGCCCGGGACGCGGCGCAGGACGCGCTGTTCGCGCCGGAGGGCTGACCGGCGGCCCACAGCTCAGCGTAGGCGGTGGCGGGCCGGTCCGGCTCAGGCCGGGTGGCGGTGGCGGCGGTCGAGGAACTCCTCGAACGTCACGGTCCCCGTGGCGTGCCCGGGTGCCAGGTGGTCGCCGCGCCGGTTGCCCGCGTACGCCTTGCCGGCCAGCCGGACCGGTGCCACCCGCCGCTTGCGTCCGGTGGTCCGCAGGAACGTCCCGGCCAGGTCCGTGAGCCCGCGGACCTCGGGGCCGCCCAGGTCGGGCACCCGGCCCGCCGGTCCGCCCAGCGCCAGGGCCGCCAGCCGGCCGGCGACCTCGCCGCTGTCGACCGGCTGGACCCGGACACCGGAGGGCACCGGCAGCACGGGCAGCTTGGCCGCGCCGGACAGGACACGCAGGACCAGGTCGTGGAACTGCGTGGTCCGCAGGATCGTCGAGCCGAGCCCGGAGTCCTCGATCATCCGCTCCACCCGGCGCTTGACCGTGTAGTAGCCCAGCGGCAGCCGGCCCACGCCCACGATCGAGATGTAGAGCAGATGCGGCGTCCCGGCCCGCTCCGCCGCGTCGAGGAGGAACCCCGCCGCCCGGTCGTCGCCGCCGCGCGGGGTCGTGGCGCAGTGGACGATCACGTCCGCCCCCTCGACCGCCGCGTCCAGACCCTTGCCGTCGCGCAGATCGACGGCGTACGAGGGGGAGCGGCGGCTGAGCCCGCGGACGTCGGCCCCCGCGGTGCGCAGCCGCTCCGCGACCTGCCGGCCGAGGGTTCCGGTGGCGCCGGTGACCAGAATCGTCGTCATGGTGCCAGCCTGCCAGAACGGGGTCGGGCCCGCCGGAAAGCGCCCGGCGCCTGTCAGCGCCCCCGGCAATGCCCCCGGCCCCGGCGGTGGGCGCCGGGGCCGGGGACGACAGGGCCGGTCCGCCCGGTGGTGAACGGAGGGGTGCAGCCGCTCACCACCGGGTGGTCGGAGAGGGGATCAGCAGGCGCCGAGGTCCTTCCAGGCGCCCCACTGGCCGGTGGATCCGGGCGTCTCGCCCTTCGTCCACCACGAGGCCTTCCACTGGTGGCCGCCGTGGCTGACGGTGGAGCCGCCGCCGTACTCGGTGGCCGCGTTCCAGGCCGGGGCCGAGCAGGTGCCGCCCGGCTGCGTCGGAGTCGGGGTCGGCGTCGGGGTCGGCGTCGGGCCGGTCGGGTCCGGCGTCGGCGTCGGGGTGGGCGTGGGGGTGGGCGTGGGGTCGGTCCCGGTGCCGGGCTCGACCACGGTGGTGCCCCGGGCCAGGTCACCGGCGAGGGAGTAGGACTTCCCGCCGAAGGTCACGGTCCAGTTCGACGGTGTGGAGGTCGGCAGGTAGTAGACGAAGTCCAGCTCCACCGAGGCGCCGGGGGCCAGCGTCTGCCAGGCCGGGAGCTTCAGCGAGACGCGGTTGTAGTCGCCCTTGAGGCCGCCGATGTTGTTGGCCGCCGTGTGGTCGCTGCGGATGATCGTCGTGCCGAAGCCGGACTGGTCCTTGGCGTTGGCCGGGGCGGAGGTGGAGTAGTCGAACTGGAACTCCGTACCGCCGGGCAGTGTGGCCTTGGTCCGGTTGGTGATCTTCAGCTTGGGGCTGATCGGGTAGTTGGAGTCGCCCAGCGGGAACTGCCCGAAGGAGACGTCGATGTTCACGGCCTGGGTGGGCAGGTCGATCGTGGAGCGCTTCGCGCCGTACGGGGTCGCCGACTTGAACGCGTCGTACATCGCGGTGGTCAGCGTCGAGCCGGTCTCGTACTGGCCCTTGGCCGCGTTCCACCGGTAGTCGCCCGCCAGCTCCCAGATCATCGTGCCGCCGATGCCCTTGTCCACGACGTAGTCGGCCTTGGCCTTCACCGACTGCTCGTCCTCGGTGGAGAGGAACACCTTCTTCTGGGCGTTCCACAGCCACGGCGCGACCAGCGTGGAGTCGTACTTGCGGACGTACGTGCCGGTCAGCTGGGTGTTCGCGGGGAAACCGTAGTCGGTGACGTAGTCGCCGACGATGCCCTTCTCCAGGTTCTTCGCGTGCCACATCGGGTTCGAACCGGCAGGCGATTCCTTGCCGTTGGTGTCCTTGTCGTGCCAGAGGTTGTCGATCCCGACCGCGCCGTCACCGCACTTGGTCAGCCCCGCGCCCGCCGGGCAGTCGGTCGTGGCCGCCTTGCCCCACAGGCCGTCGGTGCCGCCCTGCACGTTCTTGAAGCCGCGGGTGTAGTACGGCAGGCCGATGTTGATCCGGCCGGCCGGCATCGAGCCGCGGAAGTAGTGGTAGGCCCAGTCGGTGTTGAGGTAGCCGGTGCCGCCGTACTGCGAGGTGGAGTACACGCTCGCCTGCGCCAGTTCGGCGTCCTTGCCGTCGTCGAACAGGGAGGCGTTCGGGCCGACGTACTCGTTCCAGGCGCCGTGCAGGTCGTAGGACATGATGTTGACGTAGTCCAGGTACTTCTGCATCTGGTACGTCTCCATGCCCCGCAGCAGGTAGCCGGAGGAGGGGGCGGCGACGGTCAGCAGGTAGTGCTTGCCGTCGGCGGCGCCCGCGCGGTCGAGCTTCTCGCGCAGCGTCTTCATCAGGGCGTCGTAGCCTTTGACCAGCCCGGCGCGGCGGCCGTTGGACAGCGTGTGGTCCAGCGGGTTGCCCGCGTCCTTCATGGTCGTCGCGTACTCGTAGTCGATGTCGACGCCGTTGAAGCCGTACTTCTTGATGAAGTCGACGGCCGAGTCCGCGAAGGTGTTGATGCCGTTCTGGTTGACCGAGCCGTCGGCGTTGGTCGCCATCGAGTAGAAGCCGCCCGAGTCGACGCGCTTGCCGTCGGGTCCGAAGTATCCGCCGGTCTCGGCCCAACCGCCCACGGAGACCAGGGTCTTCACGTTCGGGTGCTGCTTCTTGTACTTCGTCAGCAGGTTGAAGTGCCCCTTGTAGGGGAGCGCCGGGTCCATCTCCGCGCCTGCGACACCGGGCCAGGTCATACCGGTGGAGGCGTTGTCGGCGCTGTCGGGGCCGACCGAGAGCTTGTTGGAGCCGTCGACGTGCGCGAAGGCGTAGTTGAGGTGGGTGACCTTGTCCCACGGGATGTCCGGGACCAGATAGGCGTCCTTGCCGTCCTTGCCGGTACGCCAGTTGGTGAAGTAGCCGATCACGCGGCGCTTGTGGTCGGCGCCCATCTTCTCGCGGCCGTCGGCGTCGTAGACGGAGCAGTAGGGGACGTCGACGCCGGGGGTCTGGTACAGCCCGTCGGGGCGACAGGAGGTCTGGTCGGCGGCGGCCGAGGGGCCTGCGGCGAGTGAGCTCATCAGCAGTCCGGCGACGGCGGCGCCGGCGGCGAGCAGGGTGGCTCTCGCTCGGGTGGGGGACAGCATGTGGTCGTTCCTCCTGGGGAGGTCGGCAGAACACAACTGGCAAAAGGGGGTGGGTCGTGTCGGGGTCCTGGTGTGCGCACACCGCCGGACCGAACCTCGGAGGTGACGCAGAGATTAAGAGGACTAGACCAGTGCGTCAATAGGTCCGGACCTTTAAGCGTCAACTTTCCCGACGGGTCCCCTGTGGCTTCCCTGTGGCTCGCCGATGACTACGTTGTCGGCTTCTCGCCAACGGATTCGCGCCACGTTTCCTGTGACCCAGCCCACAGTGCTCACCCGCATGGCCGTGAGGCGTCCGTGGCAGACTGGTTCCGTACCAGTAGCAGCGCACTCCGGGGTCGGTGCAATTCCGAACCGGCGGTTATAGTCCGCGACCCGTCCGCAGCCAGCGGCCGGTTGACCAGGTGAGATTCCTGGACCGACGGTGAAAGTCCGGATGGGAGGCAGTGCGCGGCGGGTTGTCATCGGTACGCCGCCGTCGGCGGACGCATGGCCGGGAGTCTCCCGTGACGCCGTGCGTTCCTGGCGTTTCCCGTTCTCGGGTTTTCGGCGTTTCCGCTGGTGGTCCGCTCTATCTGTCGTCATCGACAGGCCCCGGAGTCCGTGCCCGAAGAGGCAGGAGGACCCGGTGGACACCGCAGCCGACATCACCGCCATGCGCCGAGCGATCACGCTCGCGGCGCGCGGTCTCGGCTCCACCAGCCCCAATCCGGTCGTCGGATGTGTGATCACCGACGCCGCCGGAGCCGTCGTCGGCGAAGGCTTCCACCAGCGCGCCGGAGGGCCGCACGCCGAGGTCCACGCCCTGCGCGCGGCCGGCGGGCGGGCCCGCGGCTCCACCGCCTACGTCACCCTCGAACCCTGCGACCACACCGGCCGCACCGGCCCCTGCTCCCAAGCCCTCCTGGCCGCCGGGATCAGCCGCGTCGTGTACGCGGTCGCCGACCCGAACCCGGGGGCCGCGGGCGGCGGCGACGCCCTGCGCCACGCCGGGGTCCGGGCCGAACAGGGCCTCCTCGCGGAGGAGGCCGAGGCGGGCAACGCCGCCTGGCTGACCTCGGTGCGCCTCGGGCGGCCGTACGTCCTGTGGAAGTACGCCGCCACCCTCGACGGCCGGATCGCCGCCGCCGACGCCACCAGCCGCTGGATCACCTCGCCCGAGGCCCGCGCCGACGTCCACCGGCTGCGCGCCGAGGCCGACGCCGTGGTCGTCGGCTCCGGCACCGCCCGCACCGACGACCCCCAGCTCGCGGTACGCGGCATCGACGGCGTCACCCAGCCGCTGCGGGTCGTCGTCGACACGAACGCCACCGCCGTGAAGCCCGGCGCCCGGGTCCTGGACGACACCGCGCCCACCCTGGTCGCCGTCGCCGACGACGCCCCCGCCGGCCCCCTCCCCGAGGCCGCCGTCCTGCGCGTGCCCCGCGCCGCCGCCGGACCCGGCCTCGACCTCGACGCCCTCCTCGGGGCCCTGCACAAGCGCGGCGTCCTCTCCGTACTCCTCGAAGGCGGCCCCACCCTCGCCGGCGCGTTCGTCGCCGCGGGAAAGGTCGACAAGGTCGTCGGCTACCTCGCCCCGGTGCTCCTCGGCGCGGGCCCCGCCGCCCTCGCCGACGCCGGAATCACCACGATCGCCGAGGCGTTGCGCCTCGATGTGACCGAGACCGTGCCGATCGGCCCCGATCTGCGCATCACCGCCGTCCCCGCCCCTGCTCGGAAGGGAAACTGAGTGTTCACCGGAATTGTCGAAGAACTGGGTGAGGTCACCGCCGTCGAGCAGCTGGCGGACGCCTCCCGCTTCCGGCTGCGCGGCCCCGTCGTCACCGAGGGCGCGGGGCACGGCGACTCCATCGCGGTGAACGGCGTCTGCCTCACCGTCGTGGAGACCGCCGACGGCGAGTTCACCGCCGACGTGATGGCCGAGACGCTGAAGCGCTCCAGCCTCGGCGCGCTCACCACCGGCTCCCGGGTCAACCTGGAGCGCCCGATGGCGCTCGGCGGCCGGCTCGGCGGGCACATCGTCCAGGGCCATGTGGACGGC
The DNA here is from genome assembly GCF_028747205.1 of Streptomyces sp. CA-278952. Classification (NCBI taxonomy): domain Bacteria; kingdom Bacillati; phylum Actinomycetota; class Actinomycetes; order Kitasatosporales; family Streptomycetaceae; genus Streptomyces; species Streptomyces sp. CA-278952. Next base: position 6,988,344 of record NZ_CP112880.1, read on the forward strand.
ACCGGCACCATCGTCGAGCGCACCCCCTCCGAGCACTGGGAGCTCGTCAAGGTCTCCTTGCCGCCCGAGCTGACCCGGTACGTCGTGGAGAAGGGCTCCATCACCGTCGACGGCGTCAGCCTCACCGTCGTGGACGCGGCGGCCGACCACTTCACCATCAGCCTCATCCCCACCACCCTCGCCCTGACCACGCTCGGCCGCAAGCAGCCCGGCGACCCGGTCAACCTGGAGGTGGACGTGCTGGCCAAGTACGTCGAGCGGCTGCTCGGCGACCGGGCCGGACAGGACCCGCGATGAACGCCGCGAACTGGCTCAACTCCGAGGCCTTCACCGTCTTCGGCCAGCACATCAAGTGGTCGGACATGATCGGCAACCTCGTCGGCCTGATCGCCCTGGCCCTCGGCTGGCGGCGCTCGATCTGGACCTGGCCCGCCCAGCTCCTCTCCGGCGTGATCCTGCTCGTCGCCTTCGCCTCCGCGCACCTCTCCGGCAGCGCGGGCAAGCAGCTGGTCGTCATCGTCGTCGCCCTGTGGGGCTGGTGGTCCTGGAACCGCGGCAAGCAGCAGGCCCAGGACGGCTCCATAGCCGTCCGCTTCGCCACCTGGCGCGAGCGCGGCGTGCTGATCGGCGCCGCCGCCCTCGGCACCCTCGCCGTCGGCGGCCTGTTCACCGCCTTCCCGTCGCTGTCCTGGGACCCCTGGCCGGACGCGTACATCTTCGTCGGCACCGTCGTCGCGATGTACGCCCAGGCCCGCGGCATGGTCGAGTTCTGGTTCGCCTGGCTGCTCGTCGACCTCGTCGGCGTCCCGCTGAACTTCGCCAACGGATTCGCCTTCTCCGGCTTCGTCTACGTCATCTACGGCGCCCTCGTCCTGTGGGGGATGCGCGACTGGTGGCTGCGCACGCGGACACCCGCTCTGGAAGGAGCCACGGCATGACTGCCCAGCCCACCTGGCTGCACCCCGACCACGAACCGCCCCCCGAGAACCTCTCCCTGGACCCGGTCGAGCAGGCCGTCCGCGACATCGCCGCCGGCCGGCCCGTCGTCGTCGTGGACGACGAGGACCGCGAGAACGAGGGCGACCTCGTCATCGCCGCCGAGAAGGCCACCCCCGAGATCGTCGCCTTCATGATGAGCGAGTGCCGCGGTCTGATCTGCGCGCCCATGGAGAGCGACGAGCTGGAACGCCTCGACCTCCCGCAGATGGTCGAGCACAACACCGAGTCGATGCGGACCGCCTTCACCGTCTCCGTCGACGCCTCCGCCGCGCACGGCGTCACCACCGGCATCTCCGCCGCCGACCGCGCCACCACCCTGCGCATGCTCGCGGGCGGCGTCGCCGGCCCCGGCGACTTCGTCCGGCCCGGCCACATCTTCCCGCTGCGCGCCCGCTCCGGCGGCGTCCTCGTCCGCAACGGCCACACCGAGGCCGCCGTCGACCTCGCCCGGCTCGCCGGGCTCCGCCCCGCCGGGGCCATCGTCGAGATCGCGGGCGAGGACGGCGTCATGCTCCGGCTGCCCGAGCTGATCCCCTTCGCCCGCAAGCACGGCCTGACGATCATCTCCATCGAGGACCTGATCGCCTACCGCCGCAGCAACGAGCCGACCGTCCGCCGCGAGGCCGCGACCCGGCTGCCCACCGCGTTCGGCGACTTCACCGCGTACGGCTACCGCTCCAGCGTCGACGGCGTCGAACACGTCGCCCTGGTCCACGGCGACATCGGCGACGGCGAGGACGTCCTCGTCCGGATCCACTCCGAGTGCCTGACCGGCGACATCTTCCAGTCCCAGCGCTGCGACTGCGGCCCCCAGCTGCACGCCTCCATGCGCCGCATCACCGAGCAGGGCCGGGGCGTCGTCGTCTACCTGCGCGGCCACGAGGGACGCGGCATCGGCCTGCTCTCCAAGCTGCGCGCGTACGAACTCCAGGAGCGCGGCGTGGACACCCTCGACGCCAACCTGGAGCTCGGCCTGCCCGCCGACGCCCGCGACTACGCGGCGGGCGCCCAGATCCTCGCGGACCTCGGCGTGCGCAGCCTGCGGCTGATGACCAACAACCCCGACAAGACCGCGGCCGTCGTCCGCCACGGCCTCGCCGTCACCGGCCGGGAACCCATGCCCGTCCAGGCCGGCGAGCACAACCTCCGCTACCTGCGCACCAAGCGCGACCGCATGGGCCACGACCTGCCCTGGCTGGACGGCGCCCCCGCGTCGACCTGCGCCAACCAGTGACGCGAACCACCGAACACCACGTAACCAGCAACAGGAGAGACATGAGCGGCAAGGGTGCACCCGAACTGTCCGTACGCAACTGCGGCGACCTGCGCGTGGCCGTGATCGCGGCCCAGTGGCACGAGAAGGTCATGGACGGACTCGTCGACGGCGCCCTGCGCGCCCTGCACGAGCTGGGCATCGACGAGCCGACCCTCCTCCGCGTCCCGGGCAGCTTCGAGCTGCCCGTCGTCGCCAAGGTGCTCGCCGGACGCGGCTACGACGCGATCGTCGCCCTCGGCGTGGTCATCCGGGGCGGCACCCCCCACTTCGAGTACGTCTCCCAGGGCGTCACCCTCGGCCTCACCCAGGTCACCGTCGACACCGGTGTTCCCGTCGGCTTCGGCGTACTGACCTGCGACACCGAGGAGCAGGCGCTGGACCGGGCCGGCCTCGAAGGCTCCAACGAGGACAAGGGGCACGAAGCGGTCACCGCCGCCGTGGCCACCGCGGCCACGCTGCGCACCGTCAACGAACCCTGGCGCTGAGTGCCCTCCCGCGACCCCGTATTCTGAGGACCATCATGGCTGACAAAACCTTCGAAGAGCTCTTCGCCGAGCTCCAGCTCAAGGCCGCCGAAGGCGACCCCGCGACCTCCCGCACCGCCGAACTGGTGAGCAAGGGCGTGCATGCCATCGGCAAGAAGGTCGTCGAGGAGGCCGCCGAGGTCTGGATGGCGGCCGAGTACGAGGGCAAGGAAGCCACCGCCGAGGAGATCTCCCAGCTGCTGTACCACGTCCAGGTGATGATGGTCGCCCGCGGCATCTCGCTCGACGACGTCTACGCCCATCTCTGAGCCGATCGCCACGCCGTTCCCCGGGCCCGGCCCGGGCGGACACCACCGCGAACCGCCCGCACACTCCCTCCGCACGAAGGAAGCCGACCTCATGCTGCGCATCGCCGTTCCCAACAAGGGTTCACTCTCCGGACCTGCGATGGCGATGCTCCATGAGGCCGGCTACCAGCAGCGCAAGGAGTCGAAGGAACTGGTCCTGGTCGACCCCGGGAACGAGGTCGAGTTCTTCTACCTCCGCCCCCGCGACATCGCGATCTACGTCAGCTCCGGCAAGCTCGACATCGGCATCACCGGTCGCGACCTGCTGCTGGACTCCGGGGCCGACTCCGAGGAGATCCTCCAGCTCGGCTTCGCCCGCTCCACCTTCCGCTACGCCACCAAGCCCGGCACCGCGGCGGGCCCGCAGGACTTCGACGGCATGACGATCGCCACCTCCTACGAGGGCATCGTCGCCGCCCACCTCGACAAGGCGGGCGTCAACGCCTCCGTCGTCCACCTCGACGGCGCCGTCGAGACCGCCATCGAGCTGGGCGTCGCCCAGATCATCGCCGACGTGGTGGAGACAGGCACCAGCCTGCGCAACGCCGGCCTCGAAGTGATCGGCGAACCGATCATGACCTCCGAGGCCGTCGTCATCCGCCGCCACGGCGCCCCCGCCGACGACCCCAAGGTGCAGCAGTTCCTCCGCCGCCTCCAGGGCGTCCTGGTCGCCCGGTCCTACGTGATGATGGACTACGACTGCCGCGTCGAGCACCTGGAGCGCGCCGTCGCCCTCACCCCGGGCCTGGAGTCGCCGACCATCTCCCCGCTGCACCACGAGGGCTGGGTCGCCGTCCGCTCCATGGTCGCCGCCAAGGAAGCCCAGCGGATCATGGACGACCTGTACGAGCTCGGCGCCCGCGCCATCCTCACCACGGCCATCCACGCCTGCCGCCTCTGACGGCCACGGCCCGCCCGCACCCCCCGAGAGAAGATCCGATGTCCGCGCCCAGGCCCGAACAGCCCACCCTGCCGGTCACCTTCCGGCCCACCCTCACCCGGGTGGTCCTGCTGAGCACGGGCCTGGCGATGTTCCTCGTCATCACCGTCATCGCGCTGATGCTGGAGCGGCTGAACCCGGGGGAGCGGATCACCTTCGTCTTCGTCGCGGCGCTCTTCTTCGGCGTCCTGGCCCTGCTCAGCAGGCCCAAGGTCACCGCCGACGAGACCGGGATCACGGTCGTCAACCTCACGTTGACCCGCAGGCTGGCGTGGGAGGAGATCCTCCGCGTCAACCTGCGCTCCGGCGACCCCTGGGTCTACCTCGACCTCAGCGACGGAACGAGCCTGCCCGCCCTCGGCATCCAGCCCGGCCTGGCCAAGCAGCAGGCCATCCGCGACGCCCGCGCCCTGCGCTCCCTCGCCGAGTCGCACGGCTCCGGGAGCGACGACACCCCGGCTGCCGGCTGAGAGCCTGCCCGGGCCGAGGTCACCCGAAAGCCTCTGTGCCCCTGCCCGGTGCGGGGCCTTCTTGTCTACTCTGGTGGGCGGCGGCGCCCCGCGCGCCCCGCCCCGCCCGTTCCACGGCCCCATCCCGGGCCCGCGGGGCTTTCCCTGCGACCCAAGGAGTGACTCCCTCCAGCAATGGACGGATCGTCCGGTAGTACCTGCGCCGCCCCTTCCCCGGAGGCGGCGGCCTCATGACCACCCCTCTGCTGCTCCTCACAGCGGCCTTTCTCCTCATCCTCGCCAACGGATTCTTCGTGGCGGCCGAATTCGGGCTCGTCACCGTGGAGAAGCCCGACGCGGAGCGCGCCGCCGCCGAAGGCGACCGACGGGCCCGTACCGTCGTCGAAGCCCTGCGCGAACTCTCCTTCCAGCTCTCCGGCACCCAGCTCGGCATCACCATCACCTCCCTGGTGGTGGGCATGCTCGCCGAACCGGCCCTCGCCCAGCTGCTCGCCGGACCCCTCACCGCCGCCGGACTCCCCGCGGGGGCCGTCCCGGGCGTCGGCGTCGTCGTCGGCATGCTGCTGGCCTCGGCCGTCCAGATGGTCGTCGGCGAACTCGTGCCCAAGAACTGGGCGGTCTCCCGGCCGCTCCAGGTGGCCCGCTTCGTCGCCGGACCGCAGGCCCGCTTCGCCGCGCTCCTGCGCCCGGTGATCACCCTCCTCAACGCCCTGGCCAACCGGCTGGTGCGGCTCCTGGGCGTCGAGCCCACCGCTGAACTGGCCTCCGCCCGCACCCCGGGCGAGCTGGTCTCCCTGGCCCGGCACTCCGCCGAGGCCGGAACCCTGGAACAGGACACCGCCGACCTCTTCGTCCGGACCCTCTCGCTGGCCGGCCTCACCGCCCAGCACGTCATGACCCCCCGGGTGAAGGTCAGCGCCCTGCACTCCACTGCGACCGCCGCGGACGTCCTCAACCTCACCCGCGCCACCGGCCTCTCCCGCTTCCCGGTCTACCGGGACCGCATCGACGAGGTCATCGGCATGGTCCATCTCAAGGACGCCCTCGCCGTCCCCGCCTCCGAACGCCTGCGCACCCCGGCCGGACGGATCGCCGTCCCCCCGCTCCTGGTGCCCGGGACGCTGCCGGTGGAGGCGCTGCTGCGGCGGCTGCGCCACGAACAGCCGATAGCCGTGGTCATCGACGAGTACGGCGGCACCGCGGGCGTCGTCACCCTGGAGGACATCATCGAGGAGCTCGTCGGCGAGGTCCGCGACGAGCACGACGCCGAGGGCGCGGGCCGCCCCGAGCTGACCGCCGCCCCCGCCGAGGACGGCCGCCCGGTGTGGGACGCCGAGGGCAGCTGCCGGGTGCACACCCTGCGCCGCAGCGGACTCGATGTGCCCGAGGGGCCCTACGAGACCGTCGCCGGGCTCGTCGCCGGCCTGCTGGGCCGCATCCCCGCCCCCGGCGACCGGGCCGAACTCCCCGGCTGGCGGATCTCCGTCCGCCAGGTCGCCCACAACCGCGCCGAACGGGTCCGTTTCACCCGGGTGTCCGGCCCACTGGCGCCCGACCCGCTGCCGGACAGGGCCGCCCCGGCACTGCTGGAGGCCGCGCGATGAGCATGCTCCAACTCCTCCTCGCCGCCCTCCTCGTGCTGGCGAACGGCTTCTTCGTCGGCGCCGAGTTCGCCCTCGTCTCCGTACGCCGCAGCCAGATCGAACCGCTCGCCGCACAGGGCTCCGGCCGGGCCCGCACGGTCCTGCACGGGCTGGAGAACCTGCCCCAGATGATGGCCGCCGCCCAGTTCGGCATCACCGTCTGCTCCCTCACCCTCGGAGCCGTCGCCGAGCCGACGCTCGCCCATCTCCTGGAGCCGCTCTTCCACGCGGCCCACGTCCCCGACGGGCTCGTCCACCCCCTCGGCTTCGCCCTCGCGCTCCTGTCGGTGGTCGTCCTGCACCTGGTCATCGGCGAGATGGTCCCGAAGAACCTCGCGATGGCCGCGCCCGAGCGGACCGCACTGTGGCTGAGCCCCGGTCTGGTCGCCTTCGCCCGGCTCTGCCGCCCGGTCACCACCGCGCTGGGCGCCTGCGCAGGGCTGGTGCTACGGCTGTTCGGCGTCGAACCGAAGGACGAGGTGGAGGCCGTCTTCACCAGCGAGCAGCTCAACCGGCTCGTGGAGGACTCCGGACAGGCCGGCCTCCTCGGACCGGAGGCGGCGACACGCCTGGAGGACGCCCTCGAACTGGGCAGCAGGCCCGTCGCCGACGTCCTGCTGGAGCGGGCGTCCCTGGTCACGGTCGACCCGTCGGTGACCCCGCGCCGGATCGAGGAGCTGACCGTGCGCACCGGCTTCTCCCGCTTCCCGGTCTGCGCGGACGGCAACGGCCCCTTCATGGGCTACCTCCACGTCAAGGACGTCCTGGAGCTGGAGGACGCCGACCGCGCGGTCCCGCAGCAGCTCTGGCGCCCGATGGCGACCGTACGGGCCGAACTCCCCCTGGACGACGCCCTGACCGTGATGCGCCGAGCCGCGACGCACCTGGCGCAGGTCGCGGACGCCTCGGGCCGGATCCTCGGCCTGGTCGCCATGGAGGACGTCCTGGAGACGCTGGTGGGGGAGGTCCGCGACCCGGCCCACCGGACGGTCTCGGTGCCCCGCCGGACGGTGGACGTGCCGAAGGCGCCGGACCTTCCGGCGCCCGGGGCCCTCGTGCACTGAGGCACGGCCGCGCCGCGCCGGGAGCGAACGCCCCCGGCGCGGCGTCAGCCCGCGCCCGGCTCCTGCTTGCCCCGGCCCACCGGGCCGCGCCCCGACAGCACCTCGCCGTACGCCTGCATCAGGTCCGCCAGCCGCAGCGTCGACAGGTCCTGGCGGGTCAGCTCGCCCGGACAGCCGGAGAGCCGCAGATCACGGTAGGCACAGCTCTTCTCGTACAGCGTCCGCAGGAAGCGGCCGTTGCCCAGCTCGTCGATCCAGCCCTGGTCCACCACATGGCCGCTGATGGAGCGCAGCTCGTCCACCGCCTCCTCGTCCCACACGTCGTCGTTCTCCGCGGCCAGCACGCTCCCGATCGCGGTGAGTTCGAGCGGCCGGTAGCTGGGGAAGTCGACCCGGCTGGTGAAGCGGGAGGAGAGCCCCGGGTTCGTGGCGAGCAGCCGGTCCATGCCCTCCGGGTAACCCGCGAGGATGACGACGAGATGGTCCCGGTTGTCCTCGGCCCGCTTGAGGAGTACCTGAAGCGCCTCGTCGCCGTACGCGTCGCCCTTGCTGTAACCGGAGTTGGCCAGGCTGTACGCCTCGTCGACGAACAGCACCCCGCCGAGCGCCGAGTCGATCAGCTCATTGGCCTTCACCGCCGTCTGCCCCAGGAACTCGCCCACCAGATCGGACCGTTGGGCCTCGACGAGATGATCGCCGCCGAGCAGCCCGAGGGCGTAGAAGACCCTGCCCAGGATGCGCGCCACGGTGGTCTTGCCGGTGCCGGAGGGGCCGGAGAAGACGAAGTGACGCTTCGGCGGCTGGACCGGGAGGCCCTGCTCGGCCCGCAGCCGGGCCATGTTCAACTGCGCCGAGAGCGCCTTGACCTGCCGCTTGACCGGTTCGAGACCGACCATGCGCTCCAACTGCGCCAGCGCCTCGGCGAGCAGGGCGGGATCGCTGGGTCCGGCAGGGAACGGTGGCGGCTTACGGGTTTTGGTCCGACGGGCGCCCTCGACGGGGGCGGGCGGGCCGGGGACCGGCTCGTCACCGAGCAGCCCCGCGTCGCTCACCGGCCAGGGCTCCCGTCCGTCCACCGGATCGGCGCCCAGCAGCGCGTCGCCCTCCGGCTGCGCCGCCGTCCCCGACGCACCGGAACCGAAACCGGTCAGGGTCACGGCGGCCAGGTCCGCCGACTCGTCGTACCCGTCGCCCTCCACGAGCGCGGCCAGCCGGGCGGAGGTGTCCATGAAGGCCGGGTCGACCCGGTGCACCGCCCGGTACAGCGGCAGGGCGGCCGCGCTGCGCCCCGTGCCCTCGTGGGCCCGCGCCAGCCAGTAGCGCAGCTCCTTGCGCTGTGGCTGTTCGCTGCGGCAGCGCATCAGCGCGGCCGACAGCAGGGGCTCCGCCTGCCCGAACATCTCCAGCCGCACCCGAGCCATCCCGCCGAACAGACCCGCCTCGATGCCCAGCATCGGATCGTCGACGAGCTGCTCGGTGCAGCGCACCAACTGCTCCCAGTCCTTGACCAGATAGGAGCGACAGGCGTGCAGGAACCGCACCTGCGGATCCGCGTCCACCGGCGGCAACCCGGCCAACGCCCGGTCCAGCTCGGGCACATGGCGTCCGTCCAGCCAGTGCGAGGCGTGCGCGAGCAGTAGATCGCGCCGGCTCTCCAGCACCGGCTGCACCCACCAGCCGAGCCAGTACCAGGAGTTGAGCGTACGGCGGTGGCGTGCCCGCTGTTCGCCGAAGCGGTCGCGGTGCTGGTACATGCGCAACAGGGCCGTGGTGGTGTCGATGCGGAGCGCGTGGAGGCCGAGCCAGCCGTCCGCCATGCCCGGATCGAACCGCACCGCGGCTCTGAACTCCTCCTCGGCCTGCGGGTAGGCGCCCATCGTGTAGGCGTCCATGCCACGCAGCCAGGCGAGGTCGGCAGGGGCTCCAGCGCCCTGTGTGCCGATGTCCATCAGGTCCCCCACAAACCGTGCCCCCAGGATGTCCCGCCCGCACAGCATGCCCACCGGAGCGTGCTGAATCACGGCGTGGAGGAAGGGAATTGACCACACCGAGGTGCATCGTACCCGCGCACGGGGAGGTGACCGCCCGATGGCCGACCCTCGGAGGTGGTGACCCAGGGTGAGTGAATCGCTCTGCGTGGTCGCCGGGGCGGCGGGGGAGCACAGAGCGAAGCCCCCGATCACGGGGGAACAACCGGGGGCTTCGCGTCCATGGGGGCTCCGAAAAGCCGCACAATGAGAACGTAAGACCAGTAAGGCCCCCCGGTCAAGCGGAGTTGGGGCACTTCCGGGTCGATTTCCGACTGCTCAGTATGGCGGGACGTCCTGGCTACCGTGTGTGATGGCCCGGTGCACTCCCGCTGTCGTGCGGGGCCCCGCCAGCCACACGTACCCCTCCGGCAACTGGCGTATCAGAGTGTCGGCGTACGGCCGTGAGGGATCTTCGGCGAAATGCCGGGCCTCGGCGAGCGTCCACCCGTCCCAGAACCCGGTGAGCCCGGCCCCGTCCCGCCGCCGGCCCCGCTCCCAGGACGTGTCCCGGTCCACCTCCATCCAGCACACCGCCGCCAGCCACGGGCGCACCTGACGGCGCCCCGCGCCGACCCCCTCCACCAGCACCACCGGGGCCGGCTCCAAGGTCCGCGCCGGGCCGAAGCGCCGCTCCGTCCAGTCGTACGGGGCGTACCGGGCGCTCTCGCCGCGCGAGAGGGGCAGGAGCACCTGCTCCCGCAGCCGCCCCGTCCACCCGAACAGCTCCTCGTGCGTGGCGAGGTCGTCCAGATGGAGGACCGGCGCACCGCCCAGCGCCGCCGCGAGACGGGCGGCGAAAGTGCTCTTGCCCGAACCGGCGTGCCCGTCGACCGCGACGAGCCGCACCGGTCCGCAGGAGGGGGGCAGTGCGGAGAGGTCATCGGCGTGGCGGGCCAGGTCATCCATGGCTCCAGGGTACGTTCCGGCACGGAAGCGCCCGGGGTCCACCGCAGGTCACGCCAGTGGTCCAGACCCATATTCGGTCCGGCGGCGACTGCCGAACACTGGCCCGATCCGACTGCGGACCGGGATAGTTGGCGCACCGCACGGCACCCGCAGACCACCTTCCGCATCCGACCGGGGGTCACGACCATGACCAGTCCGACTTCGCGCAGAACCGTTCTGACCGCCGCGCTCGCCGCGGCGGCGGCCGCCGGCACGGTGGGCTCCACCGCGTCCGCGTCCGCCGCCCCGACCTCGCCCACCGGCTCCTCCGCCGCCCCGGAAGCGCTCATGGACAACCGTTTCTGGCACACCTACACCGACTGGCGCTGCGGCACGGGCGACGGGACCCGGGTGCTTCCGGGGCCCCGGCCCGGCGTGGTGATCGCCGTCCCGGCGGGCCGCACCGACTACACCGACCCGCACACCGGCGGGACGGCCGCCTGGGACTACGCCACCTGGACGTCCCCCGTGCACCGCTCCGCCGTCCCCGCCACCGAGGTGATCGCCTCCTGGAACGCGCGCACCCCGGCCGGCACCTGGATCCAGGTCGAGCTGAGCGGCGTCTACGCGGACGGCACCGCGACGCCCTGGTTCGTGATGGGCCGCTGGGCGGCGGGCGACGGCGACATCCGCCGTACGTCCGTCGACGGCCAGGGCGACCCGTACAGCTCCGTGTGGACGGACACCTTCTCGGTGGACGACCCCGCGAGCGGCGTCCGCCTGGTCTCCTACCGGCTGCGGCTCACGCTGTACCGCACCCCGGGCAGCCGCCTCACCCCGACCGTCTGGCGGGTCGGCGCGATGGCCTCCGACGTGCCCGACCGCTTCACCGTGCCCGCGAGCACCCCCGCGCTCGCCCGCGAACTGCCCGTGCCCCGCTACTCGCAGAACATCCACATCGGGCAGTACCCCGAGTACGACAACGGCGGCGAGGCGTGGTGCAGCCCCACCTCCTCGCAGATGATCATCGAGCACTGGGGCCGCCGCCCCACCGCCGAGGACCTGGCCTGGGTCAAGCCCGGCCTGCCCGACCCCCAGGTCTGCCACGCCGCCCGCCAGACCTACGACTACCAGTACGAGGGCTGCGGCAACTGGCCGTTCAACGCCGCCTACGCCGCCACGTACCGCGACCTGAACGCCGTCGTCACCCGGCTCGGTTCGCTCACCGACGTGGAGCGGCTGATCCGCGCCGGCATCCCCGTCATCACCTCCCAGTCCTTCCGCGAGGAGGAACTGACCGGCGCCGGATACGGAACGGCCGGCCACCTGATGACGGTCATCGGCTTCACCCCCGAGGGCGACGTCATCGCCAACGACCCCGCGTCCCCCGACAACGACGCGGTACGCCGGGTCTACCGGCGGCGTGAATGGGAAAACATCTGGCTGCGGACCAGACGCTACGACGCGGCTGGCAAGGTCAGGAGCGGCACGGGCGGGGTGTGTTATGTCTACTGGCCGACGCGGACGACACCGGGGCAGTGGCGCGTGCTAACGGCGCTCGGCCTGCTGTGAGCGTGCGCGGCCCCGCGGCCGTCCGCGCCGCCAAAGTGCCGTGGGCGCAGAGGAGTTGCCGGGAGGGCCGCGCTATGTTGAAGAGGTGACCGACCTCAACTCGCGCATCGACACATCCCGCCCGCACACGGCCCGGATATGGAACTACTGGACCGGCGGCAAGGACAACTATCCCGTCGACCGACAGGCCGGTGACGAGATCCGGGAGCTGCACCCCGGCATCGGTGCGTACGCGAAGGCGGACCGTCTGTTCCTGGGACGGGCGGTCCGCCACCTGGCCGAGCAGGAGGGCATCACGCAGTTCCTGGACATCGGAACGGGTCTGCCCAGCGCCGACAACACCCATGAGGTCGCCCAGCGCGTGACCCCGGACGCCCGTGTCGTGTACGTGGACAACGACCCGCTGGTGCTGGCGCACGCCCAGGCCCTGCTGGTCGGGACACCCGAGGGGCGCACCGACTACCTGGACGCCGATCTGCGGGACGTCGACGCGATCCTGGCGGCAGCGGCGAAGACTCTCGACTTCTCGCGGCCGGTGGCGCTGATGCTGCTCGGGGTCGTCATCTTCATCGAGGACGACGAGGAGTCGTACGGAGTCGTCCGTCGGCTGATGGACGCGCTCGCCCCCGGCAGCCACCTCGTCCTGTCCCACACGGTCACGCACCCCGACATGCCGGACGTCGACGAGGCGGTGGCGTTCTGGAACGAGCACGGGACGCCGAAGCTCACGCAGCGGACCCCGGCCGCCGTGGCCCGCTACTTCGAGGGCCTGGAGCTGCTGGAGCCCGGGGTGGTGTCCTGCTCCGCGTGGCGGGCCGCATCGCCGACGCCGGACGTCGCGATGTACGCGGGCGTCGGCCGCAAGTGAAGGACGGCTCCCGGTGGTCCCTCGGGCCACCGGGCCCGTAGCCGGTGTGGCGTGCCCCACTGCGTGCTCCCGCCCGCGTGGCCCGTCCCGGCCCGTTTTCCCTGCCGTACCTGCGGAGCGGGACGCCCGCGGACGCTCGGTCCGCCCGGGGCCGTGACGGGGATCTCGTTTTCCGCGGCCCGGGGTGCTGGCACTCTGGTCGGGTCCCGGGGGACCCAGTCGATGCCGTACGAAGAGCGAGACGCCATGACCGCGACCACTGCCGCAGGAAACGCCCACCACGCCCGCCGCGCGCGCACCGGCGGCCCCGAGGACGGCTCGAAGCTGATGGAGCACATCGCCGGCTGGGCCTTCGTGGTCGTGTTCGCGATGCTCGTCACCCAGCTCGGCCTGCTGTGACGGCTCGCTCGCGCTAGGACCCTGTAGCCCTCGACGTCCGCTTCGGCCGATGCCCGGCAGCAGCTTCTGCGGCGGGATGCCGAGGGCCCCCGGCGTGGAGATCGCGGCGTCGGAGTGGAAGCCCTCCGTCGTGGCACCGGCTGCGGCCGGGAGCACCCGACGTGACAGGGGCGCGATGGCCGTTCGGTGGAACCGTAGGAGCACGGGACCAGTTGGGCCAATGGTTCGGACCAATTCGCCGGTGGTTCGCGGTCGTCCTGGCCGTTTGGCCTGCGCGGTTGCCCCCGTGACGGGAGACATTCGATCGGGCATACTCGACCCGCCACAGCCGATCACCGCGCCACCCGTGACCCGGGAAGGCAGGATCGGCTGGGCAGTCTGTCTTTCTTTCCCGGGTCACTTCCGGGAGACCACCCGGCGGCGCCTCTCCCACCCCGAGCGCGTGACCGCCGCAACGCCCGACAGGGAGGAGAGCGCCGTCATGTCCGACCGTGCCCCGCAGCCGGTGGAACGCCGCCTGCCCACCGAGGAGTCCCGGCAGCTCGTCGCGCTCGTCCGCGACATCGTGTCGAAGGAGATCGCTCCCCGGGCGGCCGGGGAGGAGGAAGCGGGTGTCTTCCCCCGCGAGGTCTTCACCCTCCTGTCCGAGGCCGGACTCCTGGGACTCCCGTACGACTCCGCCCACGGCGGCGGTGACCAGCCCTACGAGGTCTACCTCCAGGTCCTGGAAGAACTGGCCGCCGCCCGGCTCACCGTCGGTCTGGGCGTCAGCGTCCACTCCCTCGCCTGCCACGCCCTGGCCGGATTCGGCACCGACGAGCAGCGCGCCGCGCATCTGCCGGCGATGCTCTCCGGGGGCCTGCTGGGCGCCTACTGCCTCTCCGAACCCGCCTCCGGCTCCGACGCCGCCTCCCTGCGTACCAAGGCCGTGCGGGACGGGGACGGCTGGGTCATCACCGGGACCAAGGCCTGGATCACCCACGGTGGCGTCGCGGACTTCTACACCGTGCTCGCCCGCACCGGCGTCGAGGGCCCCCGCGGCATCACGGCCTTCCTCGTCCCCGGCGACGCCGAGGGTCTGAACGCCGCTCTCCCCGAGAAGAAGATGGGGATGAAGGGCTCGCCCACGGTCCAGCTCCACTTCGACGGCGTCCGGGTCGGCGACGACCGGCGCGTCGGTGAGGAGGGCCAGGGCTTCGCCATCGCCCTGTCCGCGCTCGACTCCGGGCGCCTGGGCATCGCCGCCTGTGCCGTCGGGGTCGCCCAGGCCGCGCTGGACGAGGCCGTCCGGTACGCCACGGACCGGCGGCAGTTCGGCCGCCCCATCGCGGACTTCCAGGGGCTGCGGTTCATGCTCGCCGACATGGCCACCCAGATCGAGGCCGGCCGGGCGCTGTACCTGGAGGCGGCGCGGCTGCGGGACGCGGGGGAGCCCTTCTCCCGGCAGGCCGCCATGGCGAAGCTGTTCTGCACGGACGCGGCCATGCGGGTGGCCACCGACGCCGTCCAGGTGCTCGGCGGCTACGGTTACACGCTCGACTTCCCGGTCGAACGGCTGATGCGCGAGGCGAAGGTGCTCCAGATCGTGGAGGGCACCAATCAGATCCAGCGCATGGTCATCGCGCGCCACCTCGCGGGTCCCGAGACGCGCTGAACCGCGGCGGCGCCTCCGGCCACGGGGGCAGTGCCGCGGCCCGACGCCACTCCGGGTCGCGGCGGCCCGGCAGGGTGCGGCCGTCGCTCTCCCACTGCCTGAGCAGCGCGCTGTAGATCGGCGGGTCCACGGGGGCGCCCAAGGGTGAGGCCCCCGTGGAGCGGGGCAGCGGCTGTGTGGGCGTCCCCGGCTGCGGAACCGATTCTGCGGGGGCGGGTGCGGCGAGACGGCGGTGACCCGAACCGACTGTTGAATGCAGCGTGGTCATACGGGGCCAACGCGCCGGGGCCGGCCGGGGTCACTGCCATGTCGATTCGAGCGCTCGTTCGCGGGTTCCCGCGCCCGGTCGCCGACGACCGGCCGATGCGGTGCCTCGGGCACCACGGCGGCCAGGTCCTGTCGTCGAACGACAGGACCTGGGCCGTCGTGGTGCTGGGCAGGGCGTACGGCCTGCGGGTCAGGCGGCCTCGCGCCGCATCCCCGGCACGCGCAGCGGACGGGAGCCGGGTCCCCCGGCGTGCGAGAAGGGCTGCATCCGCCAGTCGAGTCCCTGGGGGAGCGTCAGCAACAGCGCCGCCTCCTGCTCCTGGAGTTCCAGCGTCTCGTCCGCGGGCCGGGCGTCGCTCACGCCGCGGCCGGTTCCGGTGCAGACGGTGAGGACGAAGGGGTTCCACGGCGTGGGGCACCGGGCGTGCTCCGGCAGGACGTCCTCGTCGGCCAGGAGCGCGATGGGCTGGGCGCAGTCCGGGCAGATCACCCGGACCATCTCGAACATGTCGTACGCGTCGGCGCTACCGTCGTCGTCCGGATCAACAGGCTCCGGTTCGGTACGTTCGGTGAGCTTCAGGCTCTGCATGGAAATTCCCCCCTCGGGTGGGCCGACAAGGCGCCACGGCCTCGACCACAGCAAGCACTTCCCGCCGCGCATCGCCGATAACCGTGAGGCGGCCCGCTACCGAGCCGCGAGTGTGTGGCATTCGTCACATGGGGCCCGCAGAGGTCGAACCGTGACCCGTGCGACTGTGCCGAGCGGCGCCCGTGGCCATAGGTTGATCCACATGGAGGAGCTGGACCGTCAGATCGTTGAGTTGCTCGTCAAGGACGGGCGGATGAGCTACACCGACCTGGGCAAGGCCACGGGCCTGTCCACTTCGGCGGTTCATCAGCGCGTCCGCCGACTGGAGCAGCGCGGGGTGATCCGCGGCTATGCCGCGGTCGTCGACCCCGAGGCCGTCGGGCTGCCCCTCACCGCGTTCATCTCGGTGAAACCGTTCGACCCGAGCGCACCCGACGACATCGCCGAACGGCTCGCCGGAGTGCCCGAACTGGAGGCCTGCCACAGCGTCGCCGGGGACGAGAACTACATCCTCAAGGTGCGCGTGGCGACCCCGCTGGAGCTGGAACACCTGCTCACCCGGATCCGCACGCTCGCCGGCGTGTCCACCCGGACCACCGTCGTCCTGTCCACCCCGTACGAGGCCCGGCCCCCGCGTATCTGAGCGGCGGGCCGCCCGCCGCTCGGGGGGCCGGGGACCGGGCGGCGGCCGCCAGGCGCGAGACTGGTCCCATGAGCCAGAGCACCGCCCCCCAGAGCGCCCCCGGACACCGCACCGTGCTGTTGCGCGGCGGAGACGTCCACAGCCCCGCCGATCCGTTCGCCACCGCGATGGTCGTCGAACGCGGCCATGTCGCCTGGGTGGGTTCCGAAGGAGCCGCCGACGCCTTCGCGAGCGGCGTGGACGAGGTGGTCGACCTCGAAGGCGCCCTGGTCACCCCGGCGTTCACCGACGCCCATGTGCACACCACCGCCACCGGCCTGGCCCTGACGGGGCTGGACCTCTCCGGCGCCCGCACCCTGTCCGAGGCCCTCGGCCTCGTCCGTGCGTTCGCGAACGGGCGCCCCGCCGGGGACGTTCTGCTCGGACACGGCTGGGACGCCGCCCGCTGGCCCGAGCGGCGTCATCCGTCGCGCGCCGAGCTCGACGAGGCGGCCGGCGGCCGGGCCCTGTACCTGCCGCGGATCGACGTGCACTCCGCGGTCGTCACGACGGCCCTGCTCGACCTCGTCCCCGGCGTCACCGCGATGACCGGTTACCACCCCGACGCGCCGCTCACCGGCGACGCCCACCACGCGGTACGGGCCGCCGCCCACGGCGCGCTCCCGGCCGCCCAGCGGGGAGCCGCGCAGCGCGCCGCCCTCGACCACGCCGCCTCCCTCGGCATCGGCAGCGTGCACGAGTGCGGGGGGCCGGAGATCTCGGACGAGGAGGACTTCACCTCCCTCCTCGCCCTGGCCGCCGAGCGGCCCGGACCCCGCGTCCTCGGCCTCTGGGCCGAGGAGATCGCCGACGAGAAGGACGCCCGGCGCATCCGCGAGCTGGGCGCGATCGGCGCGGCCGGCGACCTGTTCGTCGACGGTTCCCTCGGCTCGCACACCGCCTGCCTGCACCGGCCCTACGCGGACGACCCGCACACCGGCACCGCCCACCTGGACGCCGCCCGGATCGCCGCCCATGTCACCGCCTGCACCGAGGCGGGCCTCCAGGCGGGCTTCCACGCCATCGGCGACGCCGCGGTCACCGCCGTGGTGGACGGGATCCGGGCCGCCGCGGGCACGCTCGGCCTCGACCGGATCCGGGCCGCCCGCCACCGCGTCGAACATGCCGAGATGCTCACCCCCGAGACGATCGCCGCCTTCGCGGAACTGGGCCTTACCGCCTCCGTCCAGCCCGCCTTCGACGCCGCCTGGGGCGGCCCGGACGGGATGTACGCCGAGCGCCTGGGCGCGGAGCGGGCCGCCACCCTCAACCCGTACGCGGCGCTGCTGCGGGCCGGAGTGCCGCTGGCCTTCGGCTCCGACAGCCCGGTCACCCCGCTCGACCCCTGGGGCGCCGTGCGGGCCGCCGCCCACCACCGCACCCCGGAACACCGCATCTCGGTCCGCGCCGGGTTCACCGCGCACACCCGCGGCGGCTGGCGCGCCGTCGGCCGTGACGACGCGGGCCTCCTGGTGCCCGGCGCCCCGGCCGACTACGCCGTCTGGCGCACCGCGGAACTCCTGGTCCAGGCCCCCGACGACCGGGTCGCCCGCTGGTCCACCGACCCCCGGTCCGGGACGCCCGGCCTGCCGGATCTCACCCCCGGGGCCGACCTTCCCGTCTGCCTGCGGACCGTGGTCTTCGGACAAACTGTCTACGTTCGACCGAACGAGTGACGTCGGGACATTTCGTACCGCCGATCGATGGCCCGATCGCTGGTCCGCGACCTGCGGCCCTTCCTTACTGACCAGGCGATTCTGGAAAAAGTCGCAGGTCGCACGGGTGTTGACAGAAAGCGCCCACGGGCCGGTAGGTTCGGCCGGGTCCACCACAGGACGTCCGTCCGGTTAAACCTCCACGCAGTCGTCGAACGCCGCTGGGTCATGAGATGGTGTGCCGCACCGGCCCACCACCGCCGACAGCCAGGTTCAGCGCCCGCGCCTCGGGGGCGAGGGAAGGTTCCAGCCGGACGGAGGGTGGGACCCGGGTGGGGCCCGGACGTTCAGTAGACAACGGCTTTCGGTCGACCCGCAGCCAGCGGGTCCCAGGTCGGCCCGAAGGGCGCCGGGCCCCGATCCGAAGTTCCGACGCTTCCTCCCGCGTCTCCTCCGCCTCGTCTCCCGGAGGCGGTCGCCGGGTGCCGGGCCCGTGTTCTGTCCGCAGTTCCACGGGTCTGTCCGCGCCGCGCCGCGCGCCCGCGCGACCGCGTCGGCGTCCGACGGCGGTGCGCTGGATATGGTGTCCCCCTGTGTACGGACTCTAAGGGGCAGTAGTGAACGACGGCGGTCAGAGGCAGTTCGGCCCGCTCGGCAAGGTTCTGGTGATCATTCCGACCTACAACGAGGTCGAGAACATCGGGCCGATCGTCGACCGGGTGCGTACCGCCGTCCCGGATGCCGACATCCTGGTGGCCGACGACAACAGCCCCGACGGCACCGGCAAGGCGGCCGACGAGATCGCCGCGGCCGACGACCAGGTCCACGTCCTGCACCGCAAGGGCAAGGAAGGGCTCGGCGCCGCCTACCTCGCCGGCTTCGCCTGGGGCTCCGAGCACGGCTACGGCGTGCTCGTCGAGATGGACGCCGACGGCTCCCACCAGCCCGAGGAGCTGCCCCGGCTGCTCACCGCGCTGAAGGGCGCCGACCTGGTCCTCGGATCCCGCTGGGTGCCGGGCGGCCGCGTGGTCAACTGGCCCAAGAGCCGTGAGGTGATCTCGCGCGGCGGCAGCCTCTACTCCCGGCTCGCCCTCGGTCTCTCCGTCCGGGACGTCACCGGCGGCTACCGAGCCTTCCGCACCGGGACGCTCGACGGCCTCGGACTGGACGAGGTCGCCTCGCAGGGCTACTGCTTCCAGGTGGATCTCGCCCGCCGCGCGGTCGAGGCGGGCTATCACGTGGTCGAGGTCCCCATCACCTTCGTCGACCGGGAGATCGGCGACTCCAAGATGAGCCGGGACATCCTCGTCGAGGCGCTGTGGCGGGTCACCGGCTGGGGCATCACCTCCCGCGCGAACAAGGTCCTGGGCCGCAAGACCCTCTGAGACCGCGCACCGGCGAACGCCGAAGCTCCGGACCGGCGAACGAGGGCGCGGCCCGACCGGCTTCATGATCACCCGCTTACGCCGTTCGCACGCCCGTACAGGCACACTGGGGACATGACGACCGGCACTCCGCCCCCGACCCGTCCCCGGCGCTCGCGCGCCCGTAGATTCCTGCCGCTGGCCCTGGCCGCCTGGCTGGTCCTGGAGATCTGGCTCCTGACCCTGGTCGCCTCGGCGGCCGGCGGTCTCGTCGTCCTGCTGATCCTGGTGGCCGGGGCCGCGCTCGGCGCCGCTGTCATCAAGAGCGCGGGCCGACGCGCCTTCAAGAACCTGACCGAGACGCTCCAGCAGATGCCGGGGCAGCCCGGCGCTCCGGCCACGCCGCCGGCCACCTCCGCGGGCGCCAAGGGCTCCCGGGGCAACGGGCTGCTGATGCTGGGCGGGCTGCTGCTCCTGATCCCCGGTCCGATCTCGGACGTGGCCGGACTGATCCTGCTGGTGCCGCCGGTGCGCACCATGATCAGCCGGTACGCGGAGCGCTCGCTGGAGCGCCGTATGCGGGACGCGGCGCCCGGGGGCCTCTCGGACGCCTTCCAGCAGGCCAGGATGGGCCGGCCGGACGGAAAGGTCGTCCAGGGCGAGGTCATCCGCGAGGACGGCTCCCAGGCGCCCTCCGGGCCCGACGACGACCCCCGGGGCCCTCGCCCGCCCCTCACGCCCTGAGGGAGGCTCCCGGCGTGCCGGGGGGCCATGCCATCGGGCGTCGGGGCCATGCCCCCGGGCATACACAAGAGCCGTGGGCCGTGACACACGTTCTGTGTCACGGCCCACGGCTCTTGGTGCTGTGCTGCAGTGCGGTACTACGCGGTCAGGCAGACTTCCTGCTGTCCCGCGGGTGCACGGCGATGTTCATGGCTCCGGAGCGCAGAACCGCCAGCCTCTCGGCCAGCACCTCCTCCAGCTCCTCGCGGGTGCGCCGCTCCATGAGCATGTCCCAGTGCGTGCGCGCGGGCTTGCCCTTCTTCTCCTCGGGGCCATCCCCGTCCACCAGGAGTGCCTGGGCGCCGCACGCCTTGCACTCCCACTCCGGCGGAATCTCTGCTTCTACCGAGAACGGCATCTCAAATCGATGTCCGTTCTGGCATGCGTACTCCAC
Source organism: Streptomyces sp. CA-278952 (assembly GCF_028747205.1). Lineage (NCBI taxonomy): Bacteria > Bacillati > Actinomycetota > Actinomycetes > Kitasatosporales > Streptomycetaceae > Streptomyces > Streptomyces sp. CA-278952. The sequence continues at coordinate 7,008,710 of NZ_CP112880.1, forward strand.
CGCCTGGCGCGGGGCCAGATCGATGCCGCGGTCCGTCTCGTAGCTGGTAACCACAAGTCGCGTGCCGCGGAGAGCTCGCTCACTCATGAATCGTGCCTCCCGGGCTTGTCGCCCACAGGACAAAATGTCGCTGTCGTCGTCATCCGGTCAACGTCCGGTCGGCGGTAAAGATTCCCGTTGCCGGTCATGCGTCGCCCGTCGTGCCGCTGCTTTATCTGGGTTGAGTACCCGCGCATGCCCGGTTTGTCACCTCTGGTGGAAGTTGTCACTCAACGGTCGAGCCGCTTCCACTGGCAGTAACGGTCCTCCCGGGCAGGCCAAAGACGTATACTACCGCCCTTTGACTTCAACGTCTAAATCCGTTCCGGCACGGGGTTGCCCGCGGCCTCCACCGCACGCCTCACCGGGACCCGCGCGAGCAGCACCGCGCCGAGCGCGAAGAACACGATCAGCGAGATGATCGCGTCGCGGTAGCTGCCGGTCAGCTGGTACGCCAGACCGAACACCAGGGGCCCCAGCCAGCTCAGTCCGCGGTCGCTCAACTCGTACGCGGAGAAGTACTCCGCCTCCTTGCCGCGCGGCACCAGGTGCGAGAACAGCGACCGCGACAGGGCCTGGCTGCCGCCCAGCACCAGGCCGATCGCCGCCGCCAGGACGAAGAAGAACCCCGGAGCGTCGGCGGGCAGCAGATAGGCGGAGATCAGGATGAGGGTCCAGATCACCAGCGATCCCAGAATGGTGCGCTTCGCCCCGTACGTCCGGGCGAGCCGCCCCATGCCGAGCGCCCCCGCCACCGCCAGGATCTGCACCAGCAGCACGGCGACGATCAGCGTCGTCTGATCCAGGCCCAGCTCCTCGGAGCCGTACAGCGAGGCCTGCGAGATCACCGTCTGGATCCCGTCGTTGTAGACGAGATAGGCGAGCAGGAAGGAGAGCGTCAGCGGGTGGCGCCGCATGTCGCGCAGGGTCGCTCTCAGCTGCTGCCATCCGGATCCGACCGCTCCCTCACCGCTCGGCGGGATCCGGCGGTCACGCAGCCGGCGCAGCGGTACGAGGGTGAACGCGCCCCACCACACACCGGCCGACGCGAGGCAGATCCGCACCGCGTCGGACTCCGCGAGACCGAAGGACTCGTGGCCGGTGTAGAGGATCAGGTTGAGGACCAGCACGACGGCGCCCGAGGTGTAGCCGAACGCCCAGCCGCGCGAGGAGACCGCGTCGCGCTCCTCCGGCCCGGCGATCTGCGGCAGATAGGCGTTGTAAAGGACCATCGACACGGAGATGGAGGCGTTCGCCACGATCAGCAGGAACGCGCCCAGCAGATAGCGGTGGCCGTCCAGGAAGAACATCCCCGCCGTCGCCGCGGCCCCCGTGTAGGCGGCTGCCGCCAGCAGCGGTTTCTTGCGCCCGGTACGGTCCGCCGCCGCGCCCACGATCGGCATCAGCACGACGGCCACCACGATGGACGCCGAGACGGAGTACGCGAACAGCGAACCCGCGCGCACGGGTATGCCCAGCGGGTGCACGAACCCGTCGGGATCCGCCGCCGCCTTGGCGATCGACGTCAGATACGGACCGAGGAAGACGGTCAGCACACTGGTGGAGTAGACGGAGCACGCGAAGTCGTAGAAGTACCAGCCGTGCTGCTCGCGTCTGCGGGCGGCAGCGGCCTGGTCGTCCGGCGGCTGCCCGGCCGGATCGGCCTTCCCTGTGGTCCCGGTGCTCAAGCCGCGCCCCCTCGGTCGTCCCCTGTGGACGTGGACGGACCGGGCGTCAGGACCATGCCCCCCGCTCGCTCAGCACCGTACGCAGCGTCTCGATGTGATCGGTCATGATGCCATCCACGCCGAGGTCCAGGAGCGCCGCCATCCGCTCCGGTTCGTTCACCGTCCAGACGTGCACCTGGAGCCCGAGGGCGTGCGCCGTGCGGACGAAGCGCGCGTCCACCACCGGGACGCCGCCCTGCCGCTCCGGGACCTGGGCGCAGACCGCGCCCGCGCGCAGCGCCGCCCGGATGCCGTACGAACGCAGGCGCAGCCCCAGGACGCCGCGCACCCCGTACGACGTGGCCAGCCGGGGGCCCGCCAGGCGGTGGGCGCGGGCCACCCGGGCCTCCGAGAACGAGCCGACGCAGACCCGGTCCCAGGCGTCGGTGCGGCGGATCAGGCCGAGCAGCGGCTCCAGCGCCGATTCCGCCTTGAGGTCCACGTTCCACCGGGCTTTCGGGAACTCCTCCAGCAGTTCCTCGAAGAGCGGAAGCGGTTCGCCGCCCCCGACCCGGGCCCGGCGCACCTCGCTCCACGGCAGCGCGGAGATCCGGCCCCGGGCGTCGGTGACCCGGTCCAGCGTGGCGTCGTGGAAGGCGACCAGACGGCCGTCCGCCGTGGTGTGCACATCGGTCTCGAAGTAGCGGTAGCCCGCCTCGGACGCCCGGCGGAAGGCGGTCGCGGTGTTCTCCACGCCGTCCGCCGCCCCGCCGCGATGGGCGAAGGCGATCGGCGCCGGGTGGTCCAGATAGGGGTGGCTCGGATTCACTGCGGCAGTATGGCCTGCCCGGATGCCGGGTCGGCAACAGGGCCGGAACCGGCGGGCGGCGCGGTGGTGGACGGCTCGCCCGAGGCGACGGTGACACCGGGCCCGGAGGGCTCGGGGAGCGCGAACATCCGCAGGAAGAACTGGGCCAGCGGACCGATGGCCAGCGCGTACAGCACCGTGCCCGCCCCCAGCGAGCCGCCCAGCAGGAATCCGGTCACCACGACCGCCACCTCGATCGCCGTGCGGACCAGCCGGATGGAACGCCCGGTGACCCGGTTCAGCCCGGTCATCAGCCCGTCGCGCGGCCCGGGACCGAACCGGGCCGCGATGTAGAGACCGGTCGCCACCCCGTTGAGCACGATGCCCAGGACCATGACGGGCGCGCGGAACCCGAGTCCGTCCAGGTCGCCGACCACGGCGAGCGTCCCGTCCATCGCCAGCCCGACCACGAAGACGTTCGAGACCGTGCCGAGCCCCGGCCGCTGGCGCAGCGGGATCCACAGCAGCAGCACCACCGCGCCGATGATGATCGACACCACGCCGATCGATATCCCGGTCAGCTCCGCGAGGCCCTGATGCAGCACGCCCCACGGCTCCAGGCCCAGTCCGGCCCGGACCAGGAGCGCGGAGCTCGCCCCGTACAGCGTCAGGCCGACGTACAGCTGGACCAGCCGCCGGGTGAGGTGAGTGGTGCTCCGGCCGGTGGTCCTGGCCACGTTGTGCCCCCTGCTGTAGTGGTAGTGGACTGCTTCGTGCCACTCTGTGGCAGGGGATCGGTCACCAACTATGGCCAATACGAGGAAGGTGGACTGATTTTGATGGCGCAGTGGACGTCGACGGTGGGGGCGGCCCAGCTCGCCCGGCAGCTCCGGTCGCAACAGGCCCGGCCCACCGGACCGGGCGGCCGCAAGCCGCCCGCCTACCGTGCGCTCGCCGACGGGGTGCGGCTGCTCGTCCTGGAGGGCCGGGTCCCGGTCGCCGCCCGCCTCCCCGCCGAACGCGAACTGGCCCTCGCCCTGGCCGTCAGCCGTACGACCGTCGCGGCGGCCTACGAGGCGCTGCGCGCCGAGGGCTTCCTGCAGTCCCGGCGCGGCGCCGGCAGCTGGACCGCCGTCCCGGCCGGCAACCCGCTGCCCGCCCGCGGCCTCGAACCACTGCCGCCGGAGTCGCTCGGCTCGATGATCGACCTGGGCTGCGCGGCCCTGCCCGCGCCCGAGCCCTGGCTGACCCGCGCCGTCCAGGGGGCGCTGGAGGAGCTGCCGCCGTACGCCCACACACACGGCGACTACCCGGCCGGACTGCCCGCCCTGCGGCAGATGATCGCCGACCGGTACACGGCGCTCGGCATCCCGACCATGCCCGAACAGATCATGGTCACCACCGGCGCGATGGGCGCCATCGACGCGATCTGTCACCTCTTCGCGGGCCGCGGCGAACGGATCGCGGTCGAGTCCCCCAGTTACGCCAACATCCTCCAGCTGATGCGCGAGACGGGCGCCCGCCTCGTCCCGGTCGCGATGGAGGAAGGGCTCGGCGGCTGGGACATGAACCGCTGGCGCCAGGTGCTGCGGGACGCCGCGCCCCGGCTCGCCTATGTGGTGGCCGACTTCCACAACCCCACCGGCGCGCTCGCCGACGAGCAGCAGCGCCGGGACCTGGTGGACGCGGCCCGGTCCGCCGGAACGGTCCTGGTCGTCGACGAGACCATGAACGAACTCCGCCTGGACGCCGACGTCGACATGCCGCGCCGCGTCTGCGCCTTCGACCCGGCGGGCAGCACGGTCCTGACCGTCGGCTCGGCCAGCAAGGCCTTCTGGGCCGGCATGCGCATCGGCTGGGTGCGGGCGGCCCCCGACGTCATCCGCAGCCTGGTCGCCGCCCGCGCCTACGCCGACATGGGCACCCCCGTCCTGGAACAGCTCGCCATCAACTGGCTCATGGGCACGGGCGGCTGGGAACAGGCCGTCGAGGTCCGGCGCGGCCAGGCGCGGGAGAACCGGGACGCCCTGGTCGCGGCGGTGCGCCGGGAGCTGCCGGACTGGGAGTTCGCCGTGCCGCGCGGCGGCCTGACGCTGTGGGTGCGCACCGGGGGCCTCTCCGGATCGCGGCTGGCCGTGGCGGGCGAACGGGTCGGCGTCCGGGTGCCTTCGGGCCCCCGCTTCGGGGTCGACGGGGCCTTCGAGGGCTACGTACGGCTGCCGTTCACGGTCAGCGGGCCCGTCGCGGACGAGGCGGCCGTACGGCTGGCCGCCGCGGTGGACCTGGTGCGCTCCGGGGCGGGCGTGGGGGCCGACGCCCCGCGCAGCTTCGTGGCCTGAGGGTCTCTGGACCTCGCGCAGGCGACCGCGGGCGGGAAGTGGACCATCGATGGTCCACTTCCCGCCCGCGGTGGCGCGGCGGTGCTCCCCGTTCAGCTCTCGGCGCCCGCCGGCTGCGCCTGTGCCAGCGGCTCGGACGGCCTGGCCTCGGCGACCATCGCCTCCACCGGAACGGCCTCCACCTGAGGGGCCGCGGCTTCCACCGCCACGGGGACCTGCTCCGTCGGGGGGCCCTCGTCGGCGGGCTCCCTCGCCGGAGCCGCCTCCATCGGGGGGTGCCGGTCGGGCAGCAGGTCGAGCACCGCCTGCCGGTGCGCCTCGCTCGTGGCGTCGTCGTACGGGTCCGGGGTGGCGGGCACCTGGAGCCGCAGGACCGGGCCCGCGCCGAGGCGGACGTAACCGCGCCCCGCGGGGACCTCGGGTGGCGGCGTGGTGTGCGGTTCGGTTCCGAGGACGGCCTCGATCTGCTCGCGGGAGGCCGGCCCGAGGACCGCGCGGGCGCGGGTGTGGGTCGTGACGGTCTCGGTGAGGGTTTCCAGCGCGTCGAACTGCTCGGCCAGCACGACGGTGACCTGGGCGGCCCGGCCGTGCCGCAGCGGGATCCGGAGCAGCTCCAGCGGGTCGGGCCTGCCGTCGGCCGCCGCGAGATGACCCAGGGCGCCGGGGCGGTCCAGCAGGATCCACAGCGGGCGCCGGATGTCGTCCGGCACGGGGTGGCCGCTCTGCCGGGCCCGGTTGGCGGCGATCAGCCGGCGCTCCGTCTCGTGTGCCGCCCACTCCAGTGTGGCCAGCGCCCCACCGAGGCCGGACTCCACGGCGAGGACGCCGCCGCGCCCGGCGAGGGCGCCGTACTCGCCGGTGCCGCTGCCGTCGACGACGATGACGTCGCCGTCCCGGAGGGCCTGGAGGGCGATCGAGCGGACCAGGGTCGTGGTGCCGCCGCCGGGCTGTCCGACGGCCAGCAGGTGCGGTTCGGTGGAGCGGCCGCCGGTCCGCCAGACCACGGGCGAGGCGTCCACCGTCATGTCGCCGTCGCGCACGGGGACGGTGCGCGAGACGGCGTCCGGGTCGGTGAAGCCGAGCACCGTCTCGCCGGGGGCGGTGACGAAGCGCTGGGCGGCGATCGTCGTGGGGAGCGCGTCCAGCACGGTCATGACGAGGCGGTTGGCCTCCTCGTCCCAGCCGAAGTGGTATTCGCGACCCCGGCCGGACTTGGTGTGGAGCAACTGCTCGATGCGGGAGCGGGCGGCCGGCTCGCCGTCCGTGAAGTACGCGGGGTAGGAGACCCGCAGACGGGTGGGCCGCCCGTCGGCGTCGAAGGCGTACCCGTCGAAGGCCTTCGTCCAGTCGCCGCCGTGGGCGAACAGCGGGTCGGGGTCGTCGGGCGTCGAGAAGTACGGCACGAGCGCCTCGTACAGCGACCGCAGACGCGCGGTCTCCGCGTCGTCGGGCCCGGTCCTCACCGGGGTCCGCTCCCGCCCCTTCCACGCGGCAGCGCCCATCACCGTGACCAGGGCCAGGATCGGCCCGTAGGGGACGAGCGCCACCACGAGCACGCAGGCCGCGCCGAGGAGCAGCTTGGGACCCCGCCGCTCCTTGGGCGTCGCGACCCACTTCCGCCGGCCGGACACGGCCAGCAGCCGTAGTCCGCGGACCACGGTGATCAGCGGATGGAGGACATCGGTGGCACTGTCGGCGGCCGTGCGCGCGATCTCTTTGCTGCGCGTGATCGAAGCGCTGCCGCTGCTCAGAATGCGGGGGAGTGGTCGCCGTGCCACATCGGTCTCCTGTAGGGGTGGGAGCGGTCGCGGAGCGTCAGAACTTGATCCCGCCCAGCAGGCCGGCGAGGCTCGCGCCGCCCGCCGTGATGCTCGGTGCGATCGCGGTACCGGCCAGGTAGAAGCCGAACAGGGCGCAGACGATGGCGTGGGAGGCCTTGAGTCCGTCCTTCTTGAAGAACAGGAAGACGACGATGGCGAGCAGTACCACGCCCGAGATGGAAAGGATCATGAGCGGTTCTCTCCTGGTTGAAGGGGACAGTCACCATGAGTCCTTCCAGGATCACGAGAAGTATCTATACGACAAAAGGTGCAATCGGGTGAATATGCCGCGCTTTCACTTGACTGGCTCACAGAAGCAGGCCCCCGGGGAGCGGCATCACCTCGTCCGTGCCGGGCAGGATCAGCCGCGGTGATCCCTTGCCGCATCCGGGCCGGGTCATGTCGGCCCTGGAGCAGTACCCTGTCGATTCACTCGTACGGTCCCGTGCCGTACTCCCCACCAGGTCAACCGCGGCGGTCACAGCCGTGGCAGCAGTCAAGGAAGGCGGTCCGTCCGATGAGCGAAACCCCTGATCCCGAGGTGGTCGAGCTGGCGACCAAGGTCTTCGACCTGGCCCGCGCCGGCGACACCGAGGCGCTCACCGCGTACGTCGAGGCCGGAGTCCCCGCCAACCTCACCAACGACCGGGGCGACACGCTGCTCATGCTCGCCGCCTACCACGGGCACGCCGGGACGGTCGCCGCCCTCGTCGCCCGTGACGCCGACCCGGACCGGGCCAACGACCGGGGCCAGACCCCGCTGGCCGGAGCCGTCTTCAAGGGCGAGGACGCCGTCGTCGACGCGCTGCTCGCCGCCGGCGCCGACCCGGCCGCAGGAACACCGTCCGCGCTGGACACGGCCCGGATGTTCGGCAAGACCGACCTGCTGGAACGCTTCGGTGCCCGGTGAGACGCCGGCGGGCGCGCCCCGTCGCGCGTCCGCCGTGGGCTCCGCTGACCGGTCCGTCGTAAATGTGGTCGCGGTGGCGAAATGGCTGGGTCATCATGACGTCGCGGGCCCGCTCAGGGCCACCGACGAGAGGCAGAGGAAGATGCTCTACACCAGGCGAAAGACGGCGGTCGGCCGATCATGTCACTGCGCGGCGTAACGGTGTCCCCCCGGACACTCCCGCGTGCCGAGAGGCACGGGGCACTGCACAGTCCCGGTTGCGTCGACAGCTTGATGTGAGGCTTTCTCCCATGTTCGATCCGTTCATAGCGCCGAGCGGCACCCTGCTCGGCCTGTTGCAGAGGGGCCGCGGCGACGGCACGCTCCACGCGCTCGCCGCACCGCGCCCCGAGGCCCTCGCGGCTCTCAACCACTGCGTCGTGAGCGACCCCCGTCACGACTGGCAGGTGGAGAACCGCTCTCTCTACTACGCGCGCCTCTACCTCGACCTCGACGGTGGTATCGAGGAGATCGAGCGACACCTCGCCGATCCCGACGACCACCTCGACACGGACGACTCCCGGACCGGTCTGGCGCTGTCCGTCCTCGGCCACCTCGCCTCCTACGGGCGCGACGACGCCCTGGCCCTGCTCCGCCGCTACGCGGCGACCGGAGCCAACTGGGCCTGGGCCCTGGACGAACTCGCCCTGCGCGACGACGACGCCGGCCTGCGCTCCCTCGCGCTGCCCGTCCTCGCCCGCTTCCCGGCCACCGACCAGGGCTCGGCCGACCTCGCCGCCGCCGTACGGGACTCCTTCGAGCCGCGCCCCTGGCGGCTGTGGGCCGACGACCCGCGCGCGGCGGTCGGCGCCCGGGTCAGGGCCGCCGGCGAACAGGGCTCGTTCGACCGATGGCAGCGCCAGATGCGCCCCGGGGGTCCCCGCCCCGGCTGGAGCGTCCAGGCCGTCTTCGACTGGGCCCAGCAGGCCCTGGAGCGCGGCAGCGAACTGCACGTCCCCGCGGCCCGCTGCCTCTCCGCCGTCGCCGGACCCGACGACCTGCCCCTGATCGTCGAGGCCGCCCGCAGCGGCCCCGAAGGCGCATGCTGCGCCGCCCTGCACTATCTCGCGGAGGCGGGCGACCCCGCCGTCCTCGACCTCATCGAGGCCGCCGCCGTCAGCCCCGCCCGCACCGTCGCCGACACGGCCATCGCCGCCTTCGAGCGGATGACCTGCGACGACGCCGTGGAACGGGCCCGGCGCTGGGCCCACCGCCCCGACGCCCTCGGGGCCTCGGCCGCCGGAGTGCTCGCCTGCCGAGGCACCGCCCAGGACGCTCCCCAAGTCCTCGGCGCGCTGCGGGAGGCCGTACGCGGCGACGGACCCGACGCCCCCCGGCTGTGGACGCTGGTCGACGGAGCGGGCCGCCTCGGCATCGCCTGCGCCTCGCCCGTGCTGCGCCACGTCTACCGCGAGACGTCCTCCTCGCACCTGCGGGGCAGGGCCGCCCGCGCCCTGGCCGCCACCGACCCGTCCTACCCGACCGGGTTCGCGGTGGAGTGCCTCTGGGACTGCGAGGAGACCACCCGCGAGGTGGCCGCCCTGCACGCCGAGACCGGAGACGTCCGCGTCGCCGAACGCCTGCGCCGCCTCGCCGCCGACCCGGCCGAGGAGGCCGAGGTCCAGACGGCGGTACGGAGCCGGATCGGGCCGGACGCACCGGCTCTCTGACCGCGGGAGCGGGGAGTCCGGGAGTCCGGGAGGACGCGGAGCTAGGGCGGACGCGGCCGGTGGCCTAGGAGGAGGGGCGTTGTCAGACCCTCCTCCTAGGCTTCTCCCCATGGACGTCAACGAGTGGTGGGGGCTCGTCGAGCGGGCTCGCGACGCGGCCGGGGACCGGGCGGACGACCGGGACCCGCCCGACGACCCCTTGCCCGGAGCCCTGACCGACGTACTCGCCTCCCTGGAGCCGGCGCGGATCACGGCCTTCGCCGTCACCGCCGTGGACGTGACCCGGTCCGCCTACCGGTGGCCCCTGTGGAACGCGGCCTACCTCATCGAGGGAGGCTGCGGCGACGACGGCTTCATGGACTTCCGCGACGGGCTCGCCCTGCTCGGCCGGGAGACCTTCACCCGAGCGGTGGCCGATCCGGACACGCTGGCCGGACTGCCGGTGGTGATCCGGATGAGCCGGGGAGAGCGCGGCTGGATCGGATACGAGTCCCTGAACGCCCCGATCGCCGAGGCCTACCACCGTCTCCGGGGCGAGAGTGCCTCCCTCGACGCCGCAGTCGAAGCGGCGCTGCGCGACCGCATACGCCCGGCGGACCCGGCGGGCGAGAGCTGGGACGCCGAGGACGCCACCGCGAACCGCCGCCATCTGCCCCGGCTGGCAGCGCTCTTCCAGGACTGAACCCCCTGCGGGTGCTCCGTCCCCGCGAGGTCCCTGCGGACGCTCCGCCCCTGCGAGCCCGCGGGCGCGGGCACAGAAGGGCGCCATGACCGGACGCTGGGAGTTCCGGATCGACCGGGGCGGCACCTTCACCGATGTGGTCGGCCGCCGCCCCCACGGCCGCCTGATCACCCGCAAGCTCCTCTCCCACGACCCCGACCGCTACGACGACGCGGCCGTCGCCGGAATCCGGCTGCTCCTCGGCCTGGACCCCGGCGAACCGGTGCCCGTCGACCGGGTCGCCGCCGCCCGGATGGGCACCACCGTCGCCACCAACGCCCTGCTGGAACGGCGGGGCGAGCCGACCGTGCCGCTGACCACCGAGGGCTTCCGGGACGCACTGCGAATCGCCTACCAGAACCGGCCCCGCCTCTTCGACCGGCACATCGTCCTGCCCGAGGCCGTCCACGAGCGCGTGATCGAGGTCCCCGAACGTCTCCACGCCCACGGCCGCACCGTACGCCCCTGGAAATCGCCCCCGTACGCGAACAGTTGCGCGCTGCCCACGCCGACGGTCTGCGCAGCGCCGCCGTCGTCCTGATGCACGGCTGCCGCCACCCCGCCCACGCCGACGGTCTGCTGGTCCCGCTGGAGGGCTGCGACACCGTCGAACTGGACGCCGGAGACGTGCTCGTGGTGCGCACACCGGGCGGCGGCTACGGACCCGCGCGGACTCGGCCGCTCGCACCGGACGCTCACGCGGGGCCGGTCGCATAAACGCCGTTTCGACCGTTGTCGGTGCGAGGACCTAATCTGTCCCACGTGACTTCGCCTGCCTACCCGGACACCGCCTCGCCGCAGCTCAGCGCGGGGCCGCGGCCTGCCCCGGGCCCCGCCGCCGACGAGGGGCTGTCGCGGCGGCTGCGCGCGCTCGCGTGCACGGCGCCGCTGCACGACCTCGACGTCCGCAAGGCGAATCTGGCCGGCGAGTACACGGTGTACGCCATGGCGGAGGTCGCTCTCGCCGCGATCGACCACGTCACGCTCAACATGGACTTCGACACCGGAGCCGACCACGACCAGATAGTGGCCAGACTGCTGCCCCGGGTCGGCGCCCAGGCCCCCGACCGCCCCGTCGCCGAGCACGAACGGGTCGCCCGCTGGGTCCTGGAGAACCTGATCAACGTCGGCAGCGTCGACCGCGGCTTCCGCGCGGTCTACGGCACCTTCGGCCCCGACGGGGTCTACATCCGCCGGGACTACGACTTCAAGCTCATCGAAGAGGTCCCGGGCTACGGCGGCACGGTCTACCTCCGCGCCACCGACGAAGCGGTCAACGTCCTGGTCGGCGCGTTGGACACGGATGTCACCAGCGCCCAGATCGCCGCCGAGGTCAAGCTGGAGGTCCTCATCAGCCGGGGCCGCCTCGCCGACGCCCAGCTCGCCGCCGAACAGGCCCGCTACCGCACCGTGCAGTACGCCGAGACCCTGCGCCGGACCCTGGAGGCCACCCGGCGCAACGTCCGCGCCGTCGACTGGCTCCACACCGTCCCGGACATGATCGCCGAGGCCCTGGACCACGTGGCCGACCGCTACCGCCACGAGAACGCGATCCTCACCAACATCCGCAAGGCACGCGACGAGGCCGAGGAGCCCGAGCACAAGCGCCGGGCCGCGGAGCTGGTCGACATCGTCAAGGACTGCATCCGCCGCCACACCCAGCTCCAGTCCCGGCTCCTGGAGGCGGGCCCCCTCTTCCGCGCGGAGCAGGACCGGCAGGCGTTCGCCCCACCCGCCGCCCACACGGGCCTCGACCTGTACGGGCAGCTCCTCGCCCCGCTCCTCCCCCTCCCCGTCGAACAGTCCACCCGCGCCACCGACGCGTTCTTCGCCCACGGCACCGGACTGCGCACCCCCACCTCCGTACGGGTCGCGGACCTGGTCGACCTGCTGCTCACCCCGCCGCTGGAGCGCGAGCACCTGGGCGCGGAGATGCCCGAGCCCGACCTCATCGCCACGCCTGACGACAGCCGGTTCAGCGAGGAGCAGCTCGCCCGCGCCATGACCCTGCTCGACCTGGAGCACGACGCCCCGCGCCGGCTCTCCGGACTGCTCGCCGAAGCCCGCGGCACCGGAGACACCGACCTGCCGTACCTGGTCGCCCTGCTCGCCGTCCACGCCGCCAGCCCGCCGGTCGGCACCGCCTACCGTCAGGGCGAACGTCGCCTGCTGTTCGCCGTGGACGACGGGGCGCAGCTGGACGACCCGGAGTTCGGCGGCGCCGACCTGATCGTGGGTACCGCCCTGCTGGACGCCGTCGGCATGGCCGCCGACCGCAAGGAGGCCTCATGACCGGCCCCGCGGCGTCCGCCGCGCACCGCCCCGCCGCGTCCGTAGTGACCGGCCCCGCCGCGTCCGTCGTGAACAGCCCCGCCCTCTCCGCCGTGACCGGGCCCGCCCTCCTGCCGCACCCGCACGTTTTCCGTACCGAGGAGTCCCAGCCGTGAGCGACCACGACGCCGAGCACACCGACGCGTGGACCGAGCCCTCCGCGCACGCCGGGCCCGCCTTCCCGCACGCGGGCGACTCCGCGCACCAGGGGGCCGCCGAGCCCGCCGGGCAGACGCCCGTCACCCCGGCCGACGCCGCCGACGCAGCCCGCCTGGTCTCCTTCGGGCTCCAGCCCAAGCTGCTGCCCGCCCGCGACGCCGAATACGCCGACCTGCTGCGGCGCTACCGCGAGGAGAGCGCCTTCGCCCGGCTCGCCGACGCCGTCGCCACCGGCCTCGGCCTCATCGTCCTGGAGGTCTCCCCACGCGCCGGGATGGCCGTGACCGCGGGCGAGGACTCCGTCTTCGCCGTCCGCATGGGCGACTACGCCCGCCGCGCATCGTCCGACTCCGCCGACCGCTTCCTGCACGGCCTCGCCCACCTCGCCGTCGCCGCCCTGGCCTTCCCCCGCCCCGAGGACCTCGCCGACGACGCGTACATCGGCCGCATCACGGTCAACGGCGTCGACGCCTTCGTACGCCAGGCCTGCCGACGGCTGGAGGAGCGCGCCGAGGAACAGGGCGACAACACCGACCCGGCCAGTGACGCCCCCGGACTCGAAGCCGGCTGGCGAATCTACGCCCGCCGCAGCTCCACCGGCGCGACGAAGGACGCCCGTCGGCTCGCCGGATCCACCACCGGCATCATCGGCAAGGCCGTCGCCTTCCTCACCGACTCCGGCTTCCTCCAACGGACCGGCGACGACGCGGGCGGCGCCTACCGCACCACCGCCCGCTACCAGCTCCAGGTCCGCGACCTGGCGGGCAGCGCCGCCATGGCCGAACTGCTGGAGCTCGGCGTCGTTCCCGTCACCGACGGCTCCGCCACCCTGCTGCCACCGCCCGACCCCGACAGCATGGAGCTGGCCGCCGACGCGGGCCTTCCCTTCCACTCCTGACCTTCCCTTCTGACCTGACCGGCCGTTCCCTACCGGCTCGCACGTCCCGCACCTGCCGCTCCGCCCCTGCTCACCGAACGACGAGAGTCCGCCGCCATGTACGAGTTGTCCCGGGTCCGCCTCTACTCCATCGGGCCTGCCGGTGCGCGCTACGCCGACACCGTCCTCGACCTGCGCGGCGTCGGCGCACCCGTTCCCAGCCCCGCCCCCGCCCAGGCGGAGTTCTTCGAGGACGAGCCGGTCGGCCCGCCCCGCCGCCCCGCCCCCGCGGGCGTCCTCTTCCTGGAGAACGGCGGCGGCAAGTCCGTCCTGCTCAAGCTGATCTTCTCGGTGATGCTCCCCGGCCACCGCAACACGCTCGGCGGTGCCAGCTCCGGCGTGCTGCGCAAGTTCCTCCTCGCCGACGACTGCGGGCACGTCGCCCTGGAGTGGCAGCACACCCTCACCGGTGAGTGCGTCGTCGTCGGCAAGGTCAGCGAGTGGCGCGGCCGTCAGGTCTCGGGCGACCCCCGCAAGTTCGCCGAGGCCTGGTATTCGTTCCGGCCCGGCCCCGGGCTCACCCTGGACAGCCTGCCCGTCGCCGAGTCCTCCGCCGTGGGCCGCCCCGCCGAAGGCGTCTCCGGCGCACGCGGCAGGCGGCGCACCATGAAGGGCTTCCGCGACGCGCTGATGGACGCGGGCAAGTTCTATGCCCACCTCGACGTGCACTGGGAAGAGATCCACGACCGCTGGAACGAACACCTCGGCGACCTCGGTCTCGACCCCGAACTCTTCCGCTACCAGCGCGAGATGAACTCCGACGAGGGCGAGGCCGCCGGACTCTTCGCGGTGAAGAAGGACTCCGACTTCACCGACCTCCTGCTCCGCGCCGTCACCGACACCCGCGACACCGACGGACTCGCCGACCTGGTCAGCGGCTTCGGCAACAAGCTGGGCCGCCGCGCCGAGCTGACCGCCGAACGCGACTTCACCGCGGGCTCCGTCGACCTCCTCAACCGGATCGTCGAGGCCACCGACACCCGCGCCCGCGCCCGCGACATCCACGCCGGCGCCGAACGCCGCTCCCGCACCCTGGCCCGCCGGCTGACCGCCCGCGCCGCCGAGGAGCGCGGCCGCACCGCCGAGCTGGCCGAACGGGTCACCGCCGCCGCCCACACCGTCACCGAGGCCGAGTCCACCCGGGGCAGCCGTTCCCTGATCGCCGCCGAACTCGCCTACCGGCACGCCTCGCTGGCCCTGACCGCCGCCGAGAAGAGCGCCGCCGCCGGCCGCAAGGAGCTGGTCGAGGCCCGCACCCTGCACGCCGCCTGGCAGGCAGCCGAAGCCGTCCTGCGCCACCGGGCGGCCGCCGACCGCTCCGCCAGGGTCGCCGTCGCCATCCGCGAAGCCGAGCGCGACGCCGCCCCCGCCCTCGCCGCCCGCTCCGCCGCCGCCACCGACCTCGTCCGCGCCCTGCACCGGGCCGCCGAGGAGGGTGAGCGCGTCGCCAACGACGAGGAGGAGCGCTCCGACACCCTCCAGGCCACCGGCGAACGCGCCCACCGCGACGCCACCGTCGCCGCCACCGAGGCCCAGCGCGCCCGCAGCGAGGCCGGACACCTGCGCCAGCGCCTCGCCGAAGTGGGCCAGGAGACCGCCGAAGCCGTCAGGGCGGGCTGGCTCGACGACACCGCGCCCGACGCCGACCCCGCCCGCGCGGCCCTCGCCGCCAGCGACGCCGAACAGTCCGCCGTCGCCGCCTGGGACGCCGCCCGCGACGCCGCGCGCGCCGCCGCCGACAACGCCCGCGAGGCGGCCGTCGCCGAGAGCCGCGCCGATCTGACCGCCGCCCGCGCCGCCGACGGAGCCAGGGCGGCCGAGCAGAGTTACGAGGACGAGCTCCGCGCCGCCGAATCCATCGCCGCCGACCCCCGCCTGGGCGACCTGCTGGGCCTTCCGTCCGGCACCGGCGTCCCGCACCCCCGCAAGGAAGCCGTCGACGAGCCGTCCGGACCGGACCGGGGATCCGGCGCCCGCCCCGGCCCGGGGGCGGACGACGGCACGGCCGCCTCCGCCGAACCGGCCGCCGATCGCGCGGTGGCCCTCGCCGACCAGCCCGCCGCCACTCAGCAGCCGCTGACCGCCGAGGAGTTCGACCGCAGCGCCGACGAGCTGCGCGACCTCCTCGACCAGTCCGTCGCCGCCGCCGAACGCCGCCTCTTCGACCTGCGCACCGCCGCCGCCGACGACGCCCGCATCCTCGGCGCGCTCGGCGAGGGCGGGCTGCTGCCGCCAGGACCCGACGTCCTGGCCACCGTCGAATACCTGGGCGAGCACGGCATCCCCGCCCTGCCCGGCTGGCGCTATCTCGCGCAGGCCGTCGACCCGGCCGACCACGCCGCCGTCCTCGCCGCACGCCCGGAGCTCGTCGACGGCGTCGTCATCACCGACCCCGACGCCCACACCCGCGCCCGCGAGGTCCTCGGCGGCGCGGCCCTGCTGCCCCGCTCCGCCGTGGCCGTCGGCACCGCCGCCGCCCTCCTCGCCCCCGTCCCGGCCCCCGGCACCGGCTCCGACGCGCAGCACGACGGCGTCTTCCTCGTCCCGCCGAACCCGGCCATGCACGACGAACACGCCGCCGACGAGGAACGCCACGCGCTGCGCAGCCGCGCCGCCGCCCGTGACGAGGACATCAGGACGCTCGCCGCCCGCCTCTCCGGGGACCGCGCCCTCGCCGCCCGCATCGGCTCCTGGCGCGCCGACTGCCCGCCGGGCATGCTCACCGAACTGGCCGAGGCCGCCGCCGGCGCCCGTACGGCGGCCGAGAGCGCCGAAGCCGTCCTCGCCGAGGCCCGCACCGCCCGCGCCGAGGCCGACGAGGCCGCCGCCGACACCGCCCGGGTCCGCGACGAGCGCCAGGAAGCCGCTCAGCGGGCCCGCCGCGCCGCCGACGCCCTCGCCGGACTCGCCCACCGGCTGCGGGAGCGGGCCGGCTGGCAGGTCCGGCTGCGCGAACTGGTCGACGAGGCCGCCGAGTCCGAGGCCCGTGCCGCCGTCTGCCTCGACCTCGCCCGCGCCGCCGACGAGGACCGCAGGGCCGCCCAGCGCGCCGGGGACGACGCCCGCCGCACCGCCCGCGCCCTCCGGGCCGAGCGCGCCGAGATCGCCGGCGTCCCCGAAGTCCTCCCCGAGGAGGACGCGTCGAAGGCCCGCACCGCCCTGCCCACCCTGCGTGAGGCCTACCGGGCCGCTTCCCAGCTGTACGAGAAGGTCGGCGTCGGCGCCGACCTGCGCGCCGAACAGGCCCGCGCCGAGAGCGACGAGAGCGCCGCCCTGGCCGAGCTGGACCGCCTCACCAACAAGGTCCGCACCCGCGCCGCCCAGTTCCTGGAAGGGACCGACGGGGCCGACGGGCCGTCCCGCCAGGCCGCCACCGCCCGCGCGGAAGCACACGTCCAGCTCCTGGAGACCCGCGCCTCCACCGCCAGCGAGCACCTGGGACGGCTGCGCGGCGAGGCCGAACGGCTCGCCCCCGGCGACGAACGCCCCCACCACACCGAGCTGCCGGACGACCTGGTCCCGGCCGACGCCGAAGGGGCCCAGGCCCTCCTGCGTACCGCCAACGGCGAACTGGCCGAAGCCACCGCCACCCTGGACACCGCCCGCGCCGCCCACAGCGAGCTGCTGCACGCCCACCGCACCGCCGAGGACTCCGTAGGCGGCTTCGACGAGACGGCGGCCCTGCTGCGGGACCTCCTGCGCGACCACGGCACGGAGGACGGGTCCGAGCACCCCGACCCCTACCCCGGCACGCTGGAGGAGGCCCGGCAGTCCGCCGCAGAGTCCCGCCGCTCCCTGCGCGGCTGCAACACCGACCTCTCGGCGGCCGAGAGCGCGGTCCGGGAAGCGAGCGACGTCCTCGTCCGGCACGCCAACTCCACCCGGTACGAACAGGTCCGCACCCCGGCCCGCCAGCAGATCCGCGAGCTGCCCGCCTCCGCACTGCCCGAGCACGCCCAGAGGTGGGCCGACGCCTTCGCCCCCCGGCTCCGCGTCCTCACCGACGAACTGATCCAGCTGGAACGCAACCGCGACTCGATCGTCGACCGGCTGCGCGGTCTGGTCGACTCCGCGCTCACCACCCTGCGCTCCGCCCAGCGGCTCTCCCAGCTCCCCGAAGGTCTGGGGGAGTGGTCGGGGCAGGAATTCCTCCGGATCCGCTTCGAGGAACCCGACCAGGCCACCCTCACCGAACGCCTCGGCGAGGTTGTCGACGAGGCCACCCACGCCGCCCTCAAGAAGAATTCCGACCTGCGCCGGGACGGTATGTCCCTGCTGCTGAGGGGCGTCGAGGCGGCGCTGCGGCCCAAGGGCATCGCGGTGGAGATCCTCAAGCCGGACGCCGTGCTGCGCGCCGAGCGCGTCCCCGTCGGGCAGATGGGCGACGTCTTCTCCGGCGGGCAGTTGCTCACCGCCGCCATCGCCCTCTACTGCACGATGGCGGCGCTGCGCAGCAACGACCGGGGCCGCGACCGCCACCGTCACGCGGGCACCCTGTTCCTCGACAATCCGATCGGCCGCGCCAACGCCACGTACCTGCTGGAGCTCCAGCGGGCGGTGTCGGACGCGCTGGGCGTGCAACTGCTCTACACGACCGGCCTGTTCGACACGACCGCGCTCGCCGAGTTCCCCCTCGTCATCCGGCTGCGCAACGACGCGGACCTGAGGGCGGGGCTCAAGTACATCAGCGTGGAGGAGCATCTGCGTCCCGGTCTGCCGCAGCAGGACCCGGACGGAGAGACGGTCCACGGCGAGATCACGGCGACCCGCATGTTCAGGAAGAACGAGCAGACGGCCGCCGAGACCCCGCCACCACGGCCCGGCTCCTGAGGGGATTGGACTGTCCCGCCGGCGATGACGCTCCGCGATAAGGCCCGCGGATCACGCTCGCGGATCAGGCCTGCGGACCTGCCTGCGGGCCACGCCTGCGGATCTGCCTGCGGGCCACGCCCGCGGATCAGGCCCGCGGACCACGCCTACGGACCACCCCCGCGCATCACGCCCGGGAGAGGTCTCCGGTCTTCCGGCGGCCGTCTATGCCACCGCCTGTGCCGTCCCGCTCGGCCGCCCGCTCGGCCCGGCGGGACCGCCGCCGCTCACGACGTATCTGCCGGGCCGAACTGCTCGGCGCCGACACCACGCCGTTGCGCTGGATCCACACCTGCCGCGTCACCCAGACATCGAGCACCGCCCAGGTGGCGACCACCGTGCTGGCCACACTGCTGAGGACCATCGGGAAGGCCAGCCAGGAGCCGGTCAAGGTGCTCAGAAAGGCGACCATCGCCTGGATGATCGTCAGCGACATGATGAGCACGGCGCGCACGGCGGCCGTCCGCACCGCGTCGGGCATCCGCCGCTTCGACGCCGGCTCCTCCACCCACAACTGCCGCGGCACCCGTGCCCCGTCCGCGGCTTCCCTGTCCGCGGCCGCCGGTGCTCCGGCGCTCCCGCGTTCCTGCGTGCTCAAGGACCTTCAACTCCCCACCACTGTCCGACTTCAGGGTGGCTGCCCGGCTTGCGCCGGTTCTACGCGGGCGGAACACGTCCGCCCTGCCGCGCACGACCCCACCGTGCGTCTACCCCGTACATATGGACGAACCACCCGTCCCGAAGATTCCCCTGGAAAACGCCCGCAGGGCACAGAAGGGCACGGAGCGAAGAATTCCAGCCAACTGATACGTGCCGGTACCGACAGGTCCGGTCGGTATCCTCTGTCGCTTTCGCGAATTTCATCTCCGGGAATACCGGGACAACTCATGATCAAGTCCAGGGTGGACGGCTGAAAATCATCCGGACGTGTCTTCGAGTTGTCTCTGTGTCGGTAGTAGGCTCGCGCCGTTTATTGACGCAGGACGGACCTCGCCCGCGTCCGCCCGATGCGCGCCGGTGTACGCACGGTGCGCGGCGGGGCAGGGCCGAGGGACGACCGGGAGAAGAACACCCCCGCGGTGCGGGGCCGATCTGGGGGAGGCCATGCGCTTTCGCGGGAAGTCGATCCGCAGGAAGATCGTGGCGTTGCTGCTGGTGCCGCTCGTCTCCCTCACAGGCCTCTGGGTCTTCGCGACCTACATCACCGGCCGTCAGGCCGACGAGCTGATGAGCGCCGGATCCATCGTGGAGAAGGTCGGCCACCCGCTGGAGGACGCCGTCCGAGCCGTCCAGGACGAGCGACGGCAGACACTGGTCTTCCTCGCCGATCCCCGGGCCTCCGACGCGCTCCCCGTCCTCATGGGCCAGCGTGCCGCCACCGACCGCATTGTGGGCGAGGTCAGGGAGAACGCCCGGGAGCAGGACGTCCAGGAGGCGCTGACCGCCTCCGACGCGAGCCGCCTGGACGCGATCCTCAGCGCCGTCGACGGACTGGACGCCCTGCGCGAATCGGTCGAGAAGCGCACCATCAGCCGTGCCAGGGCGCTGGACTTCTACAACGGCCTGGTCGACCCGTCGTACCGCTTCCTCAACGGACTCCACACTCTGGAGAACGTGTCGATGGACCAGCAGATGCGGGCCTTGGTCGGAGTCTCCCGGGCCCGGGAGATGCTCTCCCGCGAGGACGCGCTGATCGCCTCGGGCCTCATCGCGGGCCGCTTCACCACCTCCGAACTGCGCCAGATATCCGGCCTCGTGGCCCAGCGCGAGCTGCTCTACGAGGTCAGCCTGGACAACCTGCCCGCAGCCGAGCGCCGCCGCGTCGAGCAGTTCTGGGGCAGCCCCGACACCGAACCGCTGCGCACCGCCGAGGACGCCCTGATCGACGCAGGTCCGACGGAACGTCCCGGCGCCGTCGACGCCGACCGCTGGGAGAAATCGGCCGTCACCGTCCTCGACCGGCTGGCGGGCGACGCCAAGGAGATGGGCAACCGTTTCCAGGACCGCGCCGAACCGGCCGCCTACCGGGTCCTCGCCCAGGCCGGGATCGCCGGAGTCCTCGGCTTCCTGGCCCTGATCGTCTCGGTCTTCGTCTCCGTACGTATCGGCCGTGAACTCGTCCGCGACCTCTCCCGCCTGCGCAAGGACGCCCACGAGGTCTCCGGTGTCCGGCTGCCCAGCGTCATGCGCAGGCTGGCCTCGGGCGAGCAGGTGGACGTCGAGACCGAGGCCCCGCACCTCAGTTACGAACCCGACGAGATCGGCCAGGTCGGACAGGCGCTCAACACCCTTCAGCGGGCCGCCGTCGAGGCCGCCGTCAAACAGGCGGACATGCGGCGCGGCGTCTCCGAGGTCTTCGTCAACCTCGCCCGCCGCAACCAGGTCCTCCTGCACCGCCAGCTCACGCTCCTGGACGCGATGGAGCGCCGTACCGAGAACGGCGACGAGCTGGCCGACCTGTTCCGCCTCGACCACCTCACCACCCGCATGCGCCGCCACGCCGAGGGCCTCGTGATCCTCTCCGGCGCCGCCCCCTCCCGCCAGTGGCGCAAGCCCATCCAGCTGATGGACGTCGTGCGGGCGGCCGTCGCCGAGGTCGAGGACTACGAACGCATCGAGGTCCGGCGCCTCGCCCGGATCGGCGTGGGCGGCCCCGCCGTGGCCGACCTCACCCACCTGATCGCCGAACTCCTGGAGAACGCCACCGTCTTCTCACCCCCGCACACCGCGGTCCAGGTGCACGGTGAACGCGTCTCCAACGGCTTCACGCTCGAAATCCACGACCGGGGCCTCGGCATGGCGCCCGAGATCCTCCTCGACGCCAACCTGAGGCTCGCCGAGACCCCCGACTTCGAACTCTCCGACACCGACCGGCTGGGCCTGTTCGTCGTCAGCCGGCTCGCCCAGCGGCAGAACGTCCGCGTCTCCCTGCAGAAGTCGCCGTACGGAGGCACCACCGCGGTCGTGTTCATCCCCGCGGCGCTGCTCACCGACGCCCCCGACACCCACGGCACCGGGTTCCGCCTCGACCGCCGGGCCGAGCGGGCGATCGGCAGCGGCCGGAGCTCCGACGCGGCCCCGGGCGCGCGGAGCGCGGCCCCGGGCGCGGAGCGCCGCGTCAACGGCAGGTCCCCGGCCCTGTCTCCCGTGCCCACCGGGCTCACCGCACCGGGCGTCCTGGACGGGCCGGTCGAGCTGGAGCCGCCGGTCGGCCCGCTGGACCTCACCGGCGACCCGCTGGACCGATCGCCGGATCCCGCACTGGACCCGGCCCTCGGCCCGGTCCTGGACGGCGTGTCCGACCTGGAGGACACCGAGAGCGAGCGAGGCGGCATCTTCCGCGCCCGTGACCTGCGCCGCGAGGGCGACCGCGAGCCCCACCGCGAAGAGCCCGGCTCCATGCGCCGGGCCACCGACCGGGACCAGCACCAGCAGGCCCGCGACCACGGCGACGAGCCCTCGGCGCAGGTGCGCCCGATGCGCCCCGCGGGGCCCGTCCCGCTGCCGCGCCGTACCCCGCCGACGCTGGTCACCGACCGGGGCCGCCGGGTCGACGATCAGGGCGACGACCCGGGCGAGACCCCCGCGAAGACCACCGGCCCGGTCCCGCACACCGCCGACCGCGAGCCCGAGGCGGCCGGCAGGTCCCGGACCACCGACGCGCCCTGGACCGTACGAGCAGCTGTACACCGTGGGACAGAGACGCACCGTGGGACAGAGACGCACCGGGCGGAAGAGACGTCCCACGCGACGGAGCCGTCCCGTGCGAAAGAGACGCCCCGTGCCCAGGTGTCGTTCCGTGCCAAGGAGCCGTCCCGTGCGACAGAGGCATCCCGCGCCACGGAAGCACCGCGCGTCACGGAGCCGTCCCCGGCCCCCGGGGCACGGCACGACAGGAATCCGGCGCCGGCCGGACCACCCGCGCCCGACACCGTGGGCGGACTGCCCCGGCGGGTCCGGCAGGCCAGCCTCGCCCGCCAGCTCCGCGAGGAATCCGCGGACCGGACTCCGCAGCGGGCGCCCGTGGACACGTTCGACGACGGCGAGCGCGACGCGGACGAGGTACGCGACCGCATGGCCTCCCTCCAGCGGGGCTGGCAGCGCGGCCGTCGGCAGAACGCCGCCGAATCCACGGCGAACACCGATCCCACCGATCCCACCGCGAACACCGAGCACACCGCATCCATCGCGAACACCGAAGACACCGGCGGCCCCGGTGGCACAGCACCAGGAACCACTCCGGGAGGGGACGGTCGATGACCGCACCGAACGCCGCAGCACACAACCCCGCCCGCCAGGGCTCGGGCGAACTGAACTGGCTGCTCGACGAACTCGTCCAGCGCGTCGCGAGCATCCACAAGGCGCTGGTGCTCTCCAGCGACGGACTCGCCACCGGGGCGTCGGGCGACCTGACCCGTGAGGACAGCGAGCATCTCGCCGCCGTCGCCTCCGGGTTCCACAGCCTCGCCAAGGGAGTGGGCCACCACTTCGACGCGGGCCGGGTCCGCCAGACCGTCGTCGAACTGGACGAGGCCTTCCTCTTCGTGACGGCCGCCGGCGACGGGAGCTGTCTCGCCGTCCTGGCGGACGCCGACTCCGACGTGGGCCAGGTCGCGTACGAGATGACACTGATGGTCAAGCGCGTGGGGGCCCATCTGGCCAACGCCCCACGGACGACCGGTCTGCCCGCCGGAGGGTGAGGGTGGCGGGCATGAGCGCCGAATCCCCCCGGGGCACCGGCCCCGGATCCACGGACGGGGCCGTCGACCCCCAGGTCTCGCGGTGGTACGACGCGGAGGCGGGACCGGTGGTCCGCCCGTACGCGATGACCCGCGGGCGCACCAGCAGCGCCTCCCGTCACCGCCTCGACCTGATCGCGCTCGTTGTGCCGGAACCGGCCGCCGACGATCCCGGCCGGGACGAGACGCTCGCCCCCGAACATGTGGCGATCGTCGAACTCTGCAGCGACATGCCTCAGTCGATCGCCGAGCTCGCCGCCGAACTCGACCTTCCCGTAGGGGTGGTACGGGTCCTGGTCGGCGACCTCGTCGAGGACGAGCTGGTGCATGTCACCCGACCCGTTCCACCGGCCGAGCTGCCGGACGTGAACATTCTTCGCGAGGTTATCAATGGCCTTCGGGCGCTCTAGCCGCCGCAAACAGCGGCACGTCGAGCCCGTCACCCTGAAGATCCTGGTGGCGGGAGGGTTCGGCGTCGGCAAGACGACTGCGGTCGGCTCGGTCAGTGAGATCAGGCCGCTGCGCACCGAGGAACGCCTCAGCGAGGCGGGCCGCCCGGTGGACGATCTGGCGGGGGTCGAGTCCAAGACCACCACCACGGTCGCGATGGACTTC
Organism: Streptomyces sp. CA-278952; assembly: GCF_028747205.1. NCBI lineage: Bacteria > Bacillati > Actinomycetota > Actinomycetes > Kitasatosporales > Streptomycetaceae > Streptomyces > Streptomyces sp. CA-278952. Next base: position 7,032,373 of record NZ_CP112880.1, read on the forward strand.
GGCCGGATCACGCTGCGGGAGGACCTGGTCCTCTACCTGTTCGGCACGCCGGGCCAGGACCGCTTCTGGTTCCTGTGGGACGAACTGGCCCAGGGCTCCCTGGGCGCGGTCGTCCTCGCCGATACCCGGCGCCTCGAGGACTGCTTCGCCGCGGTCGACTACTTCGAGCGCAGGCGGATCCCGTTCACGGTCGCGGTCAACACCTTCGAGGGCGCGGAGCGGTTCCCGACGGAGACCGTGCAGGCCGCCCTCGACCTCGACCCCGAGGTCCCGGTGCTCGTCTGCGACGCGCGCGACCGGTCCTCCGTCCGCGACGTTCTGGTCGCGGTCGTGGAGCACGCCCTGGAGCGCGCGGCACGGGCCCGCGAACCCGTCGCCACCTGAGCCGGGGGATGCCCTGGCGCGCCCCGGTACGCGTACGGCCCGTACCCCCGCCGACAGGGGTACGGGCCGCACGTCGTCCGGCGGACCGGGCCCCGAGTGTTCTGCGGCGGTGACGCCCAGTCAAGTAAAGGGCGGGGAAAACATGGTGGGGGCGGCCCGCTCAGCGCACCGCCACCACCGCCGAGCCGTGCCCGAACAGCCCCTGGTTCGCTGTGATGCCGACCCGTGCGCCCGGTACCTGCCGCTCCCCGGCCCGTCCGCGCAACTGCCCGGTGAGCTCGCAGACCTGCGCGATGGCCTGGGCGGGGACGGCCTCGCCGAACGAGGCGAGACCGCCGCTCGTGTTCACCGGAACCCGGCCGCCCAGCGCGGTCGCCCCCGTCCGCAGCAGCTTCGCTCCCTCACCGGGACCACAGAGCCCGAGGTCCTCGTACCACTCCAGCTCCAGGGCCGTGGACAGGTCGTAGACCTCGGCCAGTGAGAGATCCTCCGGCCCGATCCCCGCCTCCTCGTACGCGGTCCGCGCGATCGAGGCGCGGAAGCTCTCGGGGGAGGGGGCCACCGCCACCGCCGAGTCCGTGCCGATGTCCGGCAGGTCCAGGACGGTCCTCGGGAACGTGGGCGTCACGGTGGAGACGGCCCGGATCCGCACCGGATCCCGCACCCCGCGACGCCGCGCGAACTCCATGCTGGACAGCACCAAGGCGGCGGCTCCGTCGGACGTGGCGCAGATGTCCAGCAGCCGCAGCGGATCGGCGACCATCGCGGAGGCGGCGACCTCCTCGGCGGTGACCGGCACCCGGTAGCGGGCGTACTCGTTCAGCGCTCCCGCCGCCGCGTTCTTCACCTTGACCAGGGCGAAGTCCTCCTGGGTGTCCCCGTACAGCGCCATGCGGCGACGGGCGTACAGCCCGAAGTAGGCCGGATTCGTCGCCCCGAGCGCCCGGAAGCGCAACCAGTCCGGGTCGTCGGGCCGCTCCCCGCCCGCCGGGGCGAAGAACCCCTTGGGCGCCGCGTCGGCCCCCACCACCAGCACCACGTCCGCCAGTCCCGCCAGGATCTGCGCCCGCGCCGTGTCGATCGCCTGAGCCCCGGAGGCGCAGGCCGCGTACACGGACGCCACCCGCGCCCCCTGCCACCCGAGCGCCCGGGCGAACGTCGCCCCCGCCACGTACCCCGGATAGCCCCCGCGCACCGTCTGCGCGCCCACCACCGACCGGACCTCGGGCCAGCCGATGCCCGCGTCCGCGAGGGCGGCGTGCGCGGCGATCCGCCCGTACGTGACGAAACCGCGCCCCCACTTGCCCCACGGGTGCATCCCGGCCCCGAGGACGGCCACGTCGCCGGCCCTCCCGCCGGTCATGAACCGGCCCCTGCCGCCGCTACGGGACGCCAGTGCCAGGTCGTGTGCACGACTCCCGTCGCCCGGTCCTCGTCCAGGACACCCGGTACGACCTCCACCACCGAGCCGACGGGGAGATCGGCCACGGCCACCCCCGGGGCGGCCTGCCCCAGCACCACCATGCGCTCGGCGGCCAGCTCGACGGCGACCAGGGTGTACGGAGTCCAGGGCGCCTCGGGGTCGCTGACGTACGGGGGAGGGGGCCGGTAGCGCCCGTCGGTGCAGGACCACACCGTGCCCCGCTTCGACAGCGGAGCCTCCTCCAGCTCGCCGCCGGGGCAGCCCGGGTTGCGGCAGTGGCCGTCCTCCCGGGGGAAGTGCACCGACCGGCAGTCGGAGCACCGGGTGCCCAGCAGCCGGAAATCCTCCTCCGCGGCGTCCTCGGTGAACCAACCGGCCACCACGGGTATGCGCGTGCGCGACAAAGCCCCTCCCGGCACTGAATCTGACGGAACGTCAGAAGTGTGCCACGGGCGCCCTCGTCCGGCGAGGGGTCCGGCCCGCCGACCCTGGCCGAGCCCGGCCCGCCGACCCGCCCCGGCGCGCCGACCCGCCCCGGCGCGCCGGGCCTCAGCCGCGCCCGTCCCCGCCCTGCCCGTGTTCACCCCCGCCGGTACTCCCGCCCTCGCCGTGCTCCGCCAGCCACTTCGCCGCGGTCTCCGCCAACTCCGCGTCCCGGCCCGCGAGCATCGTCCGGATCATCTGCGCGTCACCGCGCAGCGACCACGCCGGATGCCCGAACGTGGCCGGGTTGTTCTTCTCGATCAGGAAGTGCGCGGGCCACGCCGTGCCGTAACCGATCAGCGGCAGAGCCGCGAGATAGCGTTTCCGGCCCCGCGCGAGCCCGTACGCGGAGATCGCGAGCCCGGTCAGGGTGCCGGTGAGATGGACCCAGCGGGTGGCAGCACGGGAGTGCATCGCGACGTAGTACGGCCAGAATTCCTCGTACGTATCGAACGTCTGCTGTGACATACGGGCACCGTAGCCGCCCGATCGGCAACCGAACACGCCGCTTTCGCGTCCGAGATGAAGAACGGGCGGCCGGAGCCCACGGGGGTGGTCCCGGTCGCCCGTTCCCCACCCCTCGGGGCGACTGTTTTCGGTCAGCGCCCGGCGACCGAGCGGCGGTGCACCGGGAAGTCGAAATACGTGTCCGGGAACGGCTCCGGCCTGAACGTGAAGTGCCACCACTCCTCCGGCAGGTTCACGAACCCCACCTCGCTCAACGTCCGCTTCAGGAACTGCCGGTTGGCGCGCTGAGACCCCTGGACCCGGGGATCGTCCGTGTGCGACAGGGTGTCGAAGCAGTCGTAACCCGTGCCCATGTCCACCGAGTTGTCGGGGAACCGCACGTCCTTCGGCGCGAAGCAGGGGGCCAGCGGCTCGCCCGGACGGTACGGCCCGGTCGGCAGGGCGGGGAGCCGGACCAGGGTCAGGTCCACCGTGCTGCCCCGGCTGTGCCCGGACTTCTCCGCGATGTAGCCGTCCTCGAACAGCCGGTCCTTGTCGACCCGCGGATAGAACTCCCCCTTCATGGTCTGGTCGTCGAGGTCCTTCGCCCACCGCACGAAATGGTCCACCGCCCGCTGTGGCCGGTAGCAGTCGTACACCTTCAGTGAGTACCCCTGAGGCAACAGCCGCCGCTGCGCCAGGTGCAGGGCACGGGCGGCCGGCCGGGTCAGGATGCAGACCGGCTGCCGGTATCCGTCCACCCTCTCGCCGAGGAAGGTGTGCGCCGTGGTGTAACGCATCTCCTGGATGATCGTCGGGTCCACCGAGCGCAGCGCCACGAACTCCTCGGGAGCTTTCGGTTCGGGGCGCGCCTGCGCCGCGGGGGAGAGGGCGGTGACGGCGAGGAGGGCGGCGGCCGTGGCGGCCAGAGCACGCAGAGCGGTACGCATTCCTGTCATGGGCACACCGTCTATCAGCTTCGTGGCCTCCGGGAAAGGACACGGCGTCGCTTCCCCCGGAAATCAGGGACGGCCGGAGAGCCGAAAGGGCCGGAGAGAGCCGGAAGGGCCGAAATGCCGGAAGGACGGTTCGATACAGTCCGCCCGTGTCCGAACCCGACAGCAGCCCCTCCCCGACCGCCGTCCCGCAGCCGCCCCGGTATGTACGGGATTCCCACTGCGGTACCTGCGGAGCCCCGTACACCGCGCTACCGTCCGCGGGTGCCTGGCCCCGCACCTGCGCGCACTGCCGAACCACCGCCTACCGCAACCCGCTCCCTGTCGCGGTCGCCCTGCTACCCGTCACCGGCCCGCGCTCCACCGGACTCGTCGTCATCACCCGCACCATCGAGCCCCAGAAGGGCGGAACGGCCCTGCCCGGCGGGTTCATCGACCATGCCGAGGACTGGCGTGCGGCGGTCGTCCGGGAGTTGCGCGAGGAGACCGGCATCGAGGCCGCCGCAGAGGACGTCCGTCTCGCCGACACCCTCAGCGACACCGCCGGCCACCTCCTGGTCTTCGGCCTTCTCCCGGCACGCCCCCTCGCGAGCCTCCCGCCCTCGGTCCCCACCGACGAGACATCCGGCTACGACGTCCTGTACGGCCCGCGCCCCCTGGCCTTCCCGTTGCACACGGAGGCGGCCGACGCCTGGTTCGCAGGCCGCCACGGCTGAGGCCGTCACAGTCGGGGCGGCCACGGCTGAGGCCACTGGACCCCACGCGCCGGCCCCGCACGCGCCGGGACCCGCTCCCTGATCCGACCCGGTCCGACCTGATCCGACCCGGTCCGACCTGATCCGACCCGGTCCCACCTGGTCCGACCCGGTCCCACCTGGTCCGACCTGATGCGACCTGGTCCGACCTGGTCCGAACGAGAGGCCCTAAGGGCTGTCCCGCCCCCGCACCCCCCGCACCCGTACCGGAAAGTCGACCCCGCCCTCCGCGCCGTCCCGCTCCACCACCACACGGTCGCCTTCCCACCGCGTCACATACCGCTCGACCTCCGCCTCCGCCCACCCGTCGCCCGGGTCCCGCACCACCAGCCCGCCGCCGGTACGCCCCGGCGCGGGCGCCCACACCTCCAGCTCCGGGCCGCCGTCCGCACCCCGTACCGGAATCACCGCGCCCGCCCTCGCCAGCACCGGCACCCGCGACAGGGGAGCGTCGAACAGGACCTGGCCCGGGCCCTCGTACGCCCGCCCGGTCGCCGTGTCGTACCACCGCCCCCGGGGCAGCCGCACCGCCCGCCGCCGCGTCCCCGGCTCCAGCACCGGAGCCACCAACAGCGCGTCGCCCAACAGGAACGCGTCCTCGCACTCCCGCAACGCCCGGTCACCCGGCGCGCCCCACCACATCGGCCGCACATAGGGCGCGCCGGTCATCCGCGCCACATGCGACAGCGTCACGAAGTACGGGCGCAGCCGCTCCCGCTCCACCAGCGCCGCCCGCGCGTGCTCCAGTACCTCAGGACCGAACTCCCACGGCTCCCGCCGCCCCGCGTCGATCGCCGCATGGGTCCGGAACAACGGCAGATACGCCCCCAGCTGGAACCACCGCAGATACAGCTCCGGCGACGGGAACCCGTCGAACCCGCCCACATCCGGACCCGAATACGGCACCCCGCACAGCCCCAGCCCCACCACCAGCGACAACGAAGCCCGCAGCCCCGGCCACCCCGTCGACACATCACCGGACCAGGTGCCCCCGTACCTCTGCATCCCCGCCCAGCCCGACCGCGAGAACAAGAACGGCCGCTCCTCCGGACGGAACCGGAGCAGCCCCTCATAACCCGCCCTCGCCATCGCCAGGGCGTACACGTTGTGCGCCTCCCGGTGATCACCACCCGCGCCCTCCAGCACATGCCGGGCCGAACGCGGCAGCGACGGATCCCCGAACGCCGCGAACGACACCGGCTCGTTCATGTCGTGCCAGACCCCCGAGAAGCCCTGCGCAAGCCGTTCCTCGTACAGAGATCCCCACCAATTCCGCACAAGCGGATCAGTGAAGTCCGGATAGACCGAGGCCCCCGGCCACACCTCCCCGACCACCACCCGCCCCCGCGCGTCCCGGACGTACGCCCCCCGCTCCCCGACCGCCGCCCCCGCGTCGAACACCGCGTCGCCGGGCTCCGCCTTCACCGCCGGATCCACGATCGACACCAGCCGCACCCCGTCCTCGCGCAGCTCCTCCGCCAGCGCCGGCAACGCGGGGAACCGCGCACGGTCCACCGTGAACACCCGATGCGCGTCGTAGTGGTCGATGTCCAGATGCAGCACCGACAGCGGCAGCCCCCGCTCCCGGTACCCGTCGACCACCCGCCGCACCTCCACCTCGCTGCCGAACCCCCACCGGGCATGCTGCGGCCCCAGCGCCCAGGACGGCGGCAGCGCCGGCGCGCCCGTCAGCGCCGTCCAGCCCTGGAGCACCCGGGCCGGCGTCCCCGCCACCACCCAGCAGCGCAGCGGCCCGCCCTCCATCCGCACCTCGCAGGCGCCCGGCCGGTCATGCCCCGAACCGGCGCCCTCCTCGCCCTCCCGCAGCACCACCCGTCCCGCCCAGCTGTTGTCGTGAAACACCAGATGCGTCCCCGCGTCCGACACCACTACCTGCACCGGCATCGTCAGATACAGCGGATCGTCCCCCGGACCGAAACGCCCGCCCGGATCGGTGTTCCACAGCCCGTACACCCCGTCCCGCAACCGGGGCCCGCCCGCCCGGCCCCCCAGCCCGAAGAACCGCGCGTCCGCCGGCACCTCGGAGCGCTGCACCCACCGCACCGGCCCCCCGCCCGCCGGCTCCCACCAGCGCGGGGGCAGCTCCCGCCGCAACAGCAACCCGCCCGGCGTCCGCAGCTCCACCGCCCCGGTCCGCGACACCACCACCGTCAGCCGCTCCGACACCACCTGCCAGCCGCCGTCCTTGTCCGGCTCCAGCACCGCCCGCGGATCCGGCGCGGGCGCCTCACCCGCCACCGCGTACGACGGCAGCGGCTCCGCCCCGTCCCACGCCCAGAACACCGCACCGCCCACCGACACACGGATACGCAGCTCCGAACGGGCGAACCGCACCACACCCCCACCCGGGCCCGGCTCCGCACCCGTCAGCGCACCGGGCACCCGGGCCCGCTCCACCCCCCGCGGCGGCAGCGCCGCCGCGTCCGCGGACCGCCGCCGCCACGCCGAACGCACCGTGCGCAGCCCCCGCACCGAACCGACCAACCTCACCCGACGCACCAGGTCACGACCGTCCATGGCGCACACCCTGCCACCCGCCCGACCCGCAGAACCTCCCGTTCAACTCCCGTTCACCCATGCCGGCCGGAGAAGGGCGGAACTCCTGACGGAGGGGCCACCCTGGTGCCGAAGACGATCACATGGCATCGTCCGTGTCAGCCGCTCACGCGCACATCCCGGCCCGTGCGGCGCCGACACGCCCACCCCGCGTACCCGTACAGCCAGGGAGCAGCCCTCATGACCGCAGCCACGCCCGACGCCCCGCTCTGGCAGCCCGGCCCCGACCGCATCGAGGCCGCGGCCGTCACCCGCTTCCAGAACTGGGCCGCGACCCGGTACGGCGCCCCGGCCGAGGGCGGATACGCGGCCCTGCACCGCTGGTCCGTCGACGAACTCGACAGCTTCTGGCAGGCCGTCGCCGAGTGGTTCGACATCCGCTTCTCCACGCCGTACGAGAGCGTCCTCGGCGACCGCGCGATGCCCGGCGCCACCTGGTTCCCCGGCGCCACCCTCAACTACGCCGAACACGCCCTGCGCACCGCGGAGGACCCGGCCCGCGCCGACACCCCCGCCCTGCTGTACGTCGACGAGACCCACACCCAGTCCCCTGTCAGCTGGGCCGAACTCCGCCGTCAGGTCGGCGCGCTGGCCGCCGAACTCCGCGCGCTGGGCGTCACCCCCGGCGACCGCGTCAGCGGCTACCTTCCCAACATCCCGCAGGCCGTCGTCGCCTTCCTCGCCACCGCGGCCGTCGGCGGCATCTGGACCTCCTGCGCCCCCGACTTCGGCGCCCGCAGCGTCCTCGACCGGTTCCAGCAGATCGAACCCGTCGTCCTGTTCACCGTCGACGGCTACCGCTACGGCGGCAAGGAACACGACCGCACCGAGACCGTCGCCGAACTCCGCCGCGAACTGCCCACCCTGCGCGCCGTCGTCCACATCCCGCTGCTCGGCACCGACGCCCCCGAAGGCGCGCTCGCCTGGGCCGCCCTCACCTCCGCCGACACCGAGCCGGTCTTCGAACAGGTCCCCTTCGAGCACCCGCTCTGGGTCCTCTACTCCTCCGGCACCACCGGCCTGCCCAAGGCCATCGTCCAGTCCCAGGGCGGCATCCTGCTCGAACACTTCAAGCAGATCGGCCTGCACTGCGACCTCGGACCCGAGGACCGCTTCTTCTGGTACACCTCCACCGGCTGGATGATGTGGAACTTCCTCGTCTCCGGCCTCCTCACCGGCACCACCGTCGTCCTGTACGACGGCAGCCCCGGCTATCCGGACGTCCAAGCCCAGTGGCGGGTCGCCGAACAGACCGGCGCGACGCTCTACGGCACCTCCGCCGCGTACGTCATGGCCTGCCGCAAGGCCGACGTCCACCCCGGCCGCGACTTCGACCTCTCCCGCGTCCAGTGCGTCGCCACCACCGGATCACCGCTCCCGCCCGACGGCTTCCGCTGGCTCCACGACGAGGTGGCCGAAGACCTCTGGATCGCCTCCGTCAGCGGCGGCACCGACGTCTGCAGCTGCTTCGCCGGAGCCGTCCCCACCCTCCCCGTCCACATCGGCGAACTCCAGGCCCCCTGCCTCGGCACCGACCTCCAGTCCTGGGACCCGGCCGGCGAACCCCTCATCGGCGAGGTCGGCGAACTCGTCGTCACCAACCCCCTCCCGTCCATGCCGATCCGCTTCTGGAACGACCCCGACGGCAGCCGCTACCACGACAGCTACTTCGACATGTACCCCGGCGTCTGGCGCCACGGGGACTGGATCACCCTCACCGACCACGGCTCGGTGATCATCCACGGCCGCTCCGACTCCACTCTGAACCGCCAGGGCGTCCGCATGGGCTCCGCCGACATCTACGAGGCCGTCGAACGGCTCCCCGAGATCCGCGAATCCCTCGTCATCGGCCTCGAAGAACCCGACGGCGGCTACTGGATGCCGCTCTTCGTCCACCTCGCCGACGGCGCGACCCTCGACGACGAGCTGCGGGACGCGATCAAGCGGACCATCCGCGAGAACCTCTCCCCACGCCACGTACCGGACGAGGTCATCGAGGTCCCCGCCATCCCGCACACCCTCACCGGCAAGCGCATCGAGGTTCCGGTCAAGCGCCTCCTCCAGGGAACCGAGCTGGCCAAGGCGGTCAACCCGGGCTCCGTCGACAACCTCGACCTCCTCCACTTCTACGCCGAACTGGCCGCGAACCGAAACCGCTAGGCCGCTGGTCAGCCCGCTTGTCAGTCCCCCTGATTACTCTGAGTGAGCAAGCATTCACCGCGCACAGGGGGACACATGGCGCAGACCGGCCACACCGAGAACAGCACCACCGAGAACACCACCACCCACCACACGAAGCACAGCGCCACCATGCGACGCACCTTGCGCCGCGAAGCACCCAGCACGATCGGCCTCCTCACCGACGCACAGGACTTCGCGGCCATGCGGCGCTACCGCACCTTCACCTTCGACGACCACACCGTCTATCTCCAGCAGGTCGAAGGCCTGCTCAAAGCGCTCGCCGCCCAAGGCGTGCACACCACCGTCGCCCTCTTCGACCCGGAGGACTACGCGGAGTTCTGCGCCGAATCAGGCCTCGACGCCGACACCGGAGCCAGCCGCAGCCGCTTCACCGCCGAGATCGCCGCCGCCGGAGCCACGGTCGCCTACACCGGCCAACGCCTGAGCGACCTCATCCCCGTCCTCGTCTCCCGAGCGGTCCGCCAGGCCACCTGGGAGTACGCCACCCTCCTCCTCGCCGACCTCGGCACCTGCGCCGACTGCGGCCAGGACATCGGACGCGCGGCCTTCGACCGCGCCTCGCACCTCCTCACGCGCCTGCTGGAAGCGGCCGGACCGGGCACCCACCACCTGGTGTGCAGCACCCCGACGGAGAACGACCAACTCCTGGCCGTGCTCCACACCCATCGCGACACCACGGGACCGGCCCGCCTCGACAGCTCGGAGGGCGCGGAGTTCGCCACCGTCCTCGCGGTGGCCATCGCCCTGGAATCGCGCGGGGGAGTCGTCCTGCGCACCAGCGCCCCCGACAGCCCGGACCGCGTCCACGGCTGGCGCCTGGCCCACGGAGCCCTCGCCCCGCTCACCGCGGGCGAGGTCTTCAACGCCTACTGCACCGACGCGGACACCGGAGAGCCCGTCTCCCCGGAATCCGGCGTGGAGTACTGCGCGGGATTCGACATCGGTGCAGACCCGACGGAGCCCCACCACTGACACGCCCCAGCCACACAGCAGGAGGGGCTTCCCGCCACCCGGCGGAAAGCCCCTCCTCGACCTGCGAAATCCCGGCTACTCGCCGGACAGCACAGCCTGAGCGGCGCTGCGCGCCTCCTCGGCCGAGTCCGCCGCCCGAGCGGCGTTCGCCGCACGCTCGCACTGCGCCAGCGTGTACTTGGCCAGCGTGGCCCGCACATAAGGAAGGGACGCCGCGCCCATCGACAGGGAGGTGACACCCAGACCCGTCAGCACACACGCCAGCAGCGGATCCGCCGCCGCCTCACCACACACGCCACAGCTCTTGCCCTCGGCACGAGCCGCGTCGGCGGACATCGCCACGAGATCCAGCAGCGCCGGCTGCCACGGGTCCTGGAGCCGCGACACCGCGCCCACCTGGCGGTCGGCCGCGAAGGTGTACTGCGCCAGGTCGTTGGTGCCCAGCGACAGGAACTCCACCTCCTGGAGGATCGACCGCGCCCGCAGAGCGGCGGACGGAATCTCCACCATCGCGCCGAACTTCGCCCGCAGCCCGGCCTCGCGGCACGCGTCCGCGAACGCCTTGGCGTCGATACGGTCGGCCACCATGGGGGCCATGACCTCCAGGTACACCGGCAGCCCCTCGGCGGCCTTCGCCAGCGCGGTCAGCTGGGTACGCAGCACCTCGGGGTGGTCGAGCAGGCTCCGCAGCCCACGGACGCCGAGCGCCGGGTTCGGCTCGTCGGCCGGCGTCAGGAAGTCCAGCGGCTTGTCGGCGCCGGCGTCCAGCACGCGCACGACGACCCGCCCCTCGGGGAACGCCTCCAGCACCGCGCGGTAGGCCGCGATCTGCTTCTCCTCGGAAGGAGCCTGCTTGCTGTCGTCCAGGAACAGGAACTCGGTGCGGAACAGCCCGACACCCTCCGCCCCCGCCTCGACCGCCGCGGGCACATCGCCCGGACCGCCGACATTGGCGAGCAGCGGCACCTTGTGCCCGTCCGACGTGGCGCCGGGACCGGTCGAGGCGGACAGCGCCGCCCTACGAGCGGCGGCGGCGCTCTCCAGCTCGGCGCGCTTCTCGTCGCTCGGGTCGACGAAGATCTCGCCCGTGCTGCCGTCCACCGCGACGACCGTGCCCTCGGCCAGCTCACCGGCGCCGGGCAGCGCCACCACGGCGGGAACGCCGAGCGCCCGCGCCAGGATCGCACTGTGACTGGTCGGCCCGCCCTCCTCGGTGACGAAGCCGAGCACCAGCGTCGGGTCGAGGAGCGCGGTGTCGGCCGGCGCGAGGTCGCGCGCGATCAGCACATACGGCTCGTCGCTGTCCGGCACCCCGGGCATCGGCACACCGAGCAGCCGCGCCACGATCCGGTTCCGCACGTCGTCGAGGTCCGCGACCCGCCCCGCCAGGTACTCCCCGGCATTGGCGAGCAGCGCCCGGTACGCGGCGAACGCGTCGTACACCGCACGCTCGGCGGTGCTGCCCACGGCGATGCGACGATCGACGTCGGACATCAACTCGGGGTCCTGAGCCATCATGGCCTGCGCCTCGAGCACGTGCTGTGCCTCACCGCCGGCCAGGTTGCCCCGCGCGATCAGATCGGCGGCGACCGCTTCCACCGCCTGCCTGGCGCGCCCCTGTTCGCGACCGGCCTCCTCGGCGGGAATCGATTTGGCGGGCGGCTCCAGCACCGCCGTACCCATGTGCCGAACCTCGCCGATGGCCACACCGTGGCTCACGCCGACGCCTCGCAGCGTTGTCTCCATTTCACCCGTCTCCGGTTGTGCGGCGACCGAGTCACCGCGGTGGTTGTGCAACTGGCTTGTCACTGCGCCCGAGGCGTCACTGCCAGCCGAACAGCGGGTCGCCGACCTTCACGTCCCCGTCCTCACGGACATCGGAGAGCGACTCGGCGGTGGCCTCCAGGGCCACGATCGGGCAGATGGGTGACTTGCCGGCGGCCTCGACGGCGACCGGGTCCCAGCGCACGATGCTCTGGCCCCGGGTCACCGTGTCCCCCTTGTTCACGAGGAGCTCGAAGCCCTCGCCGTTGAGCTGGACGGTGTCGATGCCGAGGTGCGTCAGGACCCCGTGCCCATCCGCGTCGACGACGACGAACGCGTGAGGGTGCAGGGAGACGACGATGCCGTCGACCGGGGACACCGCCTCGGAGGGCTCACGTACGGGGTCGATGGCGGTGCCGGGACCGACCATCGCGCCCGAGAAGACCGGGTCGGGAACCGCGGCGAGTCCGATGGCGCGTCCAGCAAGAGGGGACGTCACGTTGGTCATGGGGAGCCTCCCAGGGGGGTGGAGATTCAGGTGTCGCCGCCGCGACTGATGGGGGACGGCGTACTGCTCAGCAGAGTAAGTCATATGAAGTCCCGGTTCCGCCCGAGACCTACCGCTTGGCGGACCTAGGGGCACACCAGAAACGATTTGCCTCGATCCCCGGCGGCCTGTACTGTCGTACTCCTGCCTGACCCCAACGCGACTTTGAGTCGGGGGTCGGCGGCGACCTTCAAGCCCAGATTCTAACCTTGAACCTTCCTTCGGCATGCCCGCAGGACGTGGTCAGAGGGACAGAAAAGGCCTGATAGAGTCGGACTCGCCGAAAGGGAAAACGCGAAAGCGAATTACCTGGAAGCGAAAAGAGAGACCCGCTTCGACCGGGAATCGGACACGAAAGAGTCTGATAGAGTCGGAAACGCAAGACAGCAAGACAAAGAAGTAAACGAAGGGAAGCGCCCGGAGGGCCCCGGTGAAACGGGACCGAAGGAAGCGTCCGTTCCTTGAGAACTCAACAGCGTGCCAAAAGTCAACGCCAGATATGTTGATACCCCGGCCTGCTTCGGCAGGTTGGTGGTTCCTTTGAAAGTCCTGTCGTTCCGCTCCTCGTGGGTGGCGGCAGGCAATTACACAGCGAGGACGCTGAGAACAACGGGTCTTATTCCGACCGGTTGTTCCGCTCTCGTGATGTGTGCACCCGATTACGGGTAAACATTCACGGAGAGTTTGATCCTGGCTCAGGACGAACGCTGGCGGCGTGCTTAACACATGCAAGTCGAACGATGAAGCCTTTCGGGGTGGATTAGTGGCGAACGGGTGAGTAACACGTGGGCAATCTGCCCTTCACTCTGGGACAAGCCCTGGAAACGGGGTCTAATACCGGATAACACTCTGTCCCGCATGGGACGGGGTTAAAAGCTCCGGCGGTGAAGGATGAGCCCGCGGCCTATCAGCTTGTTGGTGGGGTAATGGCCTACCAAGGCGACGACGGGTAGCCGGCCTGAGAGGGCGACCGGCCACACTGGGACTGAGACACGGCCCAGACTCCTACGGGAGGCAGCAGTGGGGAATATTGCACAATGGGCGAAAGCCTGATGCAGCGACGCCGCGTGAGGGATGACGGCCTTCGGGTTGTAAACCTCTTTCAGCAGGGAAGAAGCGAAAGTGACGGTACCTGCAGAAGAAGCGCCGGCTAACTACGTGCCAGCAGCCGCGGTAATACGTAGGGCGCAAGCGTTGTCCGGAATTATTGGGCGTAAAGAGCTCGTAGGCGGCTTGTCACGTCGGATGTGAAAGCCCGGGGCTTAACCCCGGGTCTGCATTCGATACGGGCTAGCTAGAGTGTGGTAGGGGAGATCGGAATTCCTGGTGTAGCGGTGAAATGCGCAGATATCAGGAGGAACACCGGTGGCGAAGGCGGATCTCTGGGCCATTACTGACGCTGAGGAGCGAAAGCGTGGGGAGCGAACAGGATTAGATACCCTGGTAGTCCACGCCGTAAACGTTGGGAACTAGGTGTTGGCGACATTCCACGTCGTCGGTGCCGCAGCTAACGCATTAAGTTCCCCGCCTGGGGAGTACGGCCGCAAGGCTAAAACTCAAAGGAATTGACGGGGGCCCGCACAAGCAGCGGAGCATGTGGCTTAATTCGACGCAACGCGAAGAACCTTACCAAGGCTTGACATATACCGGAAAGCATCAGAGATGGTGCCCCCCTTGTGGTCGGTATACAGGTGGTGCATGGCTGTCGTCAGCTCGTGTCGTGAGATGTTGGGTTAAGTCCCGCAACGAGCGCAACCCTTGTTCTGTGTTGCCAGCATGCCCTTCGGGGTGATGGGGACTCACAGGAGACTGCCGGGGTCAACTCGGAGGAAGGTGGGGACGACGTCAAGTCATCATGCCCCTTATGTCTTGGGCTGCACACGTGCTACAATGGCCGGTACAATGAGCTGCGATGCCGCGAGGCGGAGCGAATCTCAAAAAGCCGGTCTCAGTTCGGATTGGGGTCTGCAACTCGACCCCATGAAGTCGGAGTTGCTAGTAATCGCAGATCAGCATTGCTGCGGTGAATACGTTCCCGGGCCTTGTACACACCGCCCGTCACGTCACGAAAGTCGGTAACACCCGAAGCCGGTGGCCCAACCCCTTGTGGGAGGGAGCTGTCGAAGGTGGGACTGGCGATTGGGACGAAGTCGTAACAAGGTAGCCGTACCGGAAGGTGCGGCTGGATCACCTCCTTTCTAAGGAGCACTTCTTACCAAGTTCGCTTGGTCAGAGGCCAGTACACCGGCGAATGTTCGGTGCTGGTTGCTCATGGGTGGAACGTTGACTATTCGGCACGATGAGCACGGTTTCGTTAGTACTGCTTCGGCGTGGAAAACGGGAACGGGTTGATTGTGTCGGGCACGTTGTTGGGTATCTGAGGGTACGGGCTCGTTTGAGTCTGTCCTTCGGTTGCCGGCCCCAGTGAACTCGCCTGTATGGGTGGGGTGATGGGTGGCTGGTCGTTGTTTGAGAACTGCACAGTGGACGCGAGCATCTGTGGCCAAGTTTTTAAGGGCGCACGGTGGATGCCTTGGCACCAGGAACCGATGAAGGACGTGGGAGGCCACGATAGTCCCCGGGGAGCTGTCAACCAAGCTTTGATCCGGGGGTTTCCGAATGGGGAAACCCGGCAGTCGTCATGGGCTGTCACCCGCTGCTGAACACATAGGCAGTGTGGAGGGAACGAGGGGAAGTGAAACATCTCAGTACCCTCAGGAAGAGAAAACAACCGTGATTCCGGGAGTAGTGGCGAGCGAAACTGGATGAGGCCAAACCGTATGCGTGTGATACCCGGCAGGGGTTGCGCATGCGGGGTTGTGGGATCTCTTTTTCACGGTCTGCCGGCTGTGAGACGAGTCAGAAACCGTTGATGTAGGCGAAGGACATGCGAAAGGTCCGGCGTAGAGGGTAAGACCCCCGTAGCTGAAACATCAACGGCTCGTTTAAGAGACACCCAAGTAGCACGGGGCCCGAGAAATCCCGTGTGAATCTGGCGGGACCACCCGCTAAGCCTAAATATTCCCTGGTGACCGATAGCGGATAGTACCGTGAGGGAATGGTGAAAAGTACCGCGGGAGCGGAGTGAAATAGTACCTGAAACCGTGTGCCTACAAGCCGTGGGAGCGTCGCTGTATGTGCTTGCACATGCAGTCGTGACTGCGTGCCTTTTGAAGAATGAGCCTGCGAGTTAGCGGTGTGTAGCGAGGTTAACCCGTGTGGGGAAGCCGTAGCGAAAGCGAGTCCGAATAGGGCGATTGAGTTGCACGCTCTAGACCCGAAGCGGAGTGATCTAGCCATGGGCAGGTTGAAGCGGAGGTAAGACTTCGTGGAGGACCGAACCCACCAGGGTTGAAAACCTGGGGGATGACCTGTGGTTAGGGGTGAAAGGCCAATCAAACTCCGTGATAGCTGGTTCTCCCCGAAATGCATTTAGGTGCAGCGTCGTGTGTTTCTTGCCGGAGGTAGAGCACTGGATAGGCGATG
This sequence comes from Streptomyces sp. CA-278952, assembly GCF_028747205.1. NCBI lineage: Bacteria > Bacillati > Actinomycetota > Actinomycetes > Kitasatosporales > Streptomycetaceae > Streptomyces > Streptomyces sp. CA-278952. The sequence goes on from NZ_CP112880.1 coordinate 7,048,369, forward strand.
GGCCCTACCGGGTTACTGACCTTAGCCAAACTCCGAATGCCGGTAAGTGAGAGCACGGCAGTGAGACTGTGGGGGATAAGCTCCATGGTCGAGAGGGAAACAGCCCAGAGCATCGACTAAGGCCCCTAAGCGTACGCTAAGTGGGAAAGGATGTGGAGTCGCAGAGACAACCAGGAGGTTGGCTTAGAAGCAGCCACCCTTGAAAGAGTGCGTAATAGCTCACTGGTCAAGTGATTCCGCGCCGACAATGTAGCGGGGCTCAAGCGTACCGCCGAAGTCGTGTCATTCATACACATAGGGCCAACGCCCGTATGGATGGGTAGGGGAGCGTCGTGTGCCGGGTGAAGCAGCCGCGGAAGCGAGTTGTGGACGGTTCACGAGTGAGAATGCAGGCATGAGTAGCGATACACACGTGAGAAACGTGTGCGCCGATTGACTAAGGGTTCCTGGGTCAAGCTGATCTGCCCAGGGTAAGTCGGGACCTAAGGCGAGGCCGACAGGCGTAGTCGATGGACAACCGGTTGATATTCCGGTACCCGCTTTGAAACGCCCAGTACTGAATCAGGCGATGCTAAGTCCGTGAAGCCGGCCCGATCTCTTCGGAGTTGAGGGTAGTGGTGGAGCCGATGAACCAGACTTGTAGTAGGTAAGCGATGGGGTGACGCAGGAAGGTAGTCCAGCCCGGGCGGTGGTTGTCCCGGGGTAAGGGTGTAGCCCGTGTGGTAGGTAAATCCGTCACACATCAAGGGTGAGACCTGATGCCGAGCCGATTGTGGTGAAGTGGATGATCCTATGCTGTCGAGAAAAGCCTCTAGCGAGTTTCATGGCGGCCCGTACCCTAAACCGACTCAGGTGGTCAGGTAGAGAATACCGAGGCGTTCGGGTGAACTATGGTTAAGGAACTCGGCAAAATGCCCCCGTAACTTCGGGAGAAGGGGGGCCATCACTGGTGATAGCACTTGCTGCTTGAGCTGGGGGTGGCCGCAGAGACCAGCGAGAAGCGACTGTTTACTAAAAACACAGGTCCGTGCGAAGCCGTAAGGCGATGTATACGGACTGACGCCTGCCCGGTGCTGGAACGTTAAGGGGACCGGTTAGCTGCCTTTCGGGGTGGCGAAGCTGAGAACTTAAGCGCCAGTAAACGGCGGTGGTAACTATAACCATCCTAAGGTAGCGAAATTCCTTGTCGGGTAAGTTCCGACCTGCACGAATGGCGTAACGACTTCTCGACTGTCTCAACCATAGGCCCGGTGAAATTGCACTACGAGTAAAGATGCTCGTTTCGCGCAGCAGGACGGAAAGACCCCGGGACCTTTACTATAGTTTGATATTGGTGTTCGGTTCGGCTTGTGTAGGATAGGTGGGAGACTTTGAAGCGGCCACGCCAGTGGTTGTGGAGTCGTCGTTGAAATACCACTCTGGTCGTGCTGGATGTCTAACCTGGGTCCGTGATCCGGATCAGGGACAGTGTCTGATGGGTAGTTTAACTGGGGCGGTTGCCTCCTAAAGAGTAACGGAGGCGCCCAAAGGTTCCCTCAGCCTGGTTGGCAATCAGGTGTTGAGTGTAAGTGCACAAGGGAGCTTGACTGTGAGACCGACGGGTCGAGCAGGGACGAAAGTCGGGACTAGTGATCCGGCAGTGGCTTGTGGAAGCGCTGTCGCTCAACGGATAAAAGGTACCCCGGGGATAACAGGCTGATCTTCCCCAAGAGTCCATATCGACGGGATGGTTTGGCACCTCGATGTCGGCTCGTCGCATCCTGGGGCTGGAGTCGGTCCCAAGGGTTGGGCTGTTCGCCCATTAAAGCGGTACGCGAGCTGGGTTTAGAACGTCGTGAGACAGTTCGGTCCCTATCCGCTGCGCGCGCAGGAATATTGAGAAGGGCTGTCCCTAGTACGAGAGGACCGGGACGGACGAACCTCTGGTGTGCCAGTTGTCCTGCCAAGGGCATGGCTGGTTGGCTACGTTCGGAAAGGATAACCGCTGAAAGCATCTAAGCGGGAAGCCTGCTTCGAGATGAGTATTCCCACCCTCTTGAAGGGTTAAGGCTCCCAGTAGACGACTGGGTTGATAGGCCAGATGTGGAAGCCCGGCAACGGGTGGAGCTGACTGGTACTAATAGGCCGAGGGCTTGTCCTCAGTTGCTCGCGTCCACTGTGTTAGTTCTGAAATAACGAACGGCCGTGTTTTCATCCGGTGTTGGTTAATTTCATAGTGTTTCGGTGGTCATTGCGTTAGGGAAACGCCCGGTTACATTCCGAACCCGGAAGCTAAGCCTTTCAGCGCCGATGGTACTGCAGGGGGGACCCTGTGGGAGAGTAGGACGCCGCCGAACAATTTTTCCGGGAAAGCCCCGCACCTTCTGGTGCGGGGCTTTTCTGCGTTCCAGGACCTCGGGTGTGCCCTGTGCGACCTCCACCCCGGTGCACCGGACGGGGGAAGCTGAGGGTAGGGTCAGGGAGCATCATTGGCACATTCCTCACAGGAGGCCCCCGGGTGGAGGTCCAGGAGACTCGGGTCCAGACGGACCGGGTCCTCACCATCCCCAACATCCTCAGCATGGCTCGCCTTGTCGGGGTACCGCTCTTCCTGTGGCTGATTCTTCGCCCCGTGTTCGGAGGGCCCAACAGCGACAACTGGGCGCTGCTGGTGCTGATGTTCAGCGGTATCAGCGACTACCTCGACGGGAAGCTGGCCCGCAAGTGGAACCAGATCAGCAGCCTCGGCCGGCTCCTTGACCCGGCGGCTGACCGCCTCTACATCCTTTCCACCCTTGTGGGCCTCACCTGGCGTGAGATCCTGCCCCTCTGGGTCACCGCGGCTCTTCTCGCCCGGGAACTGATGCTCCTGGTGATGGTGGCCATCCTGCGACGCCACGGGTATCCGCCTCCGCAGGTCAACTTCCTCGGAAAAGCTGCAACCTTCAACCTGATGTACGCGTTCCCCTTGTTGCTGCTCAGCGACGGGAGTGGTTGGCTGGCCACAGTGGCAGCTGTCTTCGGATGGGCGTTCGCAGGATGGGGTACAACGCTCTACTGGTGGGCAGGAATCCTCTATGTGGTTCAGGTCCGCCGGATCGTGAAGGCGGACGCAGTAGCCGAATGAGCTCGTTGATGCGGTGTCGCGCAGTGTGGCCGGCCCGCGGCAGATGGTGTGAATGATGCCCCGACGGGCGAACTCGGCTGACCGTCGTCTCTTCTAGGAGGACGTTTCCGACATGAAGGCCGTCGTGATGGCTGGCGGCGAAGGCACACGCCTTCGCCCCATGACCTCAAGCATGCCCAAGCCGCTCCTGCCCGTGGCCAACAGGCCGATCATGGAGCACGTTCTGCGGCTGCTCAAGCGGCATGGGCTCAGCGAAACCGTAGTGACCGTCCAGTTCCTCGCCTCCCTCGTCAAAAATTACTTCGGGGACGGCGAAGAGCTCGGGATGGAGCTCACCTATGCCAACGAGGAGAAGCCACTCGGCACCGCGGGCAGCGTGAAGAACGCAGAAGAGGCGTTGAAGGACGACACGTTCCTCGTCATTTCCGGTGACGCACTCACCGACTTCGACCTCACCGACCTCATCGCGTTCCACAAGGAGAAGGGCGGGCTCGTCACGGTCTGCCTGACCAGGGTTCCCAATCCCCTGGAATTCGGGATCACCATCGTGGACGAGAACGGTCAGGTCGAACGGTTCCTGGAGAAGCCGACCTGGGGACAGGTCTTCTCGGACACCGTGAACACGGGCATCTACGTCATGGAGCCCGAGGTGTTCGACTACGTCCAGGCCGACACCTCGGTCGACTGGTCCGGTGACGTCTTCCCTCAGCTGATGAAGGAGGGCAAGCCCATCTACGGCTATATCGCCGAGGGCTACTGGGAAGACGTAGGCACCCACGAAAGCTATGTGAAGGCCCAGGCGGACGTCCTGGAGCGCAAGGTCGACGTGGAGCTCGACGGCTTCGAGATCTCCCCCGGCGTGTGGGTCGCCGAAGGGGCTGAGGTCCACCCCGACGCCGTGCTGCGCGGACCGCTGTACATCGGCGACTACGCCAAGGTCGAGGCGGACGTCGAGATCCGCGAGCACACGGTCGTGGGGTCGAACGTCGTCGTCAAGACGGGCGCCTTCCTCCACAGGGCCGTGGTGCACGACAACGTCTACATCGGACAGCACAGCAACCTCCGGGGCTGCGTCGTCGGCAAGAACACCGACATCATGCGCGCGGCCCGGATCGAGGACGGCGCCGTCATCGGGGACGAATGCCTGGTCGGCGAGGAGTCGATCATCCAGGGCAACGTCCGGGTGTATCCGTTCAAGACGATCGAGGCCGGCGCGTTCGTCAACACCTCGGTGATCTGGGAGTCCCGAGGACAGGCGCACCTCTTCGGGGCGCGCGGGGTCTCCGGAATCCTGAACGTCGAGATCACCCCCGAACTTGCCGTACGGCTGGCCGGCGCCTACGCCACGACCCTCAAGAAGGGCTCGACGGTCACGACCGCACGTGACCACTCCCGGGGCGCCCGTGCCCTCAAGCGGGCCGTCATCTCGGCCCTCCAGGCCAGCGCCATCGACGTCCGGGACCTCGAGAACGTCCCTCTGCCCGTGGCGCGCCAGCAGACCGCCCGGGGCAGTGCAGGCGGCATCATGATCCGTACGTCGCCCGGGGTGCCCGACTCGGTGGACATCATGTTCATCGACGAGCGGGGTGCGGACCTCTCGCAGGCGCAGCAGCGCAAGCTCGACCGGGTCTACGCACGCCAGGAGTACCGCAGGGCCTTCCCCGGCGAGATCGGGGACCTGCACTTCCCGTCCAGCGTCTTCGATTCGTACACCGGGTCCCTCCTGCGGAACGTCGACGTCACCGGCATCGCGGACTCCGGACTCAAGGTCGTCGTCGACGCCTCCAACGGCAGCGCCGGGCTCGTCCTGCCCAGCCTGCTCGGGCGGCTCGGCGTGGACGCGCTGACGATCAACCCCGGACTCGACGAGGCACGGCCCACCGAGTCCGTCGAGACCCGACGGGCCGGTCTCGTCCGGCTCGGGGAGATCGTGTCCTCCGCACGGGCGGCCTTCGGGGTGCGGTTCGACCCGGTGGGTGAGCGGCTCTCCCTCGTCGACGAACTGGGCCGGATCATCGAGGACGACAGGGCCCTGCTGGTCCTCCTGGACCTCGTCGCCGCCGAGCGGCGCAGCGGTCGTGTCGCCCTGCCCGTGACGACCACGCGCGTCGCCGAGCAGGTGGCGGCCTACCACGGCACCCAGGTGGAGTGGACGACCACCTCGCCCGACGATCTGACCCGGGTGGGCCGTGAAGAGGACACCATCTTCGGAGGAGACGGGCGCGGCGGGTTCATCGTTCCCGAATTCAGCAGCGTATTCGACGGGAGTGCCGCGTTCGTCCGGCTCATCGGGCTCGTCGCGCGCACCCAGCTCACGCTGAGCCAGATCGACGCCCGGATTCCCCGGGCTCATGTCCTGCGCCGCGACCTGGCGACCCCGTGGGCCGTCAAGGGGCTCGTCATGCGCCGGGTCGTCGAAGCGGCCGGTGACCGCAGCGTGGACACCACGGACGGGGTCCGTGTGGTCGAGGCGGACGGACGGTGGATCATGGTCCTGCCCGACCGGGCGGAGGCCGTCACCCACCTGTGGGCGGAAGGCCCCGACGACGCCTCGGCCCAGGCACTGCTCGACGAGTGGGCCGCGGTGGTGGACAGCGCCGGGGACTGACGCGCGTTCGGTGCGCCGCGACGCCCCGGGCAGGGGGTCGCGGCGCACCGGTGGGGCCATTCGGCGGCAGCCACGATGACGTGCGACGATGTGCGGCATGTCGCAGCAGTCCCCCGATCGGAGCACCGTCCCGCCGCCCGCACGCCCCGACGCCTCCATGTCGCTGCTGAACAACGTGATGGACCACAGCCTCGACGACGGGTACGCGGAGGCCTCCGCACGGCGCAGGGCCGACGGGAGCGCGGGGCTGCCCCGTACGCTCAAGTCGAAGCTCGGCCTGGCCGCCGGCCTGGTGGTGGCCGCTCTGGTGGTCACCCTCGGCGCCGCCGAGGCGCGGATCTCCGCACCGGTCGTCGCCAAGGAGCGCGAGGAGCTGATCGACCGCATCGACGCGGAGACAGAGGCGGCGGACACGTTGGAGTCCGATGTCGACGCGCTCCGCCGCGATGTGAGCGAACGTCAGCGCAAGGCGCTCGAGCGGCACGGCGGGGACCAGGGGCAGCTGGTGGCGCTGTTGGCCGGAGCGACGCCGGTCGAGGGCCCCGGCGTGAAACTGGTCGTCGACGACGCGAAGGACACCGATCAGGGCGGCGGCGGGCCGCGTGAGTCGACGGGCTTCGCAGACACCGGGCGGGTGCGCGACCGGGACATGCAGCGGGTCGTCAACGGCCTGTGGGAATCCGGGGCCGAGGCGATCGCCATCAACGGGCAGAGGCTGACGGCACTGTCGGCCATCCGGGCCGCCGGCGACGCCATACTGGTCGACAACAGACCGCTCGTACCGCCGTACACGGTGCTCGCGGTGGGGGACGGCGAGAAGCTCGCGACCGCCTTCCAGGACAGCGCCGACGGCCAGTACCTTCAGGCGCTCAAGGAGAGCTTCGACATCCGCACCAGCATCTCCGCTCAGGCGAAGGTGGGGCTTCCGGCCGCGCCGAGCCTGATCGTCCGTACAGCAGAGCCGAAGGCCGCCGGCAGTGGTGCGGCAGACACAGGGAAGGGCACATCGTGATCGCCGTACTGGGCCTCGTCGTGGGAGTCGTGGTCGGACTGTTGGTCCGGCCCGAGGTACCGGCGGTGGTCGAGCCCTATCTGCCGATCGCGGTGGTCGCCGCGCTCGACGCCGTCTTCGGCGGTCTGCGGGCCATGCTCGACGGCATCTTCGTCGACAAGGTCTTCGTGGTCTCCTTCCTCTCGAACGTCGTGGTGGCCGCGCTGATCGTCTTCCTCGGCGACAAACTGGGTGTCGGCGCTCAACTCTCCACCGGTGTGGTGGTCGTGCTGGGCATTCGGATCTTCTCCAACGCCGCCGCGATCCGCCGGCACGTCTTCCGGGCTTGAGGCCGATGAACAACGACGAGAATCCCCGCAGCGAACAGCCCGAGGGCGGCGCGTCCGCCGTCCCCGACGCTCCCGCGCCGCCGCCCGCCACGGAGGTGTCCGGTCGGCAGAGGCTCAAGGCGGGCCTGTGGCCGCCGCGGCTGAGCCGGGCCCAACTGATCGTCGCCGTGCTGCTGTTCGGGCTCGGGCTGGGGCTCGCCATCCAGGTGCGGTCCACCAGCGACGACAGTGCGCTGCGCGGAGCCCGGCAGGAGGACCTGGTCCGTATCCTCGACGAGGTCGACGACCGGACCCAGCGTCTGGAGGACGAGAAGCAGCGCCTGGACGATCAGCGCACCGAGCTGGAGACCAGCTCCGACCAGGCCGAGGAGGCCCGGAAGCAGACGCTGGAGAAGGAACGTCAGCTCGGTATCCTCGCGGGCACCGTGGCGGCGCAGGGTCCCGGCATCACGCTGACGATCACCGACCCCTCGGGGGCGGTCGCGCCCGACATGCTGCTCGACGCCATTCAGGAACTGCGGGCGGCGGGGGCCGAGGCGATCGAGGTCAACGGGGTGCGGGTGGTGGCCAACACCTACTTCTCCGGCGATGCCGGGAACGTCCAGGTGGACGGGGAGAAGATCGAGGCGCCGTACGAGTTCACGGTGATCGGCAAACCGCAGGATCTGGAGCCGGCCCTCAACATTCCCGGCGGTGTGGTCCAGACGCTGGAGAAGGAGCAGGCCACCGTGCTCGTGGCGCGGTCCGACGACATCGTCGTCGGTGCCTTGCGACCGGCGCAGCGGCCTGACTACGCTCGGTCGTCATCCCCGTGAGCCGGGCGGGCGTGGGGGCCGGTGGAGCGGGTCGGGCGGTTGCGGGGGGTCGGCGCACCGGATTGGTGGTGCGTGGTGGAAACTGTCGGGTGGATACGGACGTTGTGAAGATGTCCGGGTCGGCAGGTGTGTTCAATCAGGGTTCGTCCTGCCCCACGGGCGGGTCTATGTCGGTCAAGGGGAATCGCCCGTGAAGTTGTTTGCGAAGTTGTTCGGGAAGAGTGCACGCGAGGACAGCAACAGTGCTGCCCGCCACCGCGCGCCGCGCCATGGTCAGGGCGAGGAGCAGGAGGCGGAGCGTCCGCTCTTCCGCGACGAGGTGTCCGGCGCCCCGGGGGGTGACGGCGTGTCGTCTGTTGACCCTGCCGGTGCCGGACGCATAGGTTTCGGCGCACCATCAGCCTCGAGTACGGGTGGAGGGTTCACCCCGGAGGGCTCGTCGATGCCGGTCTGCACGAGGTGCGGTCACCGCAACGCGGAGACCGGCAGGTTCTGTTCCAACTGCGGCGCGCCGCTGCGGGGCGGTGTTCCCGAGCGTCCCTCGGAGACGACGTCCACCATCTCCATCTCCGGCCTGGAGGCGTACGAGGCGGAGGCGACGGGGCAGACCGCTCTGCCCTCGCTCTCCCCGGAGGCTCAGGCCGCGGTCGACGCGCTGCCCGGAGGCTCGGCGCTGCTGGTCGTGCGGAGGGGCCCGAACTCCGGGAGCCGCTTCCTGCTCGACAGCGACCTGACCACGGCCGGCCGTCACCCGCAGAGCGACATCTTTCTCGATGACGTGACCGTGTCGCGGCGTCATGTGGAGTTCCGCAGGAGCCCGGACGGTAGCTTCACCGTGGGTGATGTCGGCAGCCTCAACGGCACCTACGTCAACCGTGAGCGCATCGATTCGGTCCAGCTGTCCAACGGCGACGAAGTCCAGATCGGAAAGTACCGCCTGGTCTTCTATGCGAGCCCGCGGGGCGTGTGACCAGCCCCCGGACTCCGTCCGGGGGGACCCCGAGGAAGGCCCATGCTGCGAACACCGACAGGCGGTGCCGGACACGGCACCGCCGCCGCGGAAGCGCGCCCGATGAGCATCGGTACGGTGCTCATCCAGCTGCGCGACGAGTTCCCCGAAGTCACCATCTCCAAGATCCGGTTCCTGGAGGCGGAGGGGCTCATCGAGCCGCAGCGCACTCCTTCCGGATACCGGAAGTTCGCCCCGCGTGACGTGGAACGCCTGGCTCAGGTGCTCCGCATGCAACGGGACCACTATCTGCCGCTGAAGGTCATCCGGGAGCACCTGGACGCCCTGGCCCGGGGGGAGCAGCCCGTGCTGCCCTCGCCCGGCGAGCGGCGGGACCTGGCCGACGGGGTGTGGGAGTCCGGCTCCGGGACGGCGACCGCCGCCCGGATCGGACGGGCCGAGCTGCTCGCGGCGGCCGAGGTCGACGAGGACCGGCTGGCCGAGTGGGAGTCCTACGGACTGATCGTCCCCGCCCCCGACGGCGGCTATGACGCCGAGATGGTGACGGTCGCCAAGCTGGTGGGGGACCTGGGGCGTTTCGGCCTGGAACCGCGTCATCTTCGGGCCATGCGGGCCTCCGCCGACCGAGAGGCGGGGCTGGTGGAGCAGCTGGTCGCGCCCTTGCGCCGGCACCGTAATCCGCAGACCAGAGCCCATGCCGAGGCAACCGCGAACGAGCTCGCCGAGCTGTCCGTACGGCTGCACGCGGCACTCGTACAGAGCGCTCTGCGCAGCCGTCTGCACTGACCTCGGCGGAGCCCGACTACCCAAACATGGCGAGCACGTCCTAGGGTTGCTGTGTGAACGAGCTCGACGTTGTCGGTGTCCGGGTGGAAATGCCCTCCAACCAACCGATCGTTCTCCTGCGTGAAGTGGGAGGCGACCGGTACCTCCCCATTTGGATCGGTCCTGGGGAGGCGACCGCGATTGCCTTCGCCCAGCAGGGCATGGCTCCCGCCAGGCCGCTGACCCATGACCTGTTCAAGGATGTGCTCGAGGCCTTGGGCCAGGAGCTCACCGAGGTCCGCATCACGGACCTCCGCGAAGGGGTCTTCTATGCGGAGCTCGTCTTCGCCAGCGGAGTCGAGGTGAGCGCACGGCCCTCCGACGCCATAGCGCTCGCCCTGCGGACCGGCACGCCGATCTACGGCAGTGACGGTGTGCTGGACGATGCGGGCATCGCGATCCCCGACGAGCAGGAGGACGAGGTGGAGAAGTTCCGCGAGTTCCTCGATCAGATCTCTCCGGAGGACTTCGGTACGAACAGTCAGTGACCGTCCCGCAGGGGTGCTGTCAGCGCATCCGACAAGCCTTTCCCGGAAACGAGACACGGGAAACCACCCTCAGGGTGATTATCACTCGGCGTGCCGAGTGTGGCGATCGTTGACGCACCCCGAGTGACTGCCTACCTTCGAGTGGGCAGGTCAAGGACGGAGGTCGGCGTGAGAAGCAGCGGCGACGGTACGGCGGCGGGTGGGCCGTATCCGCAGCACGGCAGTGGAGCCGACCACGCCATCAGGCAGCCGGTTCAACCGGCAGCGGTGGCAGCGGGCGGCGTGGCAGCGGCGAGCGATGCAGGGGACATCGGCTATCGCGGACCGACGGCGTGCGCGGCGGCGGGGATCACCTACCGCCAGTTGGACTACTGGGCCCGTACGGGACTGGTCGAGCCCAGTGTGCGCCCGGCCTACGGGTCGGGGACCCAGCGTCTCTACAGTTTCCGGGACGTGGTTCTCCTCAAGATCGTCAAGCGGTTCCTGGACACCGGGGTCGCTCTGCAGAACATCCGCACCACGGTCCAGCATCTGCGGGCCCGCGGTTTCCAGGATCTTGAGCGCATGACGCTGATGAGCGACGGAGCCACGGTCTACGAGTGCTCCTCGCCCGACGAGGTCGTCAGCCTGCTCCAGGGCGGGCAGGGAGTCTTCGGGATCGCCGTCGGCGTCGTCTGGCGGGACGTGGACGCGGCGCTCTCGCAGCTGCACGGCGAGCGGGTCGACACCGGCGAGACGCTCGTCGGGCACAACCCCGCCGACGAGCTGGCGCGGCGACGCAACCGCGCCGTCTGAGCATCCCCGGAGGCACAGGACGGCGGGCAGCACACGAACAGGACGACGGGACGGTCCGGCACCTCACGGGGCGCCGGACCGTCGCGTTGTCAGTGCCGTAGGGCAGCATCGACGGTGTGAGACCCGCGCCCACCATCCTTCACCTGGACATGGACGCCTTCTACGCGTCGGCGGAGCAGGCGGCCAAGCCGAGCCTGCGCGGCAAAGCGGTCGTGGTGGGCGGCCTCGGACCGCGCGGAGTGGTCGCCACCGCCTCGTACGAGGCCCGGCGCCTGGGCGTGCACTCGGCGATGCCCACCGCGCAGGCCCGGCGGCTCGCGCCGAACGCCGCCTACCTGGTGCCCCGCTTCTCGCTGTACCGGACGGTGAGCGACCAGGTGATGGAGCTCCTGGGGCGGCTGTCGCCCCTGGTGGAGCCGCTCAGCCTGGACGAGGCCTTCGTGGACCTGGAGGCGGGCGGAACGGCCGACGACGCGGCGTCGGCCCGTGCGACGGGTGAAGGGCTGCGGACGGCCATCCGCGCGGTGACCGGCCTCAGCGGATCCGTCGGGCTGGCCGGTTCCAAGATGCTCGCCAAGATCGCCTCCGAGGAGGCCAAGCCCGACGGGCTGCTGCTCATCGAGCCCGGCACCGAGCGTGAGCTGCTCGCCCCCATGTCCGTGCGCATCCTGCCGGGGGTCGGCCCGGCCACCGGCGACCACCTCAGACGCGCGGGGATGACCACCGTCCACGATCTGGCCGAGGCGGGCGAGGCGGAGCTCGTACGGCTGGTCGGAAAGGCGCACGGCCACGGGCTCTACCGGATGGCGCTGGGCCTCGACGACCGGCCGGTGGTCGCCGAGCGGGACGCCAAGTCCGTATCGGTGGAGGACACTTTCGACGTGGACCTGCACGACCGGGTGCGGGTGCGGGCCGAGGTGGAGCGGCTGGCCGTCCGGTGCGTGGAGCGGCTGCGCGCCGCCGACCGGTCGGGGCGCACGGTGGTGCTGAAGGTGCGCCGCTACGACTTCTCCACCCTGACCCGCTCCGAGACGCTCAGAGGCCCCACGGACGACCCCACAGTGGTCCGTGAGGCGGCGGGGCGGCTGCTGGAGTCCGTCGACACCACGGGGGGCGTACGGCTGCTGGGGGTCGGCGTGACGGGGCTGGCCGACTACACGCAGGAGGACCTGTTCGCCCAGGCCGCCGACGCCCGGGAGCTCGCTCAGCGGGCCGAGGAGGAGCACCGGGCGCCGCCCGGGGAGGGCGGCGAGGAGAACGCGCTGACGGAGCCCGAGCCGGACAGCGCGGAGCTGCTCGCCGCGCGGCGCTGGCCCGCCGGTCACGACGTGCACCACGAGGAGCACGGGCACGGCTGGGTGCAGGGGAGCGGCGTGGGCCGGGTCACCGTCCGGTTCGAGGAACCGTGGAGCGCACCCGGCCGGGTGCTGACGTTCCGCATCGACGATCCGCTGCTGCGGCCGGCCGACCCGCTGCCGCTCGTCCGTGACGCGGCCGACTACTCCTCCTGGCCCGCCAGCCTGCCGAAGTCCCGGTCGGGCGCCGGCTCCTCCGAGGGGGGCGGGGAGTCCAGCCCGTAATGGCGGTAGAGCTGCAGTTCCTGCTCGGGCGAGAGGTGCCGGCCGACGCCGAAGTCCGGCGCGCCCTTGATCAACGCGCGGTCGAAGGGGACGCGCAGCGCGTCCTCGACGAATTCGCTGGGCTCCAGAGGGACGAAGGCGTCCCTGCTGAACAGGCCGGTGCGGACGGCCGCCCACTCGGGCACGCCCGTCGCGTCGTCGAGATAGACCTCATCCACCGTTCCGATCTTGGCGCCCTTGCGATCGAATGCCTTGCGGCCGATCAGGCGGCGCGGATCGATATCGGTCTGCACGGTGCCTCCCACTGGTCGCCCCTGCTCAGGGTGGACGCTGTCGCTCCACCGGCACCACACAAGTGCAGATCCGCGGCGTCGGCCACTCGAGAACTCCCGCGCAGTGGCCGCTGGTAGGCTGGCGGTGGCTGCTGACCCCGTGCGGGAGAGTCCTCCGGTGCTGAATCCGGAGGCGCCGAAGGAGCAACTCCTCCCCGGAATCTCTCAGGCCCCCGTACCGCACGGACGAGGTCACTCTGGAAAGCAGGGCGATTCCGTGCGGGCGCAGGCCCAGGCGGACTCGACCCTCACCGACGGTGAAAGTCGGCACGCCCCCCGGGCGGGCCGGTGAAGCTCTCAGGTTGAGATGACAGAGGGGGAGGCCGTTCGGGCACCCGCGCCGTGGTGCCCCTCGCAGGTCGTGACAGACCAGGAGGCCTCCACCATGACCCCCCGTCGCACTCCGCTCTCCCAGCTGGAGCAGGGCATTCCGTTCGAGCAGCGCCACATAGGGCCCGACGCCGGGGCCCAGGCGAAGATGCTCGCCCAGGTCGGCTACGGCTCCCTCGACGAGCTCACCGCCGCCGCGGTGCCCGACGTGATCAAGAGCGCGGAGGCCCTGAACCTTCCCTCGGCGCGCACCGAGGCGGAGGTCCTGGCCGAGCTGCGGTCGCTGGCCGACCGCAACGAGGTGCTGGCCCCGATGATCGGCCTCGGCTACTACGGCACCTTCACGCCGCCCGTCATCCTGCGCAACGTCATGGAGAACCCCGCCTGGTACACGGCCTACACGCCGTACCAGCCGGAGATCTCCCAGGGCCGCCTGGAGGCCCTCCTCAACTTCCAGACGATGGTCGCCGAGCTGACCGGGCTGCCCACCTCCGGCGCCTCGCTCCTCGACGAGGGCACCGCGGCCGCCGAGGCGATGGCCCTCGCCCGGCGCGTCGGCAAGGTCAAGAAGGGCGTCTTCCTGGTCGACGCCGACACCCTGCCGCAGACCGTCGCGGTGATCGAGACCCGCGCCGAGCCCACCGGTGTCGAGGTCGTCGTCGCCGACCTCAGCGACGGCATCCCCGCCGGGATCGCCGAGCGCGGCGTCTTCGGCGTCCTGCTCCAGTACCCGGGCGCTTCCGGTGCCGTGCGCGCCATCGAGCCCGTGATCGAGCAGGCCCACGGGCTCGGCGCGATCGTCACCGTCGCCGCCGACCTGCTGGCCCTCACGCTGCTCACCTCGCCCGGCGCGCTCGGCGCCGACATCGCGGTCGGCACCACCCAGCGCTTCGGCGTCCCGATGGGCTTCGGCGGTCCGCACGCCGGCTTCATGGCGGTCCGCGAGAAGTTCGCCCGCTCCCTGCCCGGCCGCCTCGTCGGCGTCTCCGTCGACGCCGACGGCAACAAGGCCTACCGCCTGGCCCTCCAGACCCGCGAGCAGCACATCCGCCGCGAGAAGGCCACCAGCAACATCTGTACCGCGCAGGTCCTGCTCGCCGTCATGGCCGGGATGTACGCGGTCTACCACGGTCCCGACGGGCTGCGGACGATCGCCCGGCGCACCCACCGCTTCGCCGCGATCCTGGCCGACGGCCTGCGGAGCGCCGGCGTGGACGTCGTGCACGGCGCGTTCTTCGACACCCTGACCGTGCGCGTGCCCGGCAAGGCCGCCGGTATCGTCGCCGACGCCCGGGAGCGCGGGATCAACCTCCGCCTCGTCGACGCCGACCAGGTCTCCCTCGCCTGCGACGAGACCACCACCCGTGCGCAGGTCTCCGCCGTCTGGGCCGCCTTCGGCGCCGAGGGCGACATCGAGGCGCTGGACGCGACGGTCGCCGACGCGCTGCCCGAGGGGCTCCTGCGCTCCGACGAGATCCTGGCCCACCCGGTCTTCCACCAGCACCGCTCCGAGACCGCGATGCTGCGCTACCTCCGCAAGCTCGCCGACCGCGACTACGCGCTGGACCGCGGCATGATCCCGCTCGGCTCCTGCACCATGAAGCTGAACGCGACCGCCGAGATGGAGTCGATCACCTGGCCCGAGTTCGGCGCGCTGCACCCCTTCGCCCCGGCCGACCAGGCGCAGGGTTTCCTCTCCCTCATCCGTGAGCTGGAGGAGCGCCTCGCCGAGGTCACCGGCTACGACGCGGTGTCCCTCCAGCCCAACGCCGGCTCCCAGGGCGAGTTCGCGGGGCTGCTGGCCGTCCGCGCGTACCACCGGGCCAACGGCGACGAGCAGCGCACCGTCTGCCTCATCCCGTCCTCCGCGCACGGCACCAACGCCGCCAGCGCCGTCATGGCGGGCATGAAGGTCGTCGTGGTGAAGACCGCCGACGACGGCGAGGTCGACATCGCGGACCTGCGCGCCAAGATCGAGCAGCACCGCGACGAGCTGGCCGTACTCATGATCACCTACCCGTCCACGCACGGGGTGTTCGAGGAGCACGTCGCCGAGATCTGCGGCGAGGTGCACGACGCGGGCGGCCAGGTCTACGTCGACGGGGCCAACCTCAACGCGCTGGTCGGGCTCGCCAAGCCCGGCAAGTTCGGCGGCGACGTCTCGCACCTGAACCTGCACAAGACCTTCTGCATCCCGCACGGCGGCGGCGGCCCCGGCGTCGGCCCGGTCGGCGTCCGCGCGCACCTCGCCCCGTACCTCCCCAACCACCCCCTCCAGCCCGCCGCGGGCCCGGAGACCGGTGTGGGCCCGATCTCGGCCGCCCCGTGGGGTTCGGCGGGCATTCTGCCGATCTCGTGGGCGTACGTCCGCCTGATGGGCGGCGAGGGGCTCAAGCGGGCCACGCAGGTCGCCGTGCTGGCCGCGAACTACATCGCCAAGCGCCTGGAGCCGCACTTCCCGATCCTGTACAACGGCCCGGCCGGTCTGGTGGCGCACGAGTGCATCGTGGACCTGCGCCCGATCTCCAAGGCGACCGGCGTCTCCATCGACGACGTGGCCAAGCGCCTGATCGACTACGGCTTCCACTCGCCGACCATGTCGTTCCCGGTGGCCGGCACGCTGATGATCGAGCCGACGGAAAGTGAGAACCTCGCGGAGCTCGACCGGTTCTGCGACACCATGATCGCGATCCGCGCCGAGATCGAGAAGGTCGCCTCGGGGGAGTGGAGCCAGGACGACAACCCGCTGAGCAACGCCCCGCACACCGCGGCCGCGCTCGGCGGCGACTGGGACCACGGTTACAGCCGCGAGGAGGCCGTCTTCCCGGCCGGGGTCTCCGCCGCGGACAAGTACTGGCCGCCGGTGCGCCGCATCGACGGCGCCTTCGGCGACCGGAACCTGGTCTGTTCCTGCCCCCCGCTGGACGCGTACGACGACTGAGACAGGCTGCTGCAGGGCGTGCGCCGTGAGCGGTGCACGCCGGACATGCGTCGGGGCCGGTGCGGAGATCTCTCCGGGCCGGCCCCTGTTCGTCGGCCCGTCCTCAGGCGGCCTTCACCACGCGGCCGGTTGCCAGCGGCCGGTGCGGGGCGATGATCTGCCCGTCGGGCAGCAGTTCGCCGGTGTCCTCGAAGAGCAGGACGCCGTTGCACAAGAGGCTCCACCCCTGTTCGGGGTGGTGGGCCGTCAGACGGGCGGCCTCCCGGTCGGGTGAATCGGCGGTGGGGCAGGGTGGCTGGTGCTGGCACATGGATGGGTTCTTTCGCTGCGTCGAGTCGAGTGTCCTGCGGCTGGATGAGGTGCTCATGGCCGCCCCCGTATCAGTCGGTCCGGTCCCAGTGTTGCCCTACGGGGAGGATTCCGCAGGGATTTGGCTGCGGCACCCGTACTCCTCTCATGACGCATCACCCGCGCGGACGGTTCACCGCAACTGCACTGTCCCTTTGGGTGGTTCGGGGTGGCCGGATGGGGCTAGGCCGAGTGGGCAGCACAGCGCCCCCGCAGTGACCCCTGCCCCGCCCGGTGGCCGGGCGGGGCAGGGGTCACTGCGGGGGCGCTGTTGCCGGGTGGCGCCGGTCAGGCCGAACTGAGCAGCGGGCCGGGAGCCACGCGCAGCGAGATGACGGGCAGCAGGTCGGCGACCCGGTGCGGGCGGTGGGCGGTGATGCCCGGCGGGGCCGGCGCCAGGGGTACCAGGACGTCCGTCGGCGCGAGCACCCCGCCGGCGGGATCGGCCTCGGTGTCGCCGTGCAGCCAGAGGGTGAGCATGTACAGCTCCGGGATGGACAGCAGCCGGGCCTGGCAGGCGGTGGACGACCCCTCCGCCTGCCGGAGGGCCAGCTCGGTCGAGGCGAGGTAGGGCCCCTCGAAGAAGTGCGAGAAGGCCCAGCCGTCGGGCGTGAGCACGGTGTCCGCCGCGGCGACCGCGCGGCCCTCGCTCCGGATCAGGAAACGCCAGGCCGCGAGGCGTGTCAGAGGTGCTGACCTGGTGGGCGTGATCCGGTCCAGCACATGCACGGGAAGCGGGAGTTCGGGGCTCAGCGGTCCCTGGACGGACCGGAGAGCGGATGTTCGGGCCTCGCGGACGGCGGTGGGAGAACCGAGGGCCGCGAGAACACTGCGCAGGGCGGGCGCGGGAGCCGGGGGAACATGCAGCGGCATAGTGGGTCGCCTCTCACTTCGGAGACACGGTGGCGCTTGGGCGGGTGCAGACGGCGTTGTCGGCATGCGGGCCGGAGACGGCCGGTGACGGGCGAGTCGTATCAACTCTCTGCCTCGTTGAGCGGAGTTTATATGACGCGTGTTCACACAGTGTTTCCACTAGCGGTCGGAGATATGTCGCGCAAGACGTCATCCGGCCTTCGAATTGTGGTATTCCTGGTGATTTGAACTGCCGTTGGCGACCTCGACCTGGCGTTCTTCCGGTGGAGCGGTCGGCCGAAACGCGTCGGTGTTCTCACCGCGCATACTCCGGCCGAAAATGTGGGGAACCACATGCCTCCGGAATGTGCCCCCGGTCTCCTTCCATCAGACTATCGGGTATCGGAGGCCCGTGGGGGCGTTACGGATCACTCCCGCTGGGCATTATCGATCGTGATGCGAGCGGCCTGGGCCGCGGGCCGCCCACTGGAGGAGGGACCCCTCGATGGGGGAGAAGGTCGTGGCGGAAGCCTTTGACCTGTCCGATCGACAGGCGTACCGCGCCAAGCTCGGCCAGTGCCTGGAGGGGCTGGGCAGACTCCTGGCGGAGCGGAGGTTCGACCGTCCGCGGAACCTGATGGGGCTGGAGATCGAGCTGAATCTCGCGGGTTCCGACGGGATGCCCCGGATGATGAATCAGCAAGTGCTCCAGCGCATCGCGAGCCGGGATTTCCAGACCGAACTGGGGATGTTCAATCTCGAAGTGAATATCGTCCCGCACCGCCTCGGCGGCCGGGTTTTCGATCAGCTCGCGGAGGAGTTGCGGACCGGCCTCGCCTATGCGCACCGC
Source organism: Streptomyces sp. CA-278952 (assembly GCF_028747205.1). Taxonomy (NCBI): domain Bacteria; kingdom Bacillati; phylum Actinomycetota; class Actinomycetes; order Kitasatosporales; family Streptomycetaceae; genus Streptomyces; species Streptomyces sp. CA-278952. Next base: position 7,066,550 of record NZ_CP112880.1, read on the forward strand.
AAGGCGGGGGAGGTGGACGCGGGGATCGTGATGATCGGAATCCTGCCCACCCTGGGCGAGCACGACGTGGTGTCCGCGAATCTCTCGGCCGTGGACCGTTACACCCTGCTCAACGATCAAATGGCGGCCGCCCGGGGGGAGGATTTCGTCCTGGATATCGAAGGCGTCGAGCGATTGGTCTGCACCTCGCCCTCCATCGCCCCGGAATCGGCCTGCACCTCGGTACAGCTGCACCTGCAGGTGACGCCCGCCCGGTTCGCCGATGTGTGGAACGCCGCCCAGGCGATCACCGGCGTCCAGATCGCGCTGGGCGCCAACGCCCCCTTCCTCTTCGGCAAGGAGCTGTGGCGGGAGTCCCGGCCACCCCTGTTCCTGCAGGCCACCGACGTGCGGCCGCCGGAGCTGGCGAACCAGGGGGTGCGCCCCAGGACCTGGTTCGGGGAGCGCTGGATCGGCTCCGCCCACGAGCTCTTCGAGGAGAACCTGCGCTACTTCCCGCCGCTGCTGCCGATCTGCGACGACGAGGATCCCCTGAAGGTGCTGGACGAGGGCGGGGTGCCCGAGCTGGCCGAGCTGGTGCTGCACAACGGCACCGTCTACCGCTGGAACCGTCCGGTGTACGGGATCGCCGACGGCGTTCCCCATCTGCGGGTGGAGAACCGGGTGCTGCCCGCCGGGCCGACGGTCACCGATGTGATCGCCAACGCCGCCTTCTACTACGGGCTCGTACGGGCGCTCGCCGAGGAGTCGCGGCCGGTGTGGAGCAGGCTGCCGTTCGAGGCTGCCGAGGAGAATTTCACCGAGGCCTGCCGGCACGGCATCGAGGCCGAGCTGCTCTGGCCGCGGCCGGGCCGCACCGGCGGACTGGCCAGGATCCCCGCCGTACAGCTGGTGCTGGAGGAGCTGCTGCCGCTGGCCGCCGCGGGGCTGGACGCCTGGCACATCGAACCCGCCGACCGGGACCGCTATCTCGGGGTGATCGAGGAGCGCTGCAAGCGGCGCGTCAACGGGGCCTCCTGGCAGGTGGCGACCTACCGCCGGGCCCTCGGCGCCGGGCTGGGGCGGGACGCGGCCCTCGCGGCCACCACCCGCCGCTATGCCGAGCTGATGCACGCGGGGGAGCCGGTCCACACCTGGCCGGTGGGCTTCCCGGCGCCCTGAGACCCCCGGGAAGCCGGCGCCGCTGACGGGCCCGGCTCCGGCTCCCGGGCCGGTCACTCCTGTGCGACGAGTCCGTTCTGCCCGGCCGCCATGATGGCCCGGAGGATCACCGCCTGGATCCCGGCCGGGTCGCTTACCTCGTAGCCGTCGCCGCCGGTGGCCCGCGGGATCTCGGCGACCTCGTCGCGGTCCGCGTCCGGGCCCACCGCGCTCGCGATGACCGGGACCGGGCGGCTCCGGGTCGCGGAGCGCCTTGAGCTTTGAACTTGCCCTTCACGAAGGTCGACCGGGCTTCCTTGTACGAGGCGAGCGTCGTGTCGTACAGCCCGGTCGCGCCGACGAGGCGCCGATGCCGACGAGCGCCAGCAGTCCGGTGGCGCTGCGCGCCGGATCCGCCGCGCCGAGATGCACCCGGTCGGAGCCGAGCGCCGCGACCAGCGCGGACCAGGAGTAGGACTTCTCGGGCCAGCCGAGCTTCCGGGAGGCCGACGGCACCATGGCAAGCGCCACGGGGGAGGAGGCCACCGAGCCGGGCGCCTGTTCGGCTATGGAGCGCACGGCGGGGGCGATGTCCGGGGAGGCCGCCACGGTCAGCCGTACGGCGGTCTCCTCGCAGGACCGGGAGAACGACAGCAGGCCGACCTTGGCCGCCACGGCTGTCCCGGTCGCCACGGTGAGGACGAGCAGGGTGGCGATGGCGACCGTGCGTCGCCGTCGCCGTGGGCCCGGGTGGTCCCGGCGTCCTTCCCTCGCGTGGCTGTCGGGCAAGCTATGACGTCCCATGTCGGTGGTGCCCCTCGTTGAGGATGAAACAAGGAGAAGGGGGACCGCACCATCAGTGATGGTGGTCGTCCCCCGGCCTGTCGCGCATGATCTTCGTACCTTTATTCGAGACCCTAGTGCGGTGGTCGGTGGGATGAGACGTGATTGCAGAACAAAAGGCAGGTGTGCAGGTGGAGGCCGGGCGCGTGGCTGATTCTTTTCCCCAAGAGGCCGTGTCACGAAGGATCTTGCGGTCCGAGGTGCTGCTGGTCCTGGCGCTCTCGCTGGGCGCCAGCGCGGTGTCCTCGCTCATCAGTTTTGTCGGATCGCTGACGAAACCGGGAGGTTTGAAGGACCAGGCGGCGACACTCAACGGCTCGTACGCTCCGGACCGTCCATGGCTTGATCTGGCATGGCAAATGTTCGGAATCGCAACGGCTCTGGTGCCGGTCGCGCTGGTCGCGCACCTGCTGATCCGGGAAGGAGCGGGGCTGCGGGCCATCGGATTCGACGGTGCGAAACCCTGGTTCGACCTCGGCCGCGGAACCCTCGTCGCGGCCGGCATCGGCAGCGCCGGCCTCGCCTTCTACCTGGTGGCCCGCGCCACCGGATTCAACCTGACGGTCGTTCCCGAGTCCCTGCCCGAGGTCTGGTGGAAATTCCCCGTACTGATCCTCTCGGCGATCCAGAACTCCGTGGTGGAGGAGGTCATCGTCGTCGGCTATCTGCTGCGCAAACTCGGACAGTTGGGCTGGACGCCGATGGCCGCGCTGGTGGCCAGCTCCGTGCTGCGCGGGTCGTACCACCTGTATCAGGGGATCGGCGGCTTCATCGGCAACGTGGTGATGGGCGTCGTGTTCGTGCTGCTCTACCGGCGTTGGGGCCGGGTGGGCCCGCTGGTCGTCGCGCACGCACTCCTGGACATCGGGGCGTTCGTCGGCTACGCGCTGCTCGCGGGCCGGGTCGACTGGCTGCCGACGCCGTGAGCGCGGTGCCGTCGAGGCCGTGACGGGGTGCGCCGGAGAGCCGGCGCACCCCCGACGGCCGTCAGAGGGTGGTGAGCAGTTCGCCGTCGATCACCGTGACCGCCGTGCCGGTCAGCAGGGTGCGCTCGCCGCGCAGCGCGGTGCGGACCAGCCCCGAGCGGGCGGACGCCTGGAGGCCGGTGAGGTCGTCGCGGCCGAGGCGGGCCGCCCAGAAGGGGGCCAGCGCGGTGTGGGCGCTGCCGGTGACCGGGTCCTCGTCGATGCCGACGCCCGGGAAGAAGCCGCGCGAGACGTAGTCGTATCCCCGGGCGGGATCCTCGGCGGCGGCGGTGGCGATGACACCGCGCCGGGAGTGGGCCGCCAGCGCGGCGAAGTCCGGGGCGAGCGCCCGTACGGCCGCCTCGTCGCGGAGCTCGACGAGCAGGTCGCCGATGTGCTCACCGGTGTCGTGCACCGAGACGGGGTCCGCCCCGAGGGCGTCTGCGAGGCCGTACGGCACCGGCTCCTCGGTCAGCGGGGAGGTGGGGAAGTCGAGGGTGAGAGTGCCGTCCTGCCGGGCGGTCGCGGTCAGGATCCCGCAGCGCGCGGCGAAGCGCACCGGACCCGTGGCCAGACCCGTGGTGTGCAGGACGTGGGCGGTGGCGAGCGTCGCGTGCCCGCACATGCCCACCTCGGTGGCCGGAGTGAACCAGCGCAGCGCCCAGTCGGCCGTGCCGCCCGGCGGCAGCGGGTGGGCGAAAGCCGTCTCGGAGAGGTTGACCTCGGCGGCGATCTCCTGCAGACGTGCATCGGCCGGGAACGTACCGCTGTCCAGCAGAAGTACGCCGGCGGGGTTTCCGGAGAAGGGGCGGTCGGTGAACGCGTCGACGATGCGAATCCTCATGGGACGACCGTAGATCGCCGGGGCGGAGGCGGGCCAAGGCCAATTCCGGGTAACCGGCCCCTGACCGTCGTGTCGGGACCGTCGTGTCGGAGAGCGGCCGTGCCCGGCGGTGGTTCTCGGCCCACCGATGACTTCCACCCTGCAGCGGTACGCCCCGGTCTGGCCCCGCCGGGCGTCCTCACGCCTGCGGAGCCGGAAGCACCCGTCCCAGGCGAGCGAGCGGGGACACGGCCATCAGGAGCGGCGACAGCATCATGCCCGCGGCCGACACCAGGAGGCCGGTGCGCAGACCCCACCCCTGGGCGAGGAGGCCGCCGAGCAGCGAGCCGAGCGGGGTGAACCCCATCCCCACGAACGTGATCGTCGCGGCCGCGCGCCCCTGCATCCCGTCCGGTGTGACGGCCTGCCGCACCGACATGACCGTGACGTTCACCAGCTGGCTGAACGTCCCGAACACGAAGTTGACGGCAAGGAGCGCGAGGACCGTCGCGGGCGAGGAGCCGTGCAGGGCCGGTACGCCCAGCAGCGCACCGTTGCCGAGTACCGCCGCGGACACGAGCACGACGCCGTGGCCGAACCGGACCGGCAGCCGTGCGGCCAGGACCGAACCCAGGAGCGCGCCCGGACCGGTCGCCGCGAGGGCGAGGCCGACGGTGACGCCCGTCAGCCGCAGTTCGTTCGGGAGGAAGAGCAGATAGACGGTCATCGTGGCCGCGAAGGAGAGCTGGAAGGCGGCAGAGGCGAAGCACACGGCCCGCAGCCAGGCGTTCTTGGCGACGAAGCGAAGACCTTCCCGGATCCGGCGCCGGACCGGGGAGGCATGCTCCGGAACCGGTGCCACGCGCCCGGGTACGGCTTCGGGGCGGCGGATCCGCCCCAGCGACACGAACGACACCGCGAAGAACAGCGCGCCGGCGGCCGCGGCGACCGGGGCCGACAGCAGCGACACCAACGCGCCGCCGAGCGCGGGGCCGCCGATCTGCGCCGCGGACCGGCTGCCCTCCAACGCGCTGTTGCCCCGCACGAGTTGATCGCGCCGCACCATCCGTACGAGGGACGCCTGGTACGCCACGTCGAAGAGGACCGACAGGGCTCCGACGGTGAACGCCACCACGAACAGCGCGGGCAGACCGAGCAGTCCGAGGAGCCCGGCCACGGCCGCCGCGCCCAGGGCCACGGCGCGGCCGGCGTCGGTGAGCACCATCACCGTACGGGCCCGCCAGCGGTCCACCCAGGCACCCGCGAGGAGTGAGAGCAGCAGGATCGGCGCCTGCCCCACGGCGCGGAGGACGCCCACTTGGCTCGCGCCCGCGTCGAGCGTCAGGACGGCGAAGAGCGGCAGTACGACGAGCGTCGTGTGTTCGCCGAGCTGGGAGGCCGTCTGACCTGCCCAGAGCCTGCGGAAGTCGGCGTCCCGCCAGGGACCTGAGGGCACGGCCCTGCCGGAATCCGGCACGCCGGAGGAAGGGATGGGGGAGGAAGGGGCGGGGGAGGGCTGCACAGGAACCTCTGGGGTCGGGGCACGAGACCCGCGGCCCGGCGCACGGAGGCGCACCCGGGCGTCGGGCGGGAAAGGGGCTCGCTGTGCCGCGACCTTGAGGGGCAGCACGCGATGACGGGCCGATATGGCTACGACGTCAGCGCGCGCTCGGACGACCGACCATGTCTTTCTCCTCCTGGCGAGTCATTCGGGGCCAGGAACGCTAGTGGTTGCCGAGCGGGGGCGAAAGGCAATTTCGGGAGGGCACGGGAAGGCGTGCCCGGGCTCGGACGGGTGGGACGGGGCGGTACCCCCCGGCGTCCGCGATCCGAAGCGCCGAAGATCGGATCGCCGCCCGTACGGTTTTCACCGCCCGTACGGTGCCCGCCGACTCGGTCGGGGGAACGGTACGGGTGCGCGCAAGAAGCCCTGCCTGATCCTCGCCGACGAGCGACGAGCGCGTTCGCGGGCCGGGTGCGGGAGGCCCCGGGGGGCCTCTCGCCTGCCCGTGGGTGTGGTCAGGAGGTGACGAGCCCGGCGAGCTTGCGCAGCGACTCCTGGAGCGCCGCCGTCGCGGAGTCCTTGAGCTTGCCGCCCATCAGGGAGACCGCCGCACCGGTGAACTCCCCGTCGATGCGCATCGTCGTGGCGTCGCCCTCCGGGGTCAGGGAGTACCGCATGGCGAGGTTGACCCCCATCGGGCCCTTGCCCCGGGTCGCCAGCAGACGGCCTTCCTCCAGGCCGTCGACCGTCCAGAGCACCTCGGCGGGGAAGCCCATGAGCTTCATGTTCTCCTCGTAGGTGGCCGCGAGCTCCAGCTCGGCCGGGCCGCCCCTGGGGAAGCTGGTGTGGGTGGCGTTCCACTCCCCGTACGACGAGAAGTCCGTCAGGCGGCCCCAGACCTTCTCGGCGGGCGCCTCGATGCGTGCCTCGGCGCTGACTTCAGCCATGCGACCACCTCTGGTTCGTCCGGTTCCGGTGTCGCGGAAGGTAGCGGGGGCCGCGTCAACATTCAATGCTGATGAATCGTCAGATTTGTTGGGGCTGCCTGTTCCGCCAGATCACCGCGGCGTCGAACCTGTCCGACGCTCGGGGGTGGGGGCCCTCGTCGTGGCAGTGGAAGGCCGACCAGAAGAGGTCGGCGGGCAGGGCGTCGTCGGGTGCGTACACGCGGTAGACGTACTGCAGCCCGTCCTGGGCGAGCAGCGCGACCATCCAGAACAACCCTTCCTCCCCTCCCGCCCCCGCCGCGTCCGTGTGGCGTGGGGGACGTGCGCGCGGGGGCCTGCGGTTGCCGTGGGGGCGTGAGATGCAAGGCGGCGCGCGCTCCGGACCGTCATGGTTGTGCCGTTCGGCACGATCTCATCCGCAAGGATGACGGACCGCTCCGCTGTCCCCAACTTCGGTGGGATGCCCAATGGGCCGTTCCGGGGATGTCTTTCAGCTGTGGGACTGATGGGGTAGAGGTGTGCAAAACCGGACGCCGCCCATGCCTGACCAGCCCGTACCGAACCACGCCGAGAACGATGCCCGCTTCACCGTGGAACTGGCAGCGGTGCTCAACGGTGCGCGCAGGCGCGCGCTGCGCGACGGTGACCGGCAGATCGACACCGCCCACCTCCTGCATTCGCTGATCGAGACGGATCCCGAGGTCCGCGAGGCCTTCGACGGTGGGCCGCAGTTGGCCAAGGTGCTCGGCTACCTCGTCCAGCGCAGCATTGGTTACGGGCTCCGCTGGCAGGGCTCCGTCGAGGACTCCGGCTCCATTCCGGTGGTGCGTGACCCGGCGGTCGACGGCTGGTCGCCCTCGGCCCTCGCGGCGATGGAGGGCGCGCTGTACCGTGCGGCGTCGCGCGGCGAAGCGCGCGCCTCCGGCCTCGATCTGCTCGCCGCCCTGGCGACCGACATCGAGTGCCGTGCGGTGGAGGTGCTCGCCCGCGGGGGCGTGGACGCGCGGTGGCTGGCGGACCGGGTGGTCGTGGTCACGGCCAAGGCAGCGCGACACGCTTGAGCCGCCCCGTGACGGCGATGCCTCACCTCCCCGCCTTCACGCGGTCGCGGCCGGGGGCGTCTCGACAGGTGTCACGGGGATGACGGTGCTGTCTACTGCTGCCATGATGTGCCGATGCAAGCGTCTTCGGGATTTCAGGGCAGAAGTGCCGGGCTGGGCCTGGCACTGGTCTCGGCCTTCGCGTTCGGCGGTTCGGGAGTGGCGGCCAAGCCGCTGATCGAGGCGGGGCTCGACCCCCTGCACGTGGTCTGGCTGCGCGTCGCGGGCGCCGCCGTCATCATGCTCCCGGTCGCTTGGCGTCACCGGAATCTCGTACGGGAACGCCCCGCGTTGCTGGCCGGGTTCGGCCTGTTCGCGGTGGCCGGGGTCCAGGCCTTCTACTTCGCCTCCATCTCCCGCATCCCGGTCGGTGTGGCGCTCCTGGTGGAATACCTGGCGCCCGCGCTGGTCCTCGGCTGGGTCCGCTTCGTGCAGCGCAGGCCCGTCACCCGGGCCGCCGCCGTCGGTGTGGTGCTGGCGGTCGGCGGCCTGGCGTGTGTCGTCGAGGTCTGGTCCGGGCTCAAGTTCGACCTGCTCGGCCTGCTGCTCGCCCTCGGCGCGGCCTGCTGCCAGGTCGGCTACTTCGTTCTCTCCGACCACGGCGGGCAGGACGGCCGGGACGGCGGTGGCAAGCACGCCGAGCCTCCGCACCCCGTCGGGGTCATCGCGTACGGACTGATCGTCGGCGCGGCCGTCCTCACCGTCGTCGCCCGCCCCTGGGGCATGGACTGGTCGCTGCTCGGCGGCAGCGCGGTCATGAACGGCAACGAGGTTCCCGCCTGGCTGCTGCTGGGCTGGATCGTGCTGCTCGCCACCGTGCTCGCGTACGTCACCGGGGTCGTCTCGGTCCGGCTGCTCTCGCCCCAGGTGGCCGGAGTCGTCGCCTGCCTCGAAGCGGTCATCGCGACCGGACTGGCCTGGGTGCTGCTCGGCGAGCACCTCTCCGCGCCGCAGCTCATCGGCGGATTCGTGGTCCTGACCGGCGCGTTCATCGCCCAGTCCGCCGCGCCGAAGCCCCCGTCGGGTCCCGTCGCCTCCGGCGTCGGCACCGGCGCGGCGGCCGGGGCCGTCGAGGGTGAGTTGTCCGGCGGCCGGGCCCCGCATTAGTGTGACGGCCATGCATCTGACTGTGCTGCCGCCGCCTGCCGCCTAGCGCGGGCGGCCACTCCTGACGAAGACCGGGCTCGGGCAGTCCCCGAGCGGCTCGTCGCTGCCCGCGTGCGGAGCCGAGCGACCTGCCACCCTGTCCTCCTCTGGAGAAGTCGTATGTCCATCCCCGTTGCTTCCGCGCTGCCCGTCGGGCGGAGCATGCTGTATCTGGTCGTCGCCGGGGTCGCCTGGGGCACCGCCGGTGCGGCGGCGTCCCTGATCTTCCGGGTCAGCGATCTCGGCCCTCTCGCCCTGTCCTTCTGGCGCTGCGTGGGTGGTCTCCTCCTGCTCGCCGGCGCGCTCGCCCTGCGCCCCCGCCGGGCGCCCCGGGAGCCCGAACCCCGGCGGCGCCGGCTGCTCCGGATCCTCGGTACCGGCATCGGTCTCACCATGTTCCAGACCGCGTACTTCGCGGCGGTCGAGGTCACCGGCCTTGCCGTCGGCACCGTCGTCACGCTCGGTGCCGGGCCCGTCCTGATCGCCGTCGGGGCGCGTCTGCTGCTGGGAGAACGCCTCGGCAGGGGCGGCCTCGTCGCTGTGACCGGCGCGCTGACCGGGCTCGTCGTGCTGGTCCTGGGCGGCGAGGGCGGCGACGTCGTGCCGGCCGGAGTGCTGCTCGCGCTGCTGTCCGCCTCCGGGTACGCGGCCATCACGCTGCTCACCCGCCGGCTCGGGCGGCACGGCGGCGGCGGTGACGCGCTGACCACCAGCGCCTGGGCGTTCGGCATCGGAGCGGTGGGCCTGCTGCCCATGGCCATGGCCGAGGGGCTGGTGCCGCACACCGCCGAGACGGGGCAGGTGCTGTGGCTGCTGGTCTATGTGGCCGCGATCCCCACGGCGCTCGCCTACGCGCTGTACTTCGCCGGGGCGGCCGCCGTCCGATCGGCCACCGTCTCCGTGATCATGCTCCTGGAGCCGGTGAGCGCGGCCGTCATCGCGGTGACCGTCCTGCGGGAGCGGCTGACAGCGGCCACGGTCCTCGGCACGCTGCTCCTGCTGACCGCGGTGGCCGGGCTGGCCCTCGCGGAGGCGCGTGTGGCGGCGGCGGCCCGCCGGAAGGAGGCGCCGGCGGTGTGACGGGACCGGCCCGATAAGGTCTGAGGCCGCGGCTGCCGCGGCCTCCATCGGCCTCCATCGGCCTTCAGAGCGTGGACAGGTAGTCCGGTACGCCGATGGCCGGATCCATGTCGTCCGCGGGGACCGGCGCCGCATAGCCCCGGGTGAGCGGCACGATGCCGGTCCAGTGGGGGAGGGCACTGTCCTCGGGCTCGTCGTTGGGTCCGCCGGTGCGGACCTTCGCGGACACTTCGTTCAGGTCGAGCCGGATCACCGCTGTCGCGGCGAGTTCCTTGGCGTCGGCCGGCCGGGAGTCGTGGGAGCGGCCGGGCACGACCTGCTCCACGATCGCGTCCAGGGCGAGCCGGCGCTCCTCGGGGTCGGTCACCGTCACGGCCGTGCCGTGCACCACCACCGAGCGGTAGTTCAGCGAGTGGTGGAAGGCGGACCTGGCCAGCACGAGGGCGTCGACATGGGTGACCGTCAGGCAGACCGGCAGCCCCGGGTCGGCGCTCCCCGCCGACCGCAGCGGTCGCGAGCCCGTCGAACCGTGGACGTACAGCCGCTCTCCTATCCTGCCGAAGAGGGTCGGCAGGACGACCGGGGCACCGTCGCGCACGAAACCCAGGTGGCAGAGGTAGGCCTCGTCGAGGATGGAGTGGACCAGCTCGCGGTCGTAGGAGGCGCGCTCCTTGGACCGGGTGGGCACCGTGCGGTCGGTGGGCAGGTAGGGGGCGGCGACGCCGGAGCCCGTGTCGTCGGGCGTTGCGGTGTGCTGCATTTGCTGACTCCATTGCACTAGTGCATACTATTGTTTGTGCTAGGAGAGTATCGGATCAGTGGGCGGCGCGCAGCGGAGATTGCCGCCAGTGTGGAGCGCGGGGTCGGCTCCGGAGACCTTCCGCCGGGCCAGGTGCTGCCCCCCATGCGGGAGTTGGCCGCGCGTCTGGAGGTCAACCCCAATACCGTGGCCGCCGCCTATCGGACGCTGCGCGAGCGCGGTGTGATCGAGACGGCGGGCCGACGGGGGAGTCGGGTACGTCCGGCCCCGGCCAGCACGTCGCGCGGATCCCTGCGGATCGAAGCGCCCCCGGGCGTACGGGACCTCGGCGAGGGCAATCCCGATCCGGAGTTGCTGCCCGACCTCGGGCCGGCGCTGGCGGCGGCCGCCGCGGCCGACGCGGAGAGCCATGGTCTGTACGGGCAGGCCGCGGTGGTCGCGGAGTTCGCCGCGTACGCCCGCGCTCTGATGGACGCCGACGGGGTACCCGCCGGGCCGGTCGCCGTGACGTCCGGAGCGCTGGACGCGATCGAGCGGGTGCTCGCGGCGCACCTGAAGCCGGGCGACGCGGTGGCGGTGGAGGACCCTGGCTGGGGCAGCGTGCTCGACCTCGTACCGGCGCTCGGGCTGCGCGCCGTGCCGGTCGGTGTGGACGACTCCGGTCCGCTGCCCGCGGATGTGGAGCGGGCGCTGCGGGCCGGGGCGCGGGCCCTCGTCGTCACCGACCGGGCGCAGAACCCGACCGGCGCGTCCCTGGACGCGCCGCGCGCCCGGGAGCTGCGCGCGGTCCTCGGGCGCCACCCGGACGTGCTGCTGATCGAGGACGACCACGGGCACGCCATCGTGGACCTGCCGCTGCACCCGCTGGCCGGGGTGACGGCCCACTGGGCGTTCATCCGCTCGGCGGCCAAGGCGTACGGCCCCGATCTGCGGGTCGCCACGCTCACCGGGGACGCCGTCACGGTCGACCGGGTGGCGGGGCGGCAGCGGCTCGGGCCCGGCTGGGTCAGCCGGCTGCTCCAGCGCGCCGTGCTCCAGCTGTGGACCTCGGGCGCCGTCGACACCCGGGCGGTGTCCCGCTCCTACGGGGACCGCAGGGACGCGCTCATCCACGCGCTGGCGGAGCGCGGCGTGAGCGCCCGGGGCCGCAGCGGTATGAACGTGTGGGTCCCCGTGAGCGACGAGACCGGGGCTGTCGCCCGGCTGCTCCACGCGGGCTGGGCGGCGGCCCCGGGCGCACGCTTCCGGCTGGACACGCCCCAAGGCGTGCGGCTCACCGTCTCCCCGCTGGCCGCGGCGGACATCGGGCCCCTGGCGGACGCGGTGGCCGCGGCCGCGGGTCCCGCACGGCCGGTCAGCTACGGCTGAGACCGGCGGCGTCCGCGTCCGGCGGCACGGCGCGGTCCGCCGCGGGCTCCGGTGGGGTGGCGACCGGAACGATCGCGGGCTCCGGTGGGGTGGCGACCGGAACGATCGCGGGCTCCGGTGGGGTGGCGACGAGAGCTTTCGCGGGCTCGGGTGGGGCGGCGGCAGGGCGGGCCCGGCTCTGGGTGAGGGCCGCCCCGGCGAGGATGATCAGCGCCCCGACCGGGGTGTTCCAGCTCAGCTGTTCGCCGAGCAGCGCGACGCCTGCCGCCGTCGCGATCACCGGGATGAAGTACGTGACCATCTGAGCCGTCGTCGGACCGACCTCCTGGACCAGTCCGTACTGGAGCAGGACGGCGAGGCCCGTGCCCAGCGCGCCCAGGGCGAGCACCGAGACCGTCGGGAGCAGCGGAAAGGACGTCGGCGCCGAGGTGAACAGCGGTGTCACCACGGCCAGTTGCAACGTACCGAGGAAGAGCTGGCTGCCCGTCAGCGCCAGCGTCGACGACCCGGTCCCGGCCAGGGTGCGGCGCACGTAGATCCAGCCGACCGGATAGCAGAACGAGGCGAGCAGCGCCATGCCCGTACCCGGCAGGTCCAGGCCGGAGAAGCCCTGCCAGGCGCCCAGCACCGTGAGGACGCCGAGGAAGCCGACGCCGAGACCGCCCACCCGTCGGCGGGTCGGGCGGTCCTCCGACAGGGCGATCACCGAGAGCGCCATGCCCCACAGCGGCGAGGTCGCGTTACAGATCCCGGCCAGCGTCGAGGGGATCGTCAGCTCCGCGTAGGAGAAGAGCGAGAACGGCAGCGCGTTGAGGAGGAACGCCGCGACCGTGAGGTGCCCCCAGGTCCGGGCGGAGCGCGGCAGCCGCTCCCGGCGCAGCGCCATGGCGGCGACCAGCACCGCCGTACCGGCCAGCAGCCGGCCGAAGGTGACCTGGAACGGGGCGTAGCCCTCGGTCCCGACCTTGATCAGCAGAAAGCTGAAGCCCCAGATGAGCGAGAGCCCCGCGAACCGGATCCGCCAGTCGAGGGCGGGGCGCCGCGCGGCGGGCGCGATCGGGGCGGGCTGGGGAGGTCGCGGGGGAGGTGCTGACGCCGGGGCCGTGACCCTCGGCTCGCAGGGAGCGCTCATGAGGTCAACCCTGACGAGGATGACGTCGTAGGACAAGCGAATCCTTCTGTGCCCGTTCGCGTAGCATCGCTTACATGTTGAACCTGGAGCGGCTGCGCACGCTGGACGCCCTCGCCCGGCACGGCTCGGTGACCGGGGCGGCCGACGGGCTGCACGTCACGACGTCGGCGGTCTCGCAGCAGCTGGCGAAGCTGGAGCGTGAGGTCGGGCAGCGGCTGCTCGCCAGATACGGCCGAGGCGTCCGGCTCACCGACGCCGGCCGGCTGCTCGCGGACCACGCCGCGCGGATCCTGTCGCAGGTGGAGCTGGCCCAGTCCGACATCGAGGCACAGCGCGGCGAGGTCGTCGGCGAGGTACGGATCTGCGCCTTCCCGACGGCGGCCCGCGGGCTGTTCCCCGCGATGCTCACCGCCCTGCGCGCGGACCACCCCGATCTCACCGTCCCCACCCGGGAGCTGGAGCCCGAACAGGGACTGCGCGCGGTTCTCCGCGGCGACGTCGACCTGGCCGTCGTGCTCGACTGGAGCAACAAGCGGCTGCCCGTGCCCGGCGGGCTGGCCCAGGCCGAACTCCTCGACGACGCACCGGACATCGCCATGCCGGCCGGACATCCGCTGGCGGACCGTGACGAGGTGGAGCTGGAGGACTTCGCGGACGACCCGTGGGTGTCCTGGCCCGAGGGCGAATTCTGTTACGAGTGGCTGGTGTTCACTCTGCGCTCCCGGGGCATCGAGCCCCGTATCGCCCATCTGGCGGGCGAGCACCACACGCAACTCGCCCTGGTCGCGGCCGGGTTCGGTGTCTGTGTGGCTCCTCGGCTGGGGCGCGGCCCGGTCCCCGAAGGCGTGCGGCTGGTGCCGGTGCGGCAGACCATGCGGCGGCACGTCCACGCGGTCTGGCGCACGGACGCGGACCGCCGGCCGTCGGTCCGCGCCGCGGTGAAGGCGCTGCGGGCTGCGGGGGCTGGTGTGGGTGGGGTGGCGGACGGTCAACGAGCCCCGGGCGCCGGATGATCCCCGGGGGCCGGGGCCGGGGCCGGGGCCGTGGCGGCCGCGGACGGGAGCTCAGGCGAGATCGGCGAGCTTGCGGAAGTCCCAGGAAGTGATCGTCTTCGGGGTCAGCCGCAGCCAGGCGTGCCGTCCGTCGTGCGGCATCTCCGTCATGCCGAAGTACTTCACGGGGAACAGCCGCTCCGGCTCCATGAGTTCGGGGCAGGGCTCGCCCGTGCGGGGCGCCTCGCCGACGAACTCCGCCCGGCCGGTGAGCTCCACACCGCGCAGCTCCTCGTACCCCTCGCCGTCGTCCACGACCACGGCGATCCTGGAGTCCCCGCGCAGCTGGGACCAGCGCAGGCTGCGCGTGATGGAGTACAGCCAGAGGGAGCCACCGTCCCAGACGAACCACAGGGCCCCGACGTGCGGGGCGCCGTCGGGGCCGAGCGTCGCCACCCGGCAGGTGCGCTGTTCGCCGAGATAGGCGTCACGCTCCCCGGGTGTCATCATGATCCGGCGGCCTCGTCGCTGGGTGTCGGTCATGGCCGCCCTCTCATGGGATCTGACGGGACGTCGGGAATCATGGACGCTCTTCCTTCATGACGCAATGGCCGCTACTCTCGCGCGCCCGGTCCGTTCACAGAAGTCGGTCCGCGGGAGTCGGTCCGCGAGGGTCCGTCCGCAGGACCCCGTCCTCCTGGGTGGCGGACACCGGAAAGGGAGGAGCGCCCGTGCCGTCGAGGTCATCACAGGAGCGGCTCACCGAGCTGCTCGACCCCGCCACCACCGTCCTGCTGACCGTCGAGTGCCAGCAGGGCGTCGTGGGACCGGACAGCGCCCTGCCCGAACTCGCCGCCGCAGCCCGCTCGTCCGGCGCCCTCGACAACATCGCCCGTCTCGTCGCCGCCGCCCACGGAAGCGGAGTCCAGGTGATGCACGCGGTCGCCGAGAGCCGGCCCGACGGTCGCGGCGGCAACCGGAACGCCCGGCTCTTCCGCGCCGCCGCCCGGCTGCCCGTCCAGCAGCACACCGGCAGCACAGCCGTCCGGGTCGCGGCCCCCATCGAGGTGGCCGACGAGGACCTCGTCGTCCGCCGGCTGCACGGCCTCTCGCCGCTGGCCGGCACCGACGTCGACCCGCTGCTGCGCAACCTCGGCTGCCGGACGCTCGTCGTCACCGGCGTCTCGGCCAACATCGCGATCCCCAACGCCGTCTTCGACGCGGTCAACCTCGGCTACACGGCCGTCGTACCGGCCGACGCCATCGCGGGGGTGCCCGCCGAGTACACCCCCGCGATGGTCCGCAACACGCTCGTCCTCGTCGCTACCGTCACCACCACGGACGCCGTACTCGGCGGCTGGAAGCGACCGGCCAGGCGGGGGACGGGAGGGGGAGCGGCTATGCCAGCCTGATCGAGTCGCCCTCGACGGTGATCTCGCGTGCGGGCAGCGGTTGCGTGGCGGGCCCGCCGGTCGGGCTGCCCGTGGCGGCGTCGAACGTGGAGTTGTGGCAGGGGCACGTGATCCTGCCGTCCGAGACGTCCTTGACCGCGCAGCCCTGATGCGTGCACGTGGACGAGAACGCCTTGAACTCGCCCGGCTGCGGCTGGGTCACCACGACCTTCTGCGCGGCGAAGACCACCCCGCCGCCCTCCGGGATGTCCGCGGTCGCGGCGAGCACCTCTCCACCCTTCCCGCCGCCGTTCCCGGGCTGCTCGACCGCGTCCGAACCTCCCGAACCGTCGGATCCGTCCGATCCGTCCGATCCGCCGCACGCGGTGAGGGCGGCGGCCGCTCCGGCCGCTCCCACCGCTGCGACGATCGTGCGGCGTCCGGGGAGGCTCCGGCGCTCCTGCGTTGCGCTCATCGCGGCATTCCCTTCGTCGGTCTTCTTGTCGGTCTTTCCGGCTCGGTCACTTCGGTCAGGGGTACGTGCCCCGGGGGCACGAGGTTCACGCCGGATGCCGGATGCCGGGTGCCGGGTGCCGGGTGCCGGACGCCGGGATGTCGGGGTGCCGCTGGACGGCCCCGTCGGCCGGGGGTAGTTTCGCCGACATCTGCCGCCGCCATCAGGGGAGTCCGCGTTGGTGCTGGTCGGACGGACCGGAGAACTGCACGCCCTGCTCGACGCGATGGCCCACCCGCCGTCGGTCGCCCTGATCGAGGGCGAGGCGGGCGTGGGCAAGACCCGGCTGATCCGGGAGGCCGTCGGGCACCCGGTGTCCGGCCCCGGCCGCCCGCCCGGCGCCCGGGTTCTCGCCGGGGCCTGCCCGCCGCTGCGCGAGCCCTTCCCGTACGGTCCCGTCTTCGACGTCCTGCGCACCCTGGAGGGCACGGTCCCCGAGCGGCTCAACCCGGTCTGCGGGGCCCTGCGCCCCTACCTCCCCGAGCTAGCCGGTCAACTACCGCCCGATCCTGACCTGTTGCTCGATCCGCAGGCGGCGGCCCACCGTCTCTTCCGGGCCGTGCGCGCCCTGCTCGCGGCGGTGTCCCCGGTGGTCCTCGTCGTGGAGGATCTGCACTGGGCCGACGACGGCACCCGGGACCTCCTCCGCTTCCTGGCCGACGACCCGCCGCCGGGCCTGTCCACCGTCCTCAGCTACCGCCGCGAGGATCTCAGGAGCGGGGCCCTGCCCCTGGGCCGGGCCTATCGGCACCCGCCGGGAGTCACCTCGGTGGTCCTCCCGCTGAGCCCGCTCGACGTCGCCGGAGTCAGGACCCTCACGGCGGCGCTGACCGGCCGTGACGTCCCCGCCGTCACGGCGCGCCGGCTGCACGAACGGACGGCCGGCATCCCCTTCGTCCTCGAATTCGTTCTGGAGGAACCAGGTGAACTCGACGGGTCCCAGGGGGCGGTGCCCCTCCTCCTGCGCGACGCCATGACCGAGCGGGTGGCGGGCCTCTCGGAGCCGGCGGCGGCCGCCGTGCACGCCGCCGCCGTACTGAGGGTGCCTGCCGCCGAGGAGCTGATCGGCGCGGTGGCGGGCCAGCACGGAGAAGAGGCTGCCGACGCCCTGCGCGAGGCCCTGCGCGCGGGCGTGCTCCACGATTGCGGGGAGGACCGCTACGGATTCCGGCACGGGCTGGCCCAACAGGCCGTCTACGAGGGACTTCTGAGACCGGACCGACGCCGACTCCACCGGCGCGCCACCGCCGTGCTGGCCGCCCAGGAGCCCCCGCCCCTGGTCCAGCTCGCCCACCACACCCGTAAGGCAGGCGACCTGACCGCCTGGCGGACGTATGCCGAACAGGCCGCCGAATCAGCCCGGAAGCTCGGTGACGCGGCGCTCGCCGTCGAGCTCTACGAGGGGCTCCTGGACGACCCCCGTCTCCCGGAGGCAGACCGGGCGCGGCTCGCGGTGCGCCTCAGCCGGGCGGCCCTCTTCGGGCTGGCCCACCGGCGTTCCAGCCGGCTGCTGCGCCGCGTCGTGTCCTCGGCCGCTTCGGCCGAACTACCGGACGCCGTAAGGGGGGAGATCCGGCTCAACCTGGGGCTGCTGCTCAACAACCAGGCGGGCCGGCACGAACAGGGCCGCCTGGACACCGAGCTGGCCGTGGACGAGCTGCACGAACGCCCCGAGCTGGCCGCCCGCGCCATGGCGGGCCTCGCCATGCCGGTGTGGGGCGAGCACCCCGTCACCGTCCACGCGCACTGGGCCGAACGGGCCGAGGAACTCGCCGCCCGGCACGGTGACCGCGCGCTGCGGATCGCGGTGCGGGGCAACCATCTGACGCTGCGGGTCTGCCTCGGCGACGGCGACACGGTGCGCGGGGAAGCCGAGAAGCTCCTCGCCGACGGGCGGAGCGCGGCCGAACGCGTCGAACTGGCCCGGATGTGCGCCAACGCGGCCGACGCCTTCGCCTGGATGGGCCGGTCCGCCGACGCCGAACGCTTCCGGGACGAGGGAGTGCGACTGGCCGGAGCGGCCGGAGCGCCCTTCCTCAGCGGCATCATCGAGGGCACCGCCCTGCGCATGGCCTGGACGCGCGGCGCCTGGCGGGGACTGGCCGAGCGAGCCCGTACGGTCCTGGCCGACGCACCCGGCGTCTCGGGCATCGCGTCCGACGCCCACCTCGTCCTCGGGCTGCTCGCCGAGGTGCGCGGGGAGTGGGACGCGGCGCTGGAGCACCTGGACGCGGCGGCGCTCGGGGACCCCGTCAACGCCCCGGCTCCCGTACTCGCCGCCGCGTCGGCCGCCGCCGTACGGATCCGGCTGGAGCGGGGCGAGAGCGACGAGGCGTGCGCGGAAGCCGCGCGGGCCCTGGGCCGGATCCGCCGCAAGGGCGTCTGGGGCTGGGCCGCGGAGCTGGTTCCGGCCGCGCTGACGGCGTACCGCCGGGCGGACCGGGCCCCCGAAGCACATGACGTGCTCGCCGAGTTCACCGCCGGGCTCGGTGACCGGGACGCGCCCGCCGCACGGGCCGCGCTCGCCGCCTGCCGGGGAGACCACTCCCGCGCCGCCGAACAGTACGCGGCGCTCCCGGCCCCGTACCCGGCGGCGCTGTGCGCGGAGCGGGCCGCCGAAGGAGAGGTGGAGCGACTGCGCGCGGCCGCCGCGCGCTTCGAGGCGCTGGGTGCCGTACGGGACGCGGCGCGCTGCCGCAGCGCCCTGCGGGAACGGGGCGCGGGAGCTCCGCCCGGGCCCCGGCGGGGGCGCAGGGGATACGGCAACGAACTCTCCCCGCGCGAACGGGACGTCGCCCGCCTGGTGGCGACGGGACACACCAACCGGGAGATCGCCGACGTGTTGTTCCTGTCGCCGCGCACCGTGGAACAGCACGTCGCGAAGGTGCTCCGGAAGCTGAACGTCTCCGTCCGCGGAGAGGTGCGGGAGGCCACCCCGGATGGCGCCCCGGATGGCGCCCTGGATGGCGGCCCGGTTGATTCCGGGCGTACGGGGGCCATTGAATAGGTAGCGCTACGCAGTGCCGTACGGATTGTTCCGGCCCGGGCGGGACCGGAGAGTTGCCCCCGTCGTCGCACCGGGCACATACCCTGCCCCACGCCCCAGCCCGGAGCGGCGGCTCCTGTGTCACCCGCGCCGGGCCGCCCTCCCCAACTCTCGGCGGCCCGGCACGGTTCCCCATCACACGGAGCCAAGGGAGCAACCAGATCATGCGCACAACCAGCAGACCGCGCCTTCTCGGCGCACTGTGCACCGCGGCCGCCGCGACCATGGCGCTCGGACTCGCCGGAACCGCCCCCGCCCACGGGGCGACCGCCCCGGTCCCGCCCGCCGAGGGCCGCGTCCTCGGCGCGGACCGGGCCGAGGCCATACCCGGCCGGTACATCGTGGCCCTCGACGACGCGCCCTCGATCGCCGCGAACACGGCCGCCGCCGACCTGGTCGCGGAGCACGGTGGCACGGTGCGCACCGTGTACTCCACCGCCTTCAAAGGCTTCGCGCTCAAGGCGACCGCCGCCCAGGCCCGGAAGCTGGCGGCCCAGCCCGGCGTCCGCTACGTCCAGGCCGACGCCGAGGTCCGGGCCACCGGAACCCAGCCCAACCCGCCCTCCTGGGGCCTCGACCGGGTCGACGGCGTCAAGGACTCCTCGTACGCCTATCCCAACGAGGGCGAGGGCGTGACCGCGTACATCGTGGACACCGGCCTCTACCGCCAGCACACCGACTTCGAGGGCCGGGCGTCCTCGGGGTACGACTTCATCGACAACGACGCCGACTCCGCCGACTGCCAGGGGCACGGCACGCACGTCGCCGGCACGGTCGGCGGCAAGAGCTACGGCGTCGCCAAGAAGGCGAAGCTCGTCGGCGTCCGGGTACTCAACTGCCAGGGCACTGGCTCGACTTCGCAGATCGTCGCGGGCATGGACTGGGTCGTCCGGAACGCCCAGAAGCCGGCCGTCGCCAACCTGTCGCTCGGCGGCGGCATCGACCGGGCCATGGACGACGCGGTCCAGGGCGCGATCAACGCCGGGATCCCGGTCGCGGTCGCCGCGGGCAACGACAACCGGGACGCCTGCAACACCAGCCCCGCACGGCTGCCCGCGGCCATCACCCTCGGCTCCACCGACAGCAACGACGGCCGCTCCAGCTTCTCCAACTACGGCCGCTGTCTGGACCTGTTCGCCCCCGGAGGCTCCATCGTCTCCACGCGGATGGGCGGCGGCACCCAGACCATGAGCGGCACGTCGATGGCCACCCCGCATGCCGCGGGCGCGGCGGCGATCCATCTCTCCGCCCACCCGGACGCCACCCCGCAGCAGGTACGGGACGCCCTGGTGAACAACGCCCTCTCCGGCGTCGTCACCAACCCCGGCTCCTCCTCCCCGAACAGGCTGCTGGACGTGTCCGACCTCGGCGGCGGCCCGTCCGAACCCGGCAAGCCGGTCGCCGCGTTCACCGCCCAGTGCTCCACGACCACCCCGGCCTGCGCCTTCGACGCGTCCGGCTCCACCGACCCGGACGGTGGCATCGCCTCCTACGCCTGGGACTTCGGCGACGGAACCGAGGGCGAGGGCGCGAAGCCGTCCCACACCTACACCAAGGCCGGCACCTACGCCGTCAAGCTCACCGTCACCGACGACAGCGGCGAGAGCGGCACCCTGACCAAGCAGGTCACCGCCGGCACCACCGAGCCCTCGCCCGGCCAGGCCCCGACCGCCTCCTTCGCGCTCTCCTGCTGGTACGGAGACTGCTCCTTCGACGCCTCCGCCTCCAGCGACCCGGACGGAGACATCGCCTCGTACGCCTGGAAGTTCGGCGACGGCGCGACCGGCTCCGGCGCCACCGTCACCCACCGCTACCCGTCCGCCCAGCGCACCTACACCGCGCAGCTGACCGTCACGGACCGGGGCGGCCGCACCGGCACGACCTCCCGTCAGGTCTCCTGCTTCGCCTTCACCGGCGGCCAGCCGCTCTGCTTCGCGGGCTGACAGCCGTACGCACGCAAAGCCGTGAGCCGCGGCGGGCCCGGAAGTCTCCCCGGGCCCGTCGCGGCTCCGCCGTATGCCGGCGGTCGTGCCGGGTCAGCCCGTGATCGCCGCCTTCAGCGTCGACGTCGCGCCGTTGGGCCGTTTGAAGGTGCCGCTGGCGTAGTACTCGTTGGTGCCGGCGGGGTTGGGCGTGGTCCGGGCCACCGTCGCGGAGTAGGACTTCGTCCGCTTGGTGCACGACGGGTCGCAGAGACCGAGGGTCTTGGACGTGCTGACGCCGTCGATGACGGATCCGACCTTGATCGACTGAGGGATGATGTGGCCGCCGCCGGCCGGTGTGTAGTTGAGCAGGCTGCGCTCCTGGGGGGTCTCGCGGTAGTGACGTACCTGGTACCGCACGCACACCTTGCCGACCGCGTACGTGGCGCACTTCTCGGCGGCCGTCTGCCACGCGCCCCAGGAGGCGTGCAGGTCCCAGGAACTGCCGTTGCTGAACTCCCCCTGCACCTTGTAGGGCCCGGAGCCGAGGGTCTGGACCGAGGACCAGCCGGAGGTCCATGCGGTGGTCTTCATGCCGCAGCCGCCCGTGCAGACCTGGGCGAGGGGTGAGCCGGTGTACCAGTGATAGGTGGTCGGCTTCATCCCGTAGCCGCCGACGGGGGAGAGGATCACCCTGCCCCGCCAGCCGGTGACCGAGCCGGTGTCGGTGACGCGCTTCTGTACCTCGGCGCAGATCTGCCCCATCGACGTGACGCCGTCGAGGTCGGTGTACGACGTGCAGACCTTGTCCATCGCCTGCCAGGTGGTGGCGGCCGAGGCGCTGGAGGCGCCGGCGACGGTTCCGGCGCCGACGAGAGCGGCGGTAGCGGCGAAGGTCGCCAGAGCCCTGCGGACTCTTCGTGCCGTTGCGGTGATGCGCACAGGTTCCCCGATTCATCTCAGATGCGTCGAACGGCTGTGAGGACAGCCGACTCGTGTGCCGAATCCTTACCGACGCCTGACCGGGCGGGGCGGTTCCCGGGGGCCTCGGCGAGGTCGGTTCGGTGAGCGTGAGTCAGTGCGGCCGTAAGTTCCCCGGCTGCGCCGCGAGTTCGGTGATTCGGGCGGTGACGGCCCGTTCTGGTCGGCGGGCGCGGCGGCGCCGCTCCTGACCTCTTTCGATCACAGCCTCCGTCGCCGGCGGCAACGTGGGGGCGTGGAGAGTGGCTTGCAAGGACGCCCGGTGGCTGGTGCGCTTTCAAGTGAGGTGTGCGGGCACGGCGTTGGTCAGTCATCAGCGGTGGAGGCCCGTGAGGGCTTGGCCTGTACGTGTCAGGGTGTCGAGGTTTCGCTCTAAACTCCGATCAGTGTTCGGTAAAGCCAGGTGCGGCCCGCGGGGGAGCCCCGCACAGATGATGGGGTGGACAGTGATTCTGAAGACGTTCGGCTGGTCGTTCGCGGTGACCGCGCTCGGCCTCGTCGTGGCGGTGCTGTACGGGGGGTGGGCGGCCTTCGGGGTCGTGGCGATCCTGTCGATCCTCGAGATCTCGGTGTCCTTCGACAACGCCGTGGTCAACGCGGGGATCCTGAAGAAGATGAACGCCTTCTGGCAGAGGATCTTCCTCACCATCGGTGTGCTCATCGCCGTCTTCGGCATGAGGTTGGTCTTCCCCGTCGTGATCGTGGCGATCAGTGCCAAGGTGGGCCCCATCGAGGCCGTCGATCTCGCGATCAACGATGCCGAGCGTTACGAGCAGCTCGTCACCGACGCCCACCCGTCGATCGCGGCCTTCGGCGGTATGTTCCTGCTGATGATCTTCCTCGAGTTCATCTTCGAGGACCGGGACATCAAGTGGCTCGGCTGGCTGGAGCGCCCGCTGGCCAAGTTCGGCAAGATCGACATGGTGTCCGTCTGTATCGCCCTGATCGTCCTCGCGATCAGTGCCATGACGTTCGCGACCCAGGCCCACCAGCACGGCGGCCTGCATGTCGACAAGGCGTCGACGGTCCTCCTCTCGGGCGTCTTCGGCCTCATCACGTACCTCGTCGTCGGCGGTCTCTCCGGCTACTTCGAGAACAAGCTGGAGGAGGAAGAGGAGCGCGAGCACGAGGCCGAGGAAGAGGCCAGGAGGAGCGGCAAGAAGGTCCCGGTGGTCTTGATGGCGGGCAAGGCCGCGTTCTTCATGTTCCTTTACCTGGAGGTCCTGGACGCGTCCTTCTCCTTCGACGGCGTCATCGCCGCCTTCGCGATCACCAATGACATCGTCCTGATGTCGCTCGGCCTCGGAATCGGCGCCATGTACGTCCGTTCTCTGACGGTCTACCTGGTCCGCCAGGGCACCCTCGACGACTACGTCTACCTGGAGCACGGCGCGCACTATGCGATCGGCGCGCTGGCCGTGATCCTCATGATCTCCATCCGCTACCAGATCCCCGAGGTGGTCACCGGCCTCATCGGTGTCTTGCTCATCGCCGGGTCCTTCTGGTCCTCCGTCCGCCGCAACCGCAGGCTGGCTGCGGACGGAGGGGAGCGGACGGGTCCCCCCGAGAAGGCGGAAGTACCCTCCGGCGTCTGAGCCGGCGCGGACCGCGGTTCGGCCCTCAGCCGTCGCCGGTGAGGGCTTCGAACGCCTCATCGCCGAGCCGCACCAGTGCGGCGTCGAATGGAGGATGTCACGGCCCATGGGCAGCACGTCTCCGCCCTCCAGGAAGGGCCCTACGGCCGTGGGGAGCTTCTCCACCGATACGGGCGCCGGCGGTGGCATGACCGAGCAGCGAGCCCCGCGCGCCTCCGCTTCCTCGATGACGGGACGCAGGCCGAAACGTTCCTTGAAGCGGGCCGGCAGGCGGAGCGCTGCCTCGATGACCCGGTCGCCGATGACGATCATCGGATCGCGTACGAAGGTCTGCATACTGAAGCCGCCGCCGTACACGTCCAGTTCGTTCTCGCTGGGTACCCGTGGACGGTGCACCCTCACGCCGCGGGCGGTGAGGAAGCGTGCCAGTTCCTCGACCTGCTCGACGCAGCGTCCGTAGCCCTCCGGATCCGCCTCCGACCAGGGCTTTCCTGCCCATCGGGGCATGTTCTGCCTCGTACGCTCGGGGAGGAAGCCGAAGGGGGCGGGGACTCCTGCGGCGAGCTCGGACGGGAAGGTGAAGTCGATGACCCGGCCCACAACCGTCTCCTCGAGCACACCCCAGTCATGGGTGACGTCGGGGACGGTCACGAGACCGGGCCCTTGCCCTGGGCGGGCCGGGATGCCGACGACGTCCCCTGTTCGGCGAGGCGGCGCCAGAAATCGAGCCGGTGTCTCGCGGCATAGTCGACCGGCCCGACCCTGTCCGGCGCCAGGGACTGGGTGTGCGGCACGGCGTCCGCCGGGTCGAACGGGGACCATCCTGGAAGCCCCGGCCGGTTCGGTGTGCCGGTACGGGCGAACTGTGCCCAGTAGTCGGTCATGATGTCGGACAGACGTACCTGCGCTGCGGTGAAGTGCTCCTGCGCGTCAGGGTCCTCGAAGATGTACGGCGTGTCGCCCGCGTGGTAGGCGCCGAAGTCGAAGGTTCCGGGGAGGGGGAGGTACATCGGGGTGTCCCGGTCGGCGAACTCGTAGGCGTACGTGGGGGCGTGGCGTCCGAAAGCGGTCGCCTGGGCGTAGGTGCCAAGGGCCCACATCCTGTCGGTCACCACGGTGGACCAGGCCAGGGCCGGCGAGGGGAAGGCGGTGACCGGGTAGCGCTCGGCCACCGTGTCCGCGTCCCGGCCGAAGGCGGTACCGAGAGCGGCGGCGTACTGGGCGGCGGTGAACGGGGAGCCGATCGCGTCGTGGGCCATCCCGACGAACAGGCGGTGCTCGTCCAGCGTGGCCCCCGACATCAACGGGATACGGGGGAAACGTCCTTGCTCCAGTACCGCCTCCGGGAGCTCGGGAAGCACCTCGTTGCCGTAGGCGAACGCCTGGAAGGCGTTCATGATGTTCGGGACCTCCAGCACCTTCTTCACCGGCAGCGCGCGCAGGCACCGCAGCGCCCGACGCGGGTCGGGGCCGGCGCAGCCCAGGGACGACGTCATCGCGACACCTGTGTCCCGCGACTCCCGCTCCGTGCGCCAGGTGTAGTGCGGATAGGCCGGCACGCCCTCCCCCATCGCCCCCGCCGACATGTCCATCATTCCCTCGCCGCTGGCCAGGATGGCCCGGTGGAACAGTCCCCGTGCGTCAGGCGATGTGAGGTGGCCGCTGATGGCTGCGGCACCGAAGGAGGAACCGGCCACCGTCACGTTGCCGGGGTCACCGCCGAACGCGGCGGCATTGCGCCGGACCCACCGCAGCGCCGCCTGCTGGTCCTGCAGGGCGAACGTCCCGGAGCCCTCCAGGCCCGGGTAGGCGAAGCCGCCGAAGACTCCGAGCCGGTAGTTGATGGTGACCACGACCGTGCCGCGGTCGGCGAGGCGCCGAGCGTCGAAGAACGCGCCCGCGCCCACAGCTCCGTCGCCGTGGATCCACACCACGACGGGCGCGGGGCGCCGCGCGGCGGTCGAGGCGCCCGTGGTGACATTGAGGACCAGACAGTCCTCCTCCAGGCTCGACACGTCCGCGTAGGCCGAGGCGACCTGGGGACAGAGCGGCCCCGGCTTCGTCGCGTCCCGTACGCCGGCCCAGGGACGGACCGGGCGCGGGGCGGCCCAGCGGTGGGCTCCCCTGGGCGGGCCCGCGTAGGGAATGCCCTGGTAGACGGTGTGAGTGGCCGTTCTCATGCCCCGGACGAGGCCGGTGTCGGTGCGGGCCGTAACGGTGGTGTCGCCGCTCCCGGCAGCCGCCGGACGCAGGGACTCGGTGGCCGTCGCGCCCGCCATGAGGAGGGCCGCGCCCGTGAGTATCGCGAGGACCGCTGTGCGTTTCGCTGCCATGGCCAGTCGTCTCCTGTCGAGTACCCCAGGAAGGGAATACCGACATATTCACAGCGGAAACACATGAAGTACGCGCACCTCGCCAACAACCCGGATGCGACCGGGTGAAACTTCGGACGACACCCTCGCTCGGGGCCAGGACGCGGAAGAGAGGACTCATGCGCGGCGAAGTGATCGAAGGCAGCACCGAATCTCCCAACTGATCCTGGCCCGGCAAGCCCTCGGCACCGCCTGAAGGCCACGCGCCGAAGGCCGTCCCCCGGGGACGGCCTTCCTCCGGGGGAGAGCCACTGGAGGGCCACCACCCCGACCACCACGACGCAGTGACAGCCTTCCGAAGGAGCGCCCCGTGTCCGAAGCGCCGGCCCTCGTCGAATGTCTGGTCCGGGGCGTCGCTGACTTCGACGATGGGCCCTCGGCCTGTCCCGCGTACGCTCGTTGAGGTCACGCGGAGAGCTTCGCGCGCGGACCGCATCCGTCACATCGTCCATCGCGCTCTCAGCGGAATCAGCTGATCGGTTGATCGCGGTACGACCTCAGCCGATCGCGGTGCGACCGACCCGAGCGCCGGTTTCCGGAGCTCAGTCGCGCCGGGCCGCGTCGGCGGCCGGCCGCCTCCGGTCGACCTTGCGGTTGGCGTTCAGGGGGAACTCCGTCACGTACAACGGGACACGGGACACGGGTCACGCGGTCAGGGCCCGGACGGCGTTCCGAAGGTGCTCACACCGGAACCGTACACACCGGGCCAAAGGGTGACGTGGCACCCGTGAGCGGTGTTCCCCGGCCGCACCCGGAGGACACCGCCACGGGCGGCGGCGGTCACCCGCCGGCCGGCCCGCCGCCCGGGGCGCCCACGCCCCAGCGCACCAGGGACGCCCCCAGCGACATGCCGCCGCCGAATCCGGCGAGCAGTACCAGATCGCCCGGCAGCAGTGCGCCGGAACGATGCGCCTCGTCCAGCGCGACCGGTACCGAGGCGCTGCCCGCGTTGCCGTACTTCTGCAACGTGCGGTGCGTCGTCGCCCGCTCCAGTCCGGCGAGCCGGACGACCTCCCCGAGCATCACCCCGTTCGCCTGGTGCGGGACGAAGTGGTCGACCTCGCCGATGCCGACGCCCAGCCGGTCCGTGAGCGCGATCAGCGCCCCCGGCACCTGCTCGGCGACGAAGTCCCGCACACCCCGTCCGTTCATCCTGATGAAGTGGCCGCCCTCGGCGACGGTCTCGTGCGACGCGGGGTGGCGGCTGCCGCCGGCCTCCACCCGGATCAGGTCGTGCGCCGCACCGTGGCTGGACAGATCGGTGCCGACGATGCCGTACGGCTCCGCCACCGGCCCGACGACCGCGGCACCGGCGCCGTCGGCGAAGAGGACCGCCGTCCGGCGGTCATCGAGGTCGAGGATCCGCGAGTACAGGTCGGCTCCGATCACCAGCGCGTGGCAGCCCGGACGCCCCTGGGTCAGGCTGCGCGCCAGCTCCAGCGCGTAGACGAAACCGCTGCACACCACGTTGATGTCGAAGCAGGCGGCGCCGTGCGCCCCGATGGCGTCCTGGACCAGGTACGAGGTGGGCGGCTGCGGGGAGTCGCCCGTGGACGTCGACACCACCAGGTAGTCGATCTCGCCGGCCGTCATCCCGGCCTGTTCCAGAGCGCGTCGGGCCGCGTGCACCGCGAGGTCGGACGTGGCCTCGTACGGCGCCGCCCAACGGCGCGACACGATCTGCGTCTTGCGTTCGATCCACTCGGCGGTTACCCCCGCCCGGGCGGCGATCTCCTCGTTGGAGACCTCCTCCTTGGGCAGATAGGAGCCGGTCGACAGGATCCCGATCCGCGTGCCGGACGTGTCCGTCGCTTGTGTCATGTGGGCGTTCCCTTCCGGGACGCGGCGCCCGCGGCGCTCGCGTCCTGCTCTGAAGTCGTTGCCGCCGGGCCGTCGTCGCCGCCGGGGGCGTCGTACGCGCGCCGGGCCCTCGGGCCGTGGCCGGGATCGCCGGCCGGACCGGGCCTCTCGAAGCGGCGGAGAACCCACCGGCCGCGCTGCGGCGGCGGTGCGGGGCGTCATCGCCCCGCCCGCCCCGATGCCGGATACGGTACGCACCCCCGGCGGCCCGGGCCTACCCTTACCTCCCCCTAGCCCACCCGGCACAAGGGCACCCCCAGCGGCCGGCCGTGTCCGGTCGCGCATCCCTCGCAGAACGGTCGCAGAACCGTCCACGACCGCTCGAACCGGCCCCGATCAGCCGCGTCCGCCCTGCCATCGCCGCGCGCCACGCTGGCCCGGCGCCGCTGCCGGCGGCGCGCCACCGACACGAGGAGAGACCGATGCCGGGTCAGGCCATCGCCCTGGACGTCCCGCGGATGACCGAACGGATCGCCGCGTCGCTGAGCGCCACCGGGAGCCGGTTCACCGACCTCGGGCAGTTCCACGACTGGTGGCGCGGCGTCGGCACCAGCGCCCGTGCGGAACACATTCCCCTGGACCGCCTGAGAGGCTGGGTGCAGGACGCCGCCACCGGCGACATCCGCCACGAGTCGGGCAAGTTCTTCTCCGTGCAGGGCCTGGACGTCCACAGCCCGGACGGGCTCGTGCCGAACTGGCAGCAGCCCATCATCGACCAGCCCGAGACCGGCATCCTCGGCATCCTGGTCAAGGAGTTCGACGGCGTGCTGCACTGCCTGATGCAGGCGAAGGCCGAGCCGGGGAACGCCAACGGCGTGCAGATATCGCCCACCGTGCAGGCCACCCGCAGCAACTTCACCCGGGTGCACGGCGGCAGCGCCGTCCCGTACCTGACGTACTTCCAGGACACCGCCCCGCACCGGGTCCTCGCCGACGTCCGCCAGTCCGAACAGGGCTCGTGGTTCTACCGCAAGCGCAACCGCAACATGATCGTGGAGGTCACCGGCGACGTCGAGGAGCTCGACGGGTTCTGCTGGCTGACCCTTGGTCAGCTCTACCGCCTCCTCGCCGAGGAGGACATGGTCAACATGGACACCCGCACGGTGCTGTCGTGCCTGCCCGCATCCGGGGCCGGCGCCGAGGACGACTACGCGGGCACCGGCCGATCGGCGCACACGGCGGACTTCCGCGCGTCCGTGGCCCGTTCCCTGGCCCACGGCACCGGGGACGGCCCGGACACTGCGGCCACGCTGAGCTGGATCACCGACGCGCGCAGCAGGACCCAACTGACCACCCGGCGCGTCCCCCTCGACCGGGTGCGCGGCTGGCGTCGCGCGGAGGGCCGGATCGCACACGAGAGCGGCGGCTTCTTCGACGTCATCGGCGTCGAGGTGACCGCCGTCGGCAGGGAGGTTCGCCGCTGGACGCAGCCGATGATCCGCCCCCACGGCATCGGCGTCATCGCCTTCCTGGTACGGGAGTTCGACGGTGTGCTGCACGCCCTCATGCGCCAGCGCAGCGAACCCGGATTCGTGGACGTCACCGAACTCGGCCCCACGGTGCAGTGCACACCGGAGAACTACGGCCTGATCGCCGCCGAGCCGCCCGCCTTCCTGGACGAGGTGCTGCGGGCCGCGCCCGAACGCATCCGGTACGACACGCTGCTGTCGGAGGAGGGCGGGCGCTTCCACCACGCGCTCAACCGCTACCTGATCGTCGAGTCGGACGTGGACGTCCCCGCGGACGACCCGGACTTCCGCTGGGTTTCGCTGGGGCAGCTCACCGCCCTGCTGCGCCACAGCTCCTATGTGAACGTGCAGGCACGCAGTCTGACGGCTTGCCTGACCGGCTGCCTGGTCACCGTCTGAACCGGCACGCCGCACGCATGGCAGCGGCCCGGACGGCCCACGGGGGCGTCCGGGCCGCTGCTCCACGCCGCCGCGCGGCCCGCAGGGGACGTGTGCGGGCCGCCGGGGGCGGGTCACACCGACGCGAGGACCTCGCGCACCGCGGAGATGACCTTCTCCTGCGCCTCGGGCTCCAGCGCCGGGTACATCGGCAGCGAGAAGATCTCGCCGGCCAGTTCCTCGGTGACCGGCAGGGACCCCTTGCCGTAGCCGAGGTGCTCGAAGCCCGTCATGGTGTGCACGGGCCACGGGTAACTGATGTTCAGCGCGATGCCGTACCCCTTGAGCGCCTCGATGATCGCGTCACGGCGCGGGTGCCGGACCACGTACACGTAGTACACGTGGGTGTTCCCGGCAGCGAGCTCCGGCAGGACCAGATCGGTGTCGCCCAGGCCCTCGGCGTACCGCGCGGCGACCGCCTGGCGGCCGGCCACGTACTGGTCGAGACGCTTCAGCTTGCGGCGCAGGATCTCGGCCTGCACCTCGTCCAGGCGGCTGTTGTGCCCCGGGGTCCGGGTGACGTAGTAGACCTTCTCCATGCCGTAGTAGCGCAGCCGGCGCAGGTTCTCGTCGACCTCGTCGTCGTTCGTGACGGTCGCGCCGCCGTCGCCGTAGGCGCCGAGCACCTTCGTGGGGTAGAAGGAGAAGGCCGCCGCGTCGCCCATGGTGCCGGTGAGGCTGCCGTGGTGCCGAGCGCCGTGGGCCTGCGCGCAGTCCTCCAGGATCTTCAGCCCGTGGCGGTCGGCGATCTCCCTGAGCGGCGCCATGTCCACGGCCTGCCCGTACAGGTGCACCGGCAGCAGACACCTGGTCCGCTCGGTGATGGCCGCCTCGACCTGGGTGAGGTCCATCAGGTAGTCCTCGCGGCGCACGTCCACGAAGACCGGCTTCGCGCCTGCCCCGTCGATGGCGAGCACCGTCGGCGCGGCCGTGTTGGAGACCGTGATCACCTCGTCGCCGGGGCCGACGCCGAGCGCCTGGAGGCCGAGCTTGATGGCGTTGGTGCCGTTGTCCACGCCCACGGCGTGACGGAGGCCGTGGTAGGCGGCGAACTCCTCCTCGAAGCCGCGGACGCTCTTCCCGAGCACCAGCTGGCCCGATTCGAAGACCGTCTCCACGGCGTCGAGGATGTCCTCCCGCTCCGTGCGGTACTCCTCCAGATAACTCCACACGTGCATGGTCACAGTTAACTCCCGTTGGTTTCGTGCGGCTTCTTCACGGAGGCAGCCGCGACACAGGGCGTGCGGGAGAAGGATCGCCGGGGGCCGTCGCAGCTCACTCGAAGGCGGTTCGACCGAGCGTCCAGCGGCTTCGGGGAGGCTGAGGCGCATGAAGGGCATAATCCTGGCCGGCGGAACCGGCACACGACTCCACCCGGCGACACTCGTCGTGTCGAAACAGCTTCTGGCCGTGGGCGACAAGCCGATGCTCTACTACCCGCTGTCCACACTGATGCTCGCGGGGATCAGGGACATCCTGCTGATCTCCACACCCCGCGACCTGCCGCAGTTCAAACGCCTCCTCGGCGACGGCTCCGAGCTCGGACTGAGCATCGGCTACGCGGAGCAGGACGCGCCGCGCGGTATCGCCGACGCGTTCCGGGTGGGGGCCTCGCACGTCGGCGACGACTCCGTCGCCCTGATCCTGGGCGACAACATCTTCCACGGCCCCGGCTTCTCCGACGTCCTGCACGGCAACGCCCAGGACGTCGAGGGGTGTGTGCTCTTCGGCTACCCCGTCAACGACCCGGAGCGGTACGGCATCGGCGAGACCGACGGGCGGGGCAGGCTGGTCTCCCTGGAGGAGAAGCCGGACCGGCCCCGCTCCAACCGGGCCGTCACGGGCCTGTACTTCTACGACAACGAGGTGGTGGACATCGCCAAGAACCTCTCGCCGTCCCCGCGCGGGGAACTGGAGATCACCGACGTCAACCGTCACTACCTCGAGCGCGACCGGGCCCGGCTGGTGGACCTCGGCCGCGGCTTCGCGTGGCTGGACACCGGGACCCCGGCGTCGCTGCTGGAGGCGGGGCAGTACGTGCGCATGCTGGAGGAGCGGCAGGGCGTGCGCATCGCCTGCGTCGAGGAGGTCGCCCTGCGCATGGGCTTCATCGGAGCGCAGGAGTGCCACCGCCTCGGCGAGCGGATGTCCGGCTCCGAGTACGGGCGCTATGTGATGGAGGTGTCCGAGGAGTTCGCTCCCCAGGACGGGCAGACCGGGACCGCTGCCGCCACGGACTGGTGACGGACGGCTCGGCCCGGGACCGGCCGCCGGTCCCGGGGACGCCGCGGCCGGTGCGGCCCACGGCGTTCCCGGGGCCTTCGCGCGCGGCGCGGCGCGGCACGGCGATGTGGTGGGGTCGGGTGTCGGGGTGTTCCCAGGGTCCTTCGTGCGGGATGCGAGATGCGGGGTGAGGGGTGCGGCACGGCGATGCGGCCGGGTGACGCGACCCGGGCGGGATGGGGGGTGTCGGGGTCTTCCCGGCGTCCGGGCGGCGTGCGGGCCGATGCGGCCGGGTGACGTCGACCCGGGCGGGACGCCGGCGTGCGGCGGCCCCCGGCGCCCCTGCGGCGCGGGCGGGGCGGGTCAGACCGCGTCGGGTGCGGAGCGGCGGCCGAAGTACGGTGACGCGCCGTGTGCCACCGGCTCCCCCTCGTACGCCGGCACGAGGTCGCCGGTGGGCAGCGCGGACAGCGGCGGTCTGTCCCCGCCGGAGCGGCGGGGGCGCGGGAACACCGGACGCGCGTGGGCGTAGCGCCGTACGACGTCCGCGAAGGCGTACCGGCTCTCCCCGGCGGGGCCGCAGCTGTGCAGACGCAGCAGATGGTGGTCGAAGAGCGTCTCCAGCGCGCGCTCCACGGTGCGCGCCTCCATGCCCAGCACCTCGGCCGCCGCCCCCGCGCTGAACCCCGACCGGGGCAGCCGCCCCAGCAGGCGGATGACCCCCTGCTCGACGTGGCCGAGTCCCCGGTACCCCGCGTCGTAGCGCGACCGCACATCGAGGGCGCCGAAGCGGAACTCCGCGATCAGGTCCGTGGCGCCCGCCAGCCGGACGGCGGCCGCCCGCAGCGGTACGGCCGGCTGGGTCGCCAGCCGCCCCGCGACGCAGCGCAGCGCCAGCGGCAGCCCGCCGGTCAGCTCCACGAGGCGGGCTGCGGCGGCCGGTTCGCCGGCCACCCGCTCGGTGCCCAGGGTGCGCTCCAGGAACGCGAGCCCCTCGCTCGGCCGCAGGGGCTCCACGGTCAGGTGCGGGACGCCCGTCAGCCCGTGCAGCCGGCGCCCGCTGGTGATCAGCACCGCGCAGCTCGGGTCCCCGGGCAGGAGCGGCCGTACCTGTTCCGTGGAGGCGGCGTCGTCGAGGACGAGCAGGATGCGCCGGCCGGCCGTCGCGGACCGGAAGAGGTTGCCGCGCTCCTCGACGCCGTCGGGGATCAGGTCCGAGGGAACCCCGAGCGAGCGCAGCAGCCCGGCGAGCACGTCGCCGGGCTCCTGGGGGGCGCCGCCGGAGCCGTCGAGTTCGGCGTAGAGCTGGCCGTCGGGGAAGGCGGCCCGCAGGCGGTGGGCGGCGTGCACGGCCAGCGCGCTGGTGCCTGCGCCGGGCAGTCCGGTGAGGACGGCCATCCGGGTGGCGGTGTGATCGCTGTCCACGGGTGCCGTGAGCAGCTCGGCGATGCGCCGGCGTTCGGCGGACCGCCCGGTGAAGTCCGGTGTGTCGCGCGGCAGCTGGGCGGGCCGGCCGGTGAGACCGCCGCCCTCCCGCGCGGGGCCGGGCACCGGCGGCCGCAGGGCGGGCTCGGCGGGCCGGTAGCCGACCACCGGCCCCAGCGGAACCGCGGTGGACAGCAGTTCCTGGTGCAGCCGCTGCACGTCCTCACCCGGTTCGAGGCCGAGTTCGTCGGACATGCTGCGGTGCAGCGCCGCGTAGACGCCGAGGGCCTCCCCGCGCCGACCCGCATGATGGAGCGTCAGCATCAGGCAGGCGTGGAAGCGTTCGTGCAGCGGATGGGCCACGACGAGGGACTTCAGCTCGCTCAGCAGCTCCAGGTGCCGGCCGAGCCGCAGATCGGCCTCGATGCGCAGTTCCAGGGTGAGGAAGCGGGCCTCCTCGATCCTGGTGACGTAGGCGGACAGCAGCTCGCCCGCGACGACACCGGCCAGGGCCGCCCCCCGCCACAGGGCGAGACCGCGGGCGAGGATCGAGGAGGCCGCGGCGGCGTCGTCCTGTTCCAGGACGGCCCGCCCCTCGCCCAGCGCGTCCTCGAAGGCGTGCAGGTCGACGGCCGCGTCGGGGACCCCCAGCTGGTAGCCGCCCGGGCGGCCCTCCAGCATGTGCCCCGCGCCGTACCGGTCGAGCAGCTTGCGGATCTTGTAGACATAGGTCTGCACGGTGGACACGGCGCTGACCGGAGGATTGTCGGGCCAGAGTTCGTCGACCAATTCGGAGACATTGACGAAAGTGTTCCTGCGCAGCACAAGAAGGGACAGCACCTGCTGAAGCCTGGGTGCCGTCACCTCAATTCGGCGACCGTCCGCGACGACTTCCAGCGGGCCCAGTACGCGAAATTCCACAGCGGCCCCACTTCCTTGTTCTGCGCGACAATCCGCCGACGAAAACCGAGCTTACTTAGCGACCCCCCACAGACAACCCCTAGGAAATGTCGCACCCCTAAAGCGTGTGACGGACGTCCCGCCTGCCCGGCGAGGCGCCGTAGCTGTCGTCGTGCGTCCGCCGGCGATTGCGGACAGCCATCGAGGGCCCGTGGACGCGCCGCGGCCCGGTGCCGCGTCGACGACGCGGCACCGGGCCGGACGAGCTGGAGGGAAAGGGACGCCTACTCGGCCATCGCCTCCGCCGGGCGGGTGCTCTCCCACATGTCCGCCATCGACGCCCGCAGCCCGATCGACGGGCTCCAGCCCAGCAGGGCCTGGGCGAGCGAGATGTCCGCGAGGGTCCAGT
This sequence comes from Streptomyces sp. CA-278952, assembly GCF_028747205.1. Lineage (NCBI taxonomy): Bacteria > Bacillati > Actinomycetota > Actinomycetes > Kitasatosporales > Streptomycetaceae > Streptomyces > Streptomyces sp. CA-278952. The sequence continues at coordinate 7,100,895 of NZ_CP112880.1, forward strand.
CCCCGCCCTTGCTGGTGACCGTTCCGCCGCTCGCCCGGACGGTGCCGTCCGGCAGTCCGCTGGCCTCCGCGAGCAGGGCGACCAGTTCGCCGACGGCGACCGCCTCGCCGCGGCCGATGTTGACGGCACGCCCCGAGACCGGGGAGTCCACGGCGAGCAGCACCGCCCGCGCGAGGTCGCGGACGTCGACGTAGTCGCGCCGGGCCGGCGCGATGCGCAGGTCCAGCCGCTCCCCGGCGGCGGTCGCGCGCAGCCGGTCGGCGACCGTGCCGAGGAAGCTGGCGCGCGAGGTGCCCGGGCCGCAGACGTTCACGGCCCGCAGCACCAGGCCCCGGACACTGCCCTCGCGGTCGCCGCGCAGGACCGCCTCGGAGCCGGCGAGCTTGGTCGTGGCGTACGGGGTCCGCGGATCGGGCGTCAGCGACTCGTCGATCCACGCCCCCTCGGAGACCGGCCCGTACTCGTGGACGGATCCCACGTGCACGACGCGCAGCGGCGGGGCGCCGGCGGCCGTGCGGAGCGCGCCGGCGGCCACGATCCGCTCCGGGATGCGCACATGCGCGGACACCATCTCCTCGGCGGTCGTGCCCCAGCCGCCAGCCGCGTTGACGACGGCCGTGACGTTGCGGGAGCGGAACACCTCGGCCAGCACGGCCGGCCGCACGGTCGCCGCGTCGAGGGCGAGCCGCGGCACGTCCGCCGCGCCGGCCGAGGGGGTCCGGGCGATGCCGAGCACCTCGCGTCCGGCCGCCTGCGCGGCCCGGCACACCGCGCTGCCGACGCTGCCGGTGGCGCCGACCACGGCGAGGCACCCGGGGGAGGCGGGCTGCTCAGCCATGCAGCGTGGCCTCGATCCGCCGGCTCTCGGCGTAGTCGGGCAGCAGCCCCCGCTCGCGGGCCTGCTCCAGGGTGAGGGCGGCAGCGTCGCGCTCGGAGAGCAGCGGGGTGATGTCGTCCGGGATCGGCAGGCCGAGTGCCGGGTCGAGCGGCGACAGCGCCAGCTCGTGCTCGGCCACGTAGGTGCCGGAGATCATGTAGGACATCACGGTGTCGTCCTCCAGGGCGACGAACGCGTGCCCGACGCCGACCGGGAAGTACATGGTCCTGAATGACGCCGGGTCCAGCTCCACGGCGTCCCACTGCCCGAAGGTCGGGGAGCCCACCCGGATGTCGACGATGATGTCCAGCGCCCGGCCCCGGGGGCAGTAGACGTACTTGGCCACACCGGGCGGGGTGGTCGTGTAGTGCACTCCTCGCACCACGCCGCGGCTGGAGAGGCTGTGGTTGGTCTGGGCGACGTGGAACAGCCGGTGCCCGACCGCCTCCTCGAACGCCTCCTCCTGGTAGGGCGACACGAACAGGCCCCGCTCGTCGGGGAACACCTTGGGCGTGAAGGCGAAGGCGCCTTCCACGTTGAGCGGGCGGAACTCGGCGGGCATGGCTGACTCGCTTCCGTTGAGCGGGGGATGGGGCATGGGGGATGGGCGGGGCGGACGCGCCCGCTGCCGGGGGTCCGGGGGACAGGGGCGGACGCGACGGCCGCCCGCGTCCGGAAGGGGACCGGGGCGGGCGGCCTGCTCCAGGGGCCGCGCAGGCGGCTCAACCGGTGCGGAACCGGTTGATCGCCGGGAGGTGGCGGGCGCGCTTCTCGGCGTCGCGCACGCCGAGCCCTTCGCCCGGCGACAGGCACAGCACACCGACCTTGCCGCTGTGCTCGTTGCGGTGGACGGACTGCGCGGCCGCGCCCACCTCGTCCAGCGGGTACACCGAGGACAGCGTGGGATGGACCATTCCCCGGGCGACGAGGCGGTTGGCCGCCCACGCCTCCCGGTAGTTGGCGAAATGGCTGCCGATGATGCGCTTGAGGCCCATCCACAGGTAGCGGTTGTCGTACTCGTGCTGGAAGCCCGAGGTGGAGGCGCAGGTGACGACGGTGCCGCCGCGGCGGGCGACGTACACGCTGGCCCCGAACGTCTCCCGTCCCGGGTGCTCGAAGACGATGTTCGGGTCCTCGCCGCCGGTCAGCTCACGGATCCGGGAGCCGAACCGCTTCCACTCCCGCGGGTCGGGTGTGCGCTCGTCGCGCCAGAAGCGGTAGCCCTCCTCGGCGCGGTCGATGACGAGCTCCGCGCCGAGCGAGCGCACCAGTTCGGCCTTGCGGCTGCCGGAGACCACGCACACCGGGATGGCGCCGCCGTTCAGGGCGAGCTGCGTCGCGTACGAGCCGAGGCCGCCGGCCGCGCCCCAGACGAGCACGATGTCGCCCTGCTTCATGGCCGCCCCGTTGCGGGAGACGAGCTGGCGGTAGGCCGTGGAGTTGACCAGTCCCGGCGACGCCGCCTCCTCCCAGGTGAGGTGGGCGGGCATCGGCATCAGCTGATTCGTCTTCACCAGCGACAGCTCGGCCAGACCGCCGTAGTTGGTCTCGAAGCCCCAGATCCGCTGCTCAGGGTCGAGCATCGCGTCGTCGTGCCCGTCCGGGTGGGTCAGCTCGATCGACAGGCAGTGCGCCACCACCCGGTCGCCGGGCTTCCAGCCCCGCACCCCGGGCCCGGTGCGCAGCACCACACCCGCGAGGTCCGAGCCGAGCACGTGGTACGGCTGGTCGTGGCGGGCCGCCCACGGGTCGCCGGAGCGGGCGTAGCGCTCCAGGAACCCGAAGGTCGGCATCGGCTCGAAGATCGAGCTCCAGACCGTGTTGTAGTTGATGGAGCTGGCCATGACGGCGATGAGCGCCTCGCCGGGACCCGGTTCAGGGGTGGGCACCTCACGGACGTGGAGTGATTTCACCGGCTCCTTGTCGCGGGTCGCCATGCCTTCGAACATTCCCGTCTGCTCCTTGAGTACCACCGCACCGCGATAGGACTCGGGAAGAGGAATCGCGGAGAAATCCGAACTGGTGGCTTCCGTGGCGAGAGCGGCGTCGATTATTTCCTGCACGGCAATTACTCCCCAGGCCGCGTTCCGACAATGCGCTCACCGTAGATTCGCCGACCGGACGCCAACAACCCCTAGTTCTGGCGCCGGCTGCAGGGGGAACAGGGGGTGGAGCGGCCCACCCGCCGCGCCGCCGCCCGTCACTGGAGCAATTGCCGCTTGTGCGCCTCGCCGACGGCCGCGGCACGGTCGTTGACGCCCAGCTTCTCGTAGATGTGCAGCAGATGGGTCTTCACCGTGGCCTGGCTGATCACCAGCTTGCCGGCCACCTGACGGTTGGTGTTCCCCTCCGCGATCAGCCGCAGCACCTCCAGCTCCCGCTCGCTCAGCGGGCCGCGCGGCTTGCTGCGCACCTGGTTCAGCACCCGGGTGGTGATGGCGGGGGAGAGCACCGACTGTCCGTCCGCCGCCGAACGCACCGCCCGGATCAGCTCCTCGCGCGAGGTGTCCTTCAGCAGATAGCCCGTAGCGCCCGCGGCCAGCGCGCCGACCACGTCGCTGTCGGTGTCGTAGGTGGTGAGGACCAGGATCCGGCACGAAGGGTCCAGTTCCATCAGGTGCTTGGTGGCCTCCACCCCGCCCATGCGCGGCATCCGCAGGTCCATCAGCACCACGTCGGCCGCGTGCGCCCGGTACAGCGCCACGGCCTCCTCGCCGTCCGCCGCCTCGGCCGTCACGGTGAACGCGGCGTCCCGCTCCAGCGATCCGCGCAGACCGTCCCGCACCACCGGATGGTCGTCCACGATCAGGATGCGGATGGGGGTGCCCTGCGTGTTCATGGCCCTGCCTTCCCGAACTCCATGTGCTGTGCCTCGAAGGGTACGCAGGCGCTGATCGCGGTGCCCTCACCCGGAGCGCTCTCCACCTCCAGGGTGCCCGCCACACGCTCCAGACGGGCCCGCATACCCACCAGCCCCAGGCCGTTGCCGTCCCGGATGCCGGCCACCGCCTCGGCGGCCGGCGGGTCAAAACCGACCCCGTCGTCGATGACGTCGAGGACTGCCATCTCCTCCATGTACGACAGCGTGATGCCGACCTTGCCGGCCCGCGCGTGCTTGGTGATGTTGGCGAGCGCCTCCTGGGCCACCCGGAACAGGGTCGCCTCCAGATCGGCGTGGAGCGGCCGCACCGTCCCGTTGGTCGCGAAGCCGGCGGGCAGCGCGTGCTCGTCGGACCACTTGCGGGCGATCGTGGCCAGCGCGCCCGGCAGCGTGGAACCCTCCAACTGCTCGGGGCGCAGAGCCTGTACCGACCTGCGGGCCTCCGCGAGGCTCTCCCGGGCCAGCTCGTGCGCGGTGGTGATGTGCCGACGCCACTCCACGTCCGGCCGCACCCGCTCGTCCTCCGCGCCGACGGCCTCCAGCTGCCGGATGATCCCGGCCAGTCCCTGGGCCAGCGTGTCGTGGATCTCCACCGCGAGCCGCCGGCGTTCGTCGTGCACACCGGCCTCACGGGCCTGCGCTATCAACTGCGCGTGCAGGCCCTCGTTCTCGGCGAGCGCGGTGCGCAACTCGCTGACGGTCTGCTTGCGCTGCAGGGAGAGCGCGTCGAGCTTGCTGAACAGCAGGTTGATCCAGCCCACCACCACGGTCTGCACCACGATCGCGCCCGCGTAGCCCGTCCAGGCGGGGATCGTCGGCTCGGGGAACCCGTCGGGCACGGTGTTCACCACGAACGAGGCGCAGAACACGCACAGGAACGCCCAGCTCGTCGAGAGCAGCACGAGCGCCTGAAGGAACGCGGTGGCCGTGAAGAGGACGAAGACGTCGTCACGGCTCAGCAGCACCGCCGCCAGGGCGAGCAGGCCGATGAAGTAGATGATGGTCAGCGGATGCCCCCGGGCCATCCGGTAGTGGCCCCGGGTCGGCACGGTGAAGGTGGCGGCGGTCCACACCGCCGCCACGCCCGCCCACACGATGGTGACGACGTGCTCGCGGCGCCACACCCCGAGCGGGGAGTCGGTCACCGCGAGCAGCAGGGAGAGACCGAGCAGCAGGTAGGGCAGCGCCCCGAAGAGGAGATCGGAGTGGCGCTCCCACCCCCGGTACTCGTCACGCATCGCCTCGTCCTACTCCCAGCGGAAGAACTTCGCCGCCACCGTACTCGCAACCAGCGCCGTGATCACGAGGACCAGCAGCTGGGTGACGCTGGGCATGTCCCCGTCCCACGCGTTGCGCAGGGCTTCGAGGGCGGCGCCGAGCGGGGTGTAGTCGCCGATCGTGCCCACCGTCTCGGGCAGGTCCTCCTTGGGGACCAGCGCCCCGCCGAAGAAGAGGCTGGGGAACAGCAGCGACAGGCCGATGGCCGTGGCCGCCTTGGAGCCGGGCGCCATGGCGGCCACGCACAGGCCGACCGAGAACAGCGCCCAGGTGCCGAGGAAGAAGGCCAGGATGAACGCCGGGGCGCTGTCCGGCAGCCGGGTGTCGAAGACGGTCTGCCCGACGGCCAGCACCAGGATCGCGGCGATGACGGCGGTGACCATGTTGATCAGCAGCTGCGCGAACAGCAGGTTCGACGGGTGCACCGGGGAGGCGGCCATCCGCCGCAGGATCTGCTTCTCGCGGTACGTGGCCAGCGTCGTCGGCAGCACGTTCAGCGCGAGCATCGTGATGCACATCGACATCGCCATGGCCGGGACGAACGCAGCCATCGACTCCTTCGTCGCGGCATCGTCGTCGGAACTGCCGGTGATGATGTCGAAGATCGCGAGCAGCATGACCGGCAACGCGATCACGAAGAACACCGCGGTTGGGTCGCGGAGGAACAACTTGCTTTCAACAAAGGTGAGTTTGGCTCGCCCTGCCATGGGTGGATCTCCTCGTGGGAATGGGTCAGCTGGCCGGCTGGGAGCCGGTCAGGGCGACGAATGCGTCATCGAGGCTCGGCTGCTCCAGACGGAGCTCGTTGGCCACGATCTGGTTGCGGGCGAGCACCGAGATCACCGAGTAGAGAACGTTCCCCTTCCCCACCACCGTGATCTGGGATCCCGATCGCGTCATACGGGTCACGTCGGGCAGCAGCATCAGCAGCTCCTCCTCGATCGGGACCGAGGGGATGAACCGGATGACCTGCTCGTCACTGACCCGCGACACCAGACCGGAGGGGGTGTCGAGAGCCACCACACGGCCGCCCTTGATGATGGCGATCCGGTCGCAGAGGCGCTCGGCCTCCTCCATGAAGTGCGTGACGAGCAGCACGGTGACGTTCTGGGACCGCACCTTCTCGATCAGCTTCCAGGTCTCCCGGCGGGCATGCGGGTCGAGTGCCGTGGTCAGCTCGTCGAAGACCGCGATCTTCGGCTTGCCCACCAGGGCCAGCGCGATGGAGAGCCGCTGCTGCTGGCCGCCCGAGAGCGACTCGTAGGAGGCGTCGGCCTTCTCGGCCAGACCCCAGTCGCTGATGAGCTCACGCCAGTCGGCCGGGTCACGGTAGAAGGAGCTGTACAGCTCCAGCGCCTCCCAGACCTTCAGCCGCGGCGGCAGTTCGCTCTGCTGGAGCTGGACGCCGATGCTCTGACGGAGCTCCGCCACGTCGTGCAGCGGGTCGAGGCCCATCACACTGACCTGGCCGCCGTCGCGCTTGCGGAGTCCCTCGATGCACTCGACCGCGGTGGTCTTGCCGGCGCCGTTCGGGCCGAGGATTCCGAAGATCTCTCCTTCTTCCACATCGAACGACACATCGGCCACGGCCACGTGGCCGGGGTATTCCTTCCGCAGATTCCTGACTTCGATCAGCGGCATCGTTCCCCACCTTTCCGACGGTTCGGCTTCACACCTGAAGGCTAGAAGAGCGGCGGCCCGCGGACATCGGCTCATGAGGCGCGGGATCGGCTGATCCTTCCGCCCGCCGATCGACCGGCGGAGGGTCGGCCGATCGGTTGATGTCCACCATCAACCGATCGGCCGACCCCCGTGGTTCAGCGCCGCCGGTACTCGGCGGTGAGCCGCTCGATCTCGGGCACCAGCCGGGCCGGCGTCGGGTTCTCCAGGTTCTCCAGACGCAGCCGGTCGGCGGCCTTGCGGTACGACTCGTCCTCGACGAGCCGGCGCACGCTCTCCCGCAGCACGTCGGGCGTCAGCTCGGTGGCGTGCACCGCGATGCCCGCGCCGTACTCCTGGAGCCCGTTCGCCTTGTTCCACCAGTCCGCGTACCGGATGGTAGGGATGAACTGCGGCACGGCGTTCACCATCGCGGTGCCCCACGAACCGAATCCGCCGTGGTGGATGAGGGCCGAGGCGCCGGGCAGCACCGCGTGCAGCGGCACGAAGTCGACGACCCGGGTGTTGTCCGGGATCCGCGATATCTGCCCGGCCTCCTCCTCGCCGAGCGCGGCGACCACCTCGACGTCCATCTCGCCGAGGGTGCCGATGATCTCGTCGACGGGCATGAACGTCCCACCGAGCGCGGCCCGCGCGGAGATGCCCGAACACAGCACCACCCGCGGCTTCGCGGGCGGCTCCCGCAGCCAGTCCGGGATCAGCGACGGGCCGTTGTACGGCAGGTACCGCATCGGCAGCCGGTTCAGCCCCAGCGGCAGCTGCTGGCTGGTGGGCACCTGATCGGTGCTCCACTGCCCGACCACGACCTCCTCGTCGAAGTCGGAGCCGTAGCGGGACAGGATGCCGCCGAGCCAGTCGGCCATCGGGTCCTCGCGCCGCTCCGGCGGCTGCTCCCCGCTGCGCCGCAGGAAGACGTCGCGCATCGCCGCGTAGATGTCGGTGCACCACAGCAGCCGGGTGTGCGCCGCGCCCACGATCCTCGCGGCCACCGGGCCTGCGTAGCACGCCGAGTCCCAGACGACCAGATCCGGCTGCCAGTGCCGCGCGTAGTCGATCAGCTCGTGCATCATGCCGTCGTTGTAGGTCTGATAGGCGAACGTGACGCTCACCTTGAACTTCATCAGGACCTCCTCCCAGGTGTGCGCCTCCGGGACCGGGTTGCTCCAGTCCGACAGAGGGTTCTCCAGGGAGTCGCGGTTGGCCGCGAGCATCTCGTGCAGATTGTGGTCGGTGCCCACCGACACGGCGGTCAGACCCGTGGAGCGGATCCCGTCGGCGAGCGCCGGGTTGCTCGCGACGTGCACCTCGTGCCCGGCGGCGGACAGCGCCCACGCCAGCGGCACCATCGTGTACAGGTGGGACTTCTCGGAAACGGTGGCGAACAGGACGCGCATCGTCACACGGCCTTTCTGTCGCCGAAGGGCGACCTGGTGTCATCGGGACGGAGAGCCGGCGGCGTGAGGGCGCCGCCGGGAAGCGGACCCGAGAGGGCGCCCGACGCGCGCAGCGCATCCACGACGACGTCGACCACCTCCCGCTTGCGGCCGCCGAGATAGAAGTGGTCGCCGGGCAGGACGTGGAAGGCGAACGAGCCCGTGGTGTGGTCGCGCCAGGTGGCCACCTCGTCCGGCTCGACCCGGGGATCTGCGTCCCCCGTCAGCCCGATGATGTCGCAGCGCAGCGGCGGGCCCGGCCGGTACTCGTACGTCTCCGCCGCCTTGTAGTCGCTGCGGATGGCGGGCAGCGCGAGCTGGAGCAGCTCGGGATCGTCCAGCACACGCCCGTCGGTACCGCTGATCCGCCGCAGCTCCTCGACGATCCCCGCGTCGTCCCGCAGATGCACACCGATGCTCCGGTGCACCGACGGCGCCGGCCGCCCGGAGGCGAAGAACACCGCCGGGACGACGTCCAGTTCGCCTTCGAGGAGCCGGATCAGCTCGAAGCCGACACTCGCCCCCATGCTGTGCCCGAACAGGGCGAGCGGCCGCTCGCGCGCCCGTTCCCCGAGGGCGTCGAAGACGCCGCGCGCCATCTCCTGGACATTCTCGATCCGGGGGTCGAGCCGCCGGTCCTGGCGGCCCGGGTACTGCACCGCGAGCACCTCCACCTCGGGCGGCAGGAGCTCGGAGAAGGGGAACCAGAAGCTCGCGGCACCCCCCGCGTGCGGCAGGCACACGAGGGTGACCTCGGCCGCCTGGCGCGGGTGGTATCTGCGCAGCCACAGACTCTCCTGTGTCGTGGGTGATGCCATATCGATCGTGGTACTCCGTTTCACTGCATCGGGCCGGGGGACGTACGCGCGGACCTCCCGCACGCACGCCCCCCGGACGAAGGGGTTCTGTGGCGGGTCAGCGGGACAGCCGCGCGATCCAGTCCTCGATCGCCTGCGCCGTCTCGACGGAGTGCTCCTCCATCATCGAGAAGTGGTTGCCCCGGACGTCCACGACGTCGTGCGGCAGCTCCCAGAAAGACCGCCAGTCGGGGAGTTCCTCCAGGCGCAGCGAACCGGTGGACAGCGGCTCGGTCGCCCGCACCAGCAGCGTCGGGACCTCCACCGGCTCCGGCTCCCAGGTGCCGAACATGTTCAGATACCAGCCCATGGCCGACAGCCGTGCGTCGTCCATCGTCACGAAGACGCCCTCGCGCTCGGTCATCCCGTCCATCAGGGACAGCCCGAACTGGTTGAGGATGCTGCTCTTGGGCACGTACGTGTCCACCAGCACCACACCGGACGCCTCGACGCCCCGCCGGGCGAGCGCCGCGGCCGTGCCGTGCGCGAACCAGCCGCCGGCCGACGAGCCGAGCAGCACGACGGGCGCGCCGTCGGCGGCCTCGGCCACCGCCTGCGCCTGCGAGTCCATCACGGCCGCGACATCCTCCGGCAGGCGCTCGCCCCGGCCGAAACCGGGCAGCGCCAGGGCCGACACGTTGCGCTGTCCGCGCAGCGACGCGGCGTACCGGGCGTACTGGTGGATGCCGGCCACGGCGAGGCAGGACGAGAAGCAGAACATGTGGTGCGGTGCCGATCCCTTGCTCAGCAGCACCGGACTCGGACGCCGTTCGAGCTCCTCCGGCGTGCGGAACCGGGGCCGCAGCGCCGCCGTCGCGTGGAGCAGATCGAAGATCTCCTTCCACTGGCCCGTCTCGAACGCCCGGGTGTACTGCGTGAGCAGCGAGTGCGAACCGCCGTCGTCCGACGCACGCGCCGCGGACGCCACGGAGCCGCCCTCGTCCGCGTCACCCGACGCCCGCAGCTCCGCCGCGAGATGCGAGGCGAGCGCTGCCGCCGTCGAGTGGTCGAACACCAGGGTCGCCGGCAGCCTCAGCCCGGTGGCGGTGGCCAGCCGGTTGCGCAGCTCGACCGCCGTCAGCGAGTCGAAGCCCGAGTCGGCGAACTCGTGGTCCGCCCCGATCGCGGACGCGTCCGCGTGCCCGAGGACCGCCGCCACCTGGGCGCGCACCGCCTCCAGCATCAGGCTCTCCTGCTCGGCCTCGCCGAGCCCGGCCAGCCGCTCACGCAGCGAGTCCGCACCGCCGGACGACGAGGCCCGCCGTGCCGCGCCCGCGCGCCGCGCCGGCCCGCGCACCAGACCGCGCAGCAGCTGCGGCACCGAACCGGAGGCCGCGCCCGCGCGCAGCGCCCGCTGGTCCACCCGCATCGGCACCACGAGCGCCGGCCCGTCGAGCCCGAGCCCGAGGCTCAGGTCGAGCAGCTCCAGCCCCTCCTCTGCGCCGAGGGCGGCGACACCGGACCGCGTCGGCTGAGCGGAGGCCGCCCGGCCGCCGGTCATGCCGCTGTCCTGCGCCCACAGACCCCAGGCGAGCGACGTCCCGAGCAGCCCGTTCGCCCGGCGGTGCTGGGCGATCGCGTCCAGATAGCCGTTGGCCGCCGCGTAGTTGCCCTGCCCCGCGCCGCCCAGCACACCGGCGGCCGACGAGAACAGGACGAACGCGTCCAGGTTCATCTCCAGGGTCAGTTCGTGCAGCAGCAGGGCCGCGTCCGCCTTCGGACGCAGCACCCGGTCCACCTGCTCCGGCGCCAGCGAGCCGAGGGTGCCGTCGTCCAGGACACCCGCCGTGTGGAACACGCCCACCAGCGGGTGCTCCGCCGGGACCGAGGCGAGGAGCCCCGTCAGCGCGTCACGGTCGGCGGCATCGCAGGCGGCGAGCGTGACCGTCGCGCCGAGCGCCGTCAGCTCTTCCCGCAGCGCCTGCGCGCCGTCGGCCCCGGGACCGCGCCGGCTGGTCAGCAGCAGATGACGGACACCGTGGCGGGTCACCAGATGCCGCGCGACCAGACCGCCCAGCGAGCCGGTCGCACCGGTGATCAGCACCGTCCCGTCCGGTGAGATGGGCAGCGGCGCTCCCGCCGCACCGGCCGGCACCCTGTTCAGTCCGGGAACGCGCAGCCCGCCCTCGCGCACGGCGAACTGTGCCTCACCGGACGGCAGAGCGACGGCCAGCGCCCGCGCCGAGCGAGGATCGTCGTCGAGGTCGGCCAGGACGAAACGGTCCGGGTTCTCCGTCTGCGCGGAGCGCACCAGGCCCCAGACGGCGGCCTGGGCCAGGTCGGTCACATCGGCATCCGGCTCGGTGGCCACCGCGCCGCGGGTCACGAACACCAGCCGCGCATCGCCGAACCGCTCGTCGGCGACCCGGGCCCGCGCCTGCTCCAGCGCCTCACACACCGCGTCCCGCGCCGACGAGGCGAGTTCCGGCGGACGGGGTGAGCAGGACATGAGGACGAAGGCGGGGGCCGCGGTGCCCGCGTCCACGGCGGCACCGAGCGACTCCAGGTTCGCGTACGACTCCACGTGCACACCGGCGTCGAAGAGGCTCTCCGTGATCTTCAGCCCGTCGTCCCCGATGAGCGCGGCCCGCACGAGGGGTGCGGGCATCCGCTCGCCGGCACGCGGCGCGGTCCAGTCGAGCCGGAACAGCGACGGATGCGCCGACCCGCCGGCGGCGGGCGCCACCGGCGTGTCGCCGGACATCCTGCGCAGCACCAGACTCTCGATCCGGGCCACGGGGGCACTCGTGCCGTCGGCGATGTCGAGGCTCACCGCCTCGCCCCCGCCCGACGGCGCAATCCGCACCCGCACGTCGGTGGCGCCGGAGGCGTGCAGACTCACCCCCGTCCACGAGAACGGCAGCCTGCCCTGCGTGTCGCCGCCCTCCTGACCCGCGTCGAGCACCGGGCCGAGCGCGATGCCGTGCAGGGCGGCGTCGAGGAGCGCGGGGTGCAGGCCGTAGGAGGAGGCGGAGGCGTGCTGCTCCTGGGGGAGGCGGACCTCGGCGAAGACCTCGTCACCGCGGAGCCAGGCCGCGGTGAGGCCCTGGAAGGCGGGGCCGTAGGCGAAGCCGTTGGCGGCGAACCGCTCGTAGAGGTCGTCGACGTCCAGGGGCTCCGCGCCCGCCGGCGGCCACGCCGCGTCCAGGGCGGCGGGGGCCACCGCGTCGGGCGCGAGCATGCCCGACGCGTGCCGGGTCCACGGCTCGCCGAACTCGGCACCGTCCGTGCGGGAATGGACGGTCAGCGCCCGCCGTCCCGCCTCGTCGGCCTCCTCCACGGTCACCCGCAGCGCCAGGGCCTCACCCGCGGACAGCACCAGGGGCGCCTCGAGGGTCAGTTCCTCGACCTGCTCGCAGCCCACCTGGTCGCCGGCCTGGACGGCCAGTTCGAGGAACGCCGTCCCCGGCAGGATCACCGTGCCGCCCACCGCATGGTCGGCCAGCCACGGCTGACCGCCGAGCGCCAGCCGCCCCGTGAGCACCAGCGACTCCGCGTCCGGCAGCTCGACCGCCGCGCTCAGCAGCGGGTGCTCCGTCGCCGCCTGACCCGCACTGCCCGGGTCCCCCGCGGTGTCCCCGCCCTCCAGCCAGTAGCGGTGGCGTTGGAAGGGGTAGGTGGGGAGGGGGGTGGTGTGGGTGTGGGGGATGAGGGTGTTCCAGGTGGGGGTGTGTCCGGTGTTGTGGGTGTGGGTGAGTGCGGTGGTGAGGGTGGTGGGTTGGTGGCGGTTGGGTCGTTGGGTGGGGATGTGGGTGGCGTGGGGGTGGGTGGTGTGGGCGAGGGCGGTGAGGGTGGGGGTGGGGCCGATTTCGAGGTAGCGGACGACGTTGTGGTTGGTGAGGGTGGTGATGGTTTGGTGGAAGAGGACGGTGTTGCGGATGTGGTTGGTCCAGTAGTGGGGGGTGGTGATGTCGGTGGGGGTGTGGCTGGTGGTGTCGGCGGGGTTGCCGGTGAGGTTGGAGATGATGGGGGTGGTGGGTTGGTGGTAGGTGAGGGTGTGGGCGGTGTGGAGGAAGTCGTCGAGGATGGGTTGCATGAGGGGGGAGTGGAAGGCGTGGGAGACGGTGAGGCGTTTGGTTTTGATGCCGTTTTTTTCGGCTTGTTCGGCGAGGTGGAGGGTGGTGGTTTCGTCGCCGGAGATGACGGTGGTGTGGGGTCCGTTGACGGCGGCGATGCCGACGTGGTGTTCGTGGCCTTGGATGAGTTCTTGGGTTTGGGTGTGGGGGAGTTGGAGGGAGATCATGGCGCCGCCGGTGGGGAGGTGGTGCATGAGGCGGGCGCGGGTGGTGATGAGGGTGGTGGCGTCGTGGAGGGTGAGGATGCCGGCGATGTGGGCTGCGGTGATTTCGCCGATGGAGTGGCCGGCGAGGTAGTCGGGGGTGATGCCGAAGGATTCGATGAGGCGGTAGAGGGCGGTTTCGTAGGCGAAGAGGGCGGGTTGGGTGTAGAGGGTTTGGTTGAGGCGTTCGGGGTGGTTGCCGAAGATGGTTTCGTGGAGGGGGTGGGGGAGGTGGGGGTCGATGAGGGTGCAGATGTGGTCGAAGGTGTCGGCGAAGGTGGGGTAGGTGGTGTGGAGTTCGGCTCCCATGCCGGGGTGTTGTGCGCCTTGTCCGGTGAAGAGGAAGGCGGTTTTGCCGGTTTGGGTGTGGGTGATGGGGGTGGTGGTTTTGGTGATGTGGTCGAGTTGGGTGAGGAGGTCGTTGCGGTTGGTGCCGATGGCTGCGGCGCGGTGGGGGAAGGCGGTGCGGGTGGTGGCGAGGGAGTGGGCGATGTCGGTGATGGTGTGTTCGGGGTGTTGGCGGATGTGGGTGGCGAGGCGGCGGGCCTGGTCGCGGACGGCGTCCTCGTTGCGGCCGGAGATCACCCAGGGCACCGGCCATGGCACACCTGTCTCGGCCGGGGTCTCCACCGGCTCCACCACCGGCGCCTGCTCCACGATGACATGCGCGTTGGTACCGCTGAATCCGAAGGCCGACACACCCGCACGACGCGGGGCACCCGTCTCCGGCCACGGCTGTGCCTCGGCGAGCAGCCGGACCGCTCCCGACTCCCAGTCGACGTTCCGCGAACCCTCCTGCGCGTGCAGCGTCTTGGGCAGCAGCCCGTTGCGTATCGCCATCACCGTCTTGATGACACCGCCGACGCCGGCCGCCGCCTGGGTGTGCGCGATGTTCGACTTCAGCGAGCCGAGCCACAGCGGCCGGTCCGCGGGACGGTCCTTGCCGTAGGTGGCGAGCAGGGCGCCGGCCTCGATCGGGTCGCCGAGCGAGGTGCCGGTGCCGTGCGCCTCCACCGCGTCGACCTCCGCGGCGGTCAGGCCCGCGTTGGCCAGCGCGGCGCGGATCACCCGCTGCTGGGAGGGCCCGTTGGGAGCCGTGAGACCACTGCTCGCGCCGTCCTGGTTCACGGCCGAACCCTTGACCACGGCCAGCACCTGGTGCCCGTTGCGCTGGGCGTCGGACAGCCGCTCCAACACGAGCATGCCGACGCCCTCGCCCCAGCCGGTGCCGTCGGCATCGGCGGAGAACGCCTTGCAGCGCCCGTCGGTGGCGAGCCCCCGCTGGCGGCTGAAGTCGACGAACGCGACGGGGGTCGACATGACCATCGACCCGCCGACCAGAGCCAGTTCGCACTCCTCGGCGCGCAGCGACCGGGCCGCCAGATGGATGGCCACCAGTGACGAGGAACAGGCGGTGTCCACCGTGATGGCGGGGCCCTCCAGGCCCATGGTGTACGAGATCCGCCCGGCGGCGATGCTGCCGGAGCCACCCGCCCCGACATAGCCCTCGACATCGTCGGGGACCTGACGCAGCCGCGACCCGTAGTCCTGGTACATCACCCCCGCGAACACGCCCGTCCTGCTGCCCTTGAGCGTGGAGGGCGCGATGCCGGTGCGCTCGACGGCCTCCCACGCGGTCTCCAGGAGCAGACGCTGCTGCGGGTCCATGGCCAGCGCCTCACGCGGCGAGATCCCGAAGAAGGCCGCGTCGAAGTGGTCGGCCTCCGTCAGGAAGCCGCCCTCCCGGGCGTAGCTCGTGCCGGGCGTGTCCGGGTCCGGGTCGTACAGGGCCTCCAGGTCCCAGCCCCGGTCGGTCGGGAATCCGCCCACCGCGTCCCGGCCCTCGGCCACCAGGTCCCACAGGTCCTCCGGCGAGCTCACCCCGCCGGGATAACGGCATGCCATCCCGACGATCGCGATGGGCTCCCGGTCCCTGTCCACGGCATCCTTCAGCCGGCGGCGGGTCACATGGAGATCCGCCGTCACGCGCTTCAGGTAGTCGCGAAGCTTTGCCTCACTCACCGTTGCTCTTCCTTTCGTTCACAGCCATGGCGTGTCTCCGCGACAGCCGTCGGGTCAGAGGCCGAGTTCGTTCTCGATGAAGTCGAAGATCTCGTCGTCGGAGGCGGATTCGATCCGTTCCGCGTCCGCGTTCGCCGCCGAGGCCCGCGCCGGGGCGATCTGCGCGAGCAGGGCCTCCAGACGGTCCGCGATCCGTGTCCGGGACTCCTCGTCCCCGGCGAGCCGCGTGAGATCCAGTTCCAGGCGGTCGAGCTCCGCGAGCGAGGCGAGAGCAGGGCCGGCCGGCATATCGGCCGGCGCGATCTCCGCCTCCAGGTACTCGGCGATCGCCCGCGATGACGGATAGTCGAAGAGCAGGGTCACCGGCAGCCGCAGACCGGTCGACTTGCCCAGCTGGTTGCGGAGTTCGACCGCGGTCAGCGAGTCGAAGCCGAGGTCCATCAGCCCCCGCTCGTGATCGACGGCCGCACTGCTCGTGTAGCCGAGGACACCGGCGACCGCCGTTCGGACCAGGTCGAGCAGGTACGGGCCGTGCTCGGCCTTCGGCAGGGTGGCCAGGTGCTCCCTGACCCCGCGCACCGGAGCCGCCCCGCCGCCCGCGGCGGCCCGCCGGACGGGTGCGCGGCCGCGGCCGGCCGGAACCAGGTCCCGCAGCAGCGCGGGCGCGGGACCGCGCGAGCCCAGCGAGACGAGATCGAACCGCGCCGGCAGGACGACCGCCGCGTCCAGTGCCCGGGCCCGCTCGAAGAGCTCCGTGCCGTCCGCAGAGGAGAACGGCACGATGCCGCCCCGGGCGAGGCGCCCCAGATCGCTGCCGCCGAGCTTGCCGGTCATCTCGCTGCGCTCCTCCCACAGACCCCAGGCCATCGAGCGCACGTCGTGCCCCCGGGCCCGCGTGTGCTGGGCGAAGGCGTCGAGGAACGCGTTGGCCGCCGAGTAGTTGCCCTGGCCCATGCCGCCGAAGGATCCGGCGATCGAGGAGAACAGGATCAGCGGCACGCCGCGCTCCGCCGTCAGCTCGTGCAGGTGCAGTGCCGCGTCCACCTTCGGCGCGAACACCCGGTCCACCCGCTCGGAGGTGAGCGAGGTGACGACCCCGTCGTCGAGGACACCGGCGGTGTGGACGACCGCGCTGAGCGGGCGGTCGGCCGGCACCGTGGCGAGCAGCGCCGCGAGCGCGTCCCGGTCGGAGGTGTCACAGGCCGCGAGGGTGATCTCGGCACCCAGCGCGACGAGTTCGGCCCGCAGCTCCTCGGCACCCTCGGCGGCGGGGCCGCGACGGCTGGTCAGCAACAGGTTCCGGGCCCCGGACGCGGCCAGATGACGCGCCATCACGCCGCCGACGGTGCCGGTCGCGCCGGTGATCAGCACGGTGCCGGACGTGTCCCACGACGGGACGTCCGCGGCGGGGGCGGCCGTGGCGACGGCGATCCGAGCCACCGTCACCCGCCCCTCACGCACGGCGAACTGCGGCTCGTCGCCGGCGAGCGCGAGGGCCAGCGCACCGAGCGACCGGGGATCGTCGTCGACGTCGGCCAGCACGAAGCGGTCCGGGTTCTCCGACTGGGCGGACCGCACCAGGCCCCAGACGGCCGCGTGCGCCAGGTCGGTCACGTCGCCGTCCGGCTCGGTGGACACGGCACCGCGCGTCACGAACACCAGCCGCGCGCCCGCGAACCGATCCTCCGCCAGCCAGCCCTGAACCAGGGCGAGCGCCCGGTGCACGGCCGCGCGGACCACGTCGGCCGTCGCGCCGTCCTGCGGCACGTACGGCGCAACGACCACGTCGGGCACCTGTGCCGCCTGCGCGAGACGCACCAGGTCAGCGGGCTCGCGCACCTCGAAGCCCGGCAGCACCGGCGCCTCACGCGGCTCCGAGGGGGCGGCCAGGTCGACCCAGACCGGCTGGTAGAGCGCGTCCGGGCCGGCACCCGGCGCGGCGCCGAGCCGTGCCGGGCGCGCACGCAGCACGAGCGAGCCGACCGTGGCCACGGGCCGGCCGAGGGCATCCGCGACCGTCAGCGACACGGAGTCGGCGCTCAGCCCGGTCAGCCGCACCCGCAGCTCGGCAGCGCCGGACGCGTGCAGCGCGACATCGGACCAGGAGAACGGCAGCAGCCCTTGGTCGTTCTGGAGCTTCGGGCCGAGCGCGATGGTGTGCAGGGCGGCGTCGAGGAGCGCGGGGTGCAGGCCGTAGGCGGAGGCGGAGGCGTGCTGCTCCTGGGGGAGGCGGACCTCGGCGAAGACCTCGTCACCGCGGAGCCAGGCCGCGGTGAGGCCCTGGAAGGCGGGGCCGTAGGCGAAGCCGTTGGCGGCGAACCGCTCGTAGAGGTCGTCGACGTCCAGGGGCTCCGCGCCCGCCGGCGGCCACGCCGTGAGCTCGTCGTCGCCCTCGGCGACGCCCGTGGCGAGGACACCGGAGGCATGCCGCGTCCACGGCAGCTCCGCCTCCGCGTCCTGCGGGCGCGCATACACGGCCAGGGAGCGGCTGCCGTTCTCGTCCGGCTCGTCCACCACCAACTGCAGCGTCACCGCACCCCGCTGCGCCAGCAGCAGGGGCGCTTCGAGGGTGAGCTCCTCCACACGGTCGCAGCCGACGCGGTCGCCGGCCTGGACGGCCAGTTCGAGGAAGGCCGTCGCCGGCAGGATCGCCGAGCCGGAGATCGCGTGATCCGCGAGCCACGGCTGGCTGCCGACCGCCAGCCTGCCGGTCAGCACCAGCTTGTCGGAGTCGGCGAGCGTGACGGCCGCGCCCAGCAGGGGATGTCCGGCCGTGACCAGCCCTGCGGACGACACGTCCCCGTCTCCGTCCGTGGCCTCCAGCCAGTAGCGGTGGCGTTGGAAGGGGTAGGTGGGGAGGGGGGTGGTGTGGGTGTGGGGGATGAGGGTGTTCCAGGTGGGGGTGTGTCCGGTGTTGTGGGTGTGGGTGAGTGCGGTGGTGAGGGTGGTGGGTTGGTGGCGGTTGGGTCGTTGGGTGGGGATGTGGGTGGCGTGGGGGTGGGTGGTGTGGGCGAGGGCGGTGAGGGTGGGGGTGGGGCCGATTTCGAGGTAGCGGACGACGTTGTGGTTGGTGAGGGTGGTGATGGTTTGGTGGAAGAGGACGGTGTTGCGGATGTGGTTGGTCCAGTAGTGGGGGGTGGTGATGTCGGTGGGGGTGTGGCTGGTGGTGTCGGCGGGGTTGCCGGTGAGGTTGGAGATGATGGGGGTGGTGGGTTGGTGGTAGGTGAGGGTGTGGGCGGTGTGGAGGAAGTCGTCGAGGATGGGTTGCATGAGGGGGGAGTGGAAGGCGTGGGAGACGGTGAGGCGTTTGGTTTTGATGCCGTTTTTTTCGGCTTGTTCGGCGAGGTGGAGGGTGGTGGTTTCGTCGCCGGAGATGACGGTGGTGTGGGGTCCGTTGACGGCGGCGATGCCGACGTGGTGTTCGTGGCCTTGGATGAGTTCTTGGGTTTGGGTGTGGGGGAGTTGGAGGGAGATCATGGCGCCGCCGGTGGGGAGGTGGTGCATGAGGCGGGCGCGGGTGGTGATGAGGGTGGTGGCGTCGTGGAGGGTGAGGATGCCGGCGATGTGGGCTGCGGTGATTTCGCCGATGGAGTGGCCGGCGAGGTAGTCGGGGGTGATGCCGAAGGATTCGATGAGGCGGTAGAGGGCGGTTTCGTAGGCGAAGAGGGCGGGTTGGGTGTAGAGGGTTTGGTTGAGGCGTTCGGGGTGGTTGCCGAAGATGGTTTCGTGGAGGGGGTGGGGGAGGTGGGGGTCGATGAGGGTGCAGATGTGGTCGAAGGTGTCGGCGAAGGTGGGGTAGGTGGTGTGGAGTTCGGCTCCCATGCCGGGGTGTTGTGCGCCTTGTCCGGTGAAGAGGAAGGCGGTTTTGCCGGTTTGGGTGTGGGTGATGGGGGTGGTGGTTTTGGTGATGTGGTCGAGTTGGGTGAGGAGGTCGTTGCGGTTGGTGCCGATGGCTGCGGCGCGGTGGGGGAAGGCGGTGCGGGTGGTGGCGAGGGAGTGGGCGATGTCGGTGATGGTGTGTTCGGGGTGTTGGCGGATGTGGGTGGCGAGGCGGCGGGCCTGGTCGCGGACGGCGTCCTCGTTGCGGCCGGAGATCACCCAGGGCACCGGCCATGGCACACCTGTCTCGGCCGGAGTCTCCACCGGCTCCACCACCGGCGCCTGCTCCAGCACCACATGCACATTCGTGCCACTGACACCGAAGGACGAGACGCCCGCACGACGCGGCGCCCCCGTCTCCGGCCAGTCGCGGGCCTCCGTCAGCAGCTCCAGAGCGCCGGAGGACCAGTCGATGTCCGGTGAACGCACCTCGGCGTGCAGCGTCTTGGGCAGCACGCCCTTCTCCAGGGCGAGTACCGTCTTGATGACGCCCGCGATTCCCGAAGCCGCCTGAGTGTGGCCGATGTTCGACTTCAGCGAGCCGAGCCACAGCGGCCGGTCCGCGGGACGGTCCTTGCCGTAGGTGGCGAGCAGGGCGCCGGCCTCGATCGGGTCGCCGAGCGAGGTGCCGGTGCCGTGCGCCTCCACCGCGTCGACCTCCGCGGCGGTCAGGCCCGCGTTGGCCAGCGCGGCGCGGATCACCCGCTGCTGCGCGGGACCGTTGGGCGCGGTGAGGCCGTTGCTCGCGCCGTCCTGGTTGACCGCCGAGCCCTTCACCACGGCCAGCACCTGGTGCCCGTTGCGGCGCGCGTCGGACAGCCGCTCCAGCAGCACCATGCCCACACCCTCGGCCCAGCCCGCGCCGTCCGCGTCGGCCGAGAACGCCTTGCAGCGCCCGTCCGGTGACATCGCCCGCTGACGGGAGAACTCGATGAACGTGTCCATCGTCGACATCACGACGACACCGCCGGCGAGCGCCATCGTGCACTCGCCCTGCCGGAGCGACTGTGCCGCCTGGTGCAGGGCGAGCAGGGAGGAGGAGCATGCGGTGTCCAGGGTGAGCGCCGGGCCCTCCAGACCGAACGTGTAGGAGATGCGGCCCGAGGCGACACTGCTCGCGCTGCCGGTGGCGAGGTAGCCCTCGAACTCCTCCGGCGCGCGCCGGAAGCGCGAACCGTAGTCGTTGTAGCTCGCGCCGAGGAAGACACCGGTGCTGCTGCCCCTGACGCTCTTGGGGGTGATCCCGGCCCGCTCGAACGCCTCCCAGGTGGTCTCCAGCAGCAGTCGCTGCTGGGGGTCGATGGCAAGCGCCTCACGCGGGGAGATCCCGAAGAACGCCGGGTCGAAGTGGTCGGCGTCGTACAGGAATCCGCCGGCCGTCGCGTAGAACGTCCCGGGCTTGTCCGGGTCCGGGTCGAACGTGCCCTCGATGTCCCAGCCGCGGTTGGCGGGGAAGTCCGACACGGCGTCGCGGCCCTCGGCGAGCAGCTCCCACAGCTCCTCCGGGCTGCGGACCTCGCCGGGCAGTCGGCAGCTCATCGAGACGATCACGATCGGGTCGTCGTCGGCGGCCGCCGGCGCGAGGACGGGCGCGCCGGCCGCCGTGTCGGCGCCGGTCTCGCCGATCAGTTCGGTCAGCAGGTAGGCGGTGAGCTCCGTGATCGTCGGATAGTCGAAGACCAGGGTGACCGGCAGCCGGGTGCCGGTGGCGGTGCTCAGCCGGTTGCGCAGGTCGACCGCGGTGAGCGAGTCGAATCCCAGCTCCCGGAAGGCACGCTCGGGTTCGACGTCCTCGGGCCCGGAGAAGCCGAGCGCGGCCGCGACCTCCGTGGCCACGACGGCGGCAAGGTCGGCCGCCGCCGCCTCCCTCGGCTGCGCGGCGAGCCGCTGGGCCAGTTCGCCCGCGGGTGCGGGGCCGCCCGCGGTGTCCGTGCCCCCGGCGCCGGTGGCCCGTGCCTCGGGCAGGTCGCGCAGCAGGGCCGCGGACTGCAGATGGGGGGAGGCGCCGACGAGCCGGTCCCACTCGATGTCGGCGACGGCCACCTGGACGTCCCCCGCCTCAAGGGCGCGGTGGAGTACGTCGATCGCCGTCCCGGGCGCCATCGCGGGCATGCCCGTGCCGCGCAGCCGCGCCTCGGTCGCCTCGTCCACCAGGCCGCCTCCGGCCCACGGCCCCCACGCCACCGAGGTGGCGGGCAGCCCGTCGGCGCGGCGCCGGGCGGCGAGCGCGTCGAGGAAGGCGTTGGCGGCGGCGTAACTGCCCTGGCCGGGGCCGCCGACCGTACCGGCGAAGGAGGAGTAGAGCACGAAAACGTCGAGCGGGAGATCCGCGGTCAGCTCGTGCAGATGGAGCGCTCCGTCCACCTTCGGCCCCAGCACACCCGCGGAGCGCTCGGGGGTGAGGGCCGAGATCAGGCCGTCGTCGAGCACCCCGGCGGTGTGGACCACGCCGCGCAGGGTGTCGCCCTGCTCCGCGAGTTCGGCCAGCAGTGCCGCGAGCGCCTCGCGGTCCGCGGTGTCGCAGGCGGCCACGGTCACCCGGACACCCGTGGCGCGCAGTTCGTCGGCGAGCTCCGGCGCGCCGGGGGCGTCGAGGCCGCGTCGGCTGGTCAGCACGAGGTGTTCGGCGCCGTCGGCCGCGAACCGGCGGGCGAGCCGCGCGCCCAGGCCGCCGGTGCCGCCGGTGACGAGTACCGTGCCGCGCGCCGTCCACGGGGTGCCGCCGCCGGAGTGGGGGGCGGCGCGGACCAGCCGGCGGCCGTACGCGCCCGAGGCCCGCAGGGCGACCTGGTCCTCGCCGTCGGCGTGCCCGGCGAGCAGCGCGCACAGCCGGTCGGCCGCGCGGGCGTCGAGTTCCTCGGGCAGGTCGACGAGGCCGCCCCACCGCTGCGGGTACTCGATCCCGGCGATCCGGCCCAGTCCCCAGGTCGTCGCCTGGAGCGGCCGGGCGACGCCCTCCGCGCCGGTGACCGGGACACCGCCCTGCGTGGCGCACCACAGCGGCGCGTCGGTGCCCGTTTCCGCGAGCGCCTGCACCAGAGCCGTGTTGAGCACCAGGCCGGCGGGCTGCGCGCTGCCCGGCGCGTACGGCTCCTCGTCGAGGGCGAGCAGCGAGAGCACCCCCTCGGGAGCGGTGTCCCCGGCGGCCTCCCGCAGGAGCCCGGCGACCCGGCCCCCGGCGGCGTCGTCGGCCGCGAGGTCCAGACGGACGACCCGCGCCCCGTGTGCCCGCAGCGCCTCCTCGCACCGGGCGGCCTCCGCCGCCCCCCGAGGTGCGGCGAGCACCCAGGTCCGTCCGCCCAGCACCTGGTCGCGCGGGGACGCGCCGACCTCGCCCAGCGGCTTCCATGTCACCGTGTAGCGCCAGGAGTCGAGCGCCCCCGTGCGGCGCAGACGGTTCCGCCAGGACGCGAGAGCCGGGAGCACCGAGCCGAGGGTGGCATCGGAGAATCCCGCGGTCTCCCACTGGAGGGCGCGGGCGAGCGCGTCCAGGTCCTCGCCCTCGACGGCGCTCCAGAAAGCGGACTCGGCGGGGTCGCCGGCCGCCTGCGGAACCGTCGCCGCCTCGTCGTGCAACCAGTAGCTCCCGCGCTGGAACGCGTAGGTCGGCAGGTCCACGAGCGGTGCGCCGGCCAGGCCGAACGCGGGGCTCCAGTCGACCGCCGCGCCGCGGACATGGGCCTCGGCGAGGGACGCGGCGAAGCGCCGGGCCCCTCCGTCGTGGCGGCGCAGGGTGCCGATGGCGTGGGTGTGGGGGGCGGTTTCCTGGATGGGGAGGGTGAGGACGGGGTGGGGGCTGCATTCGATGAAGAGGTGGTGGCCGGTGGTGGCGAGGGTGTCGATGGTGGGGGCGAGGCGGACGGTTTCGCGGAGGTTGGTGTACCAGTAGGCGGCGTCGAGGTGGGTGGTGTCGAGGTGTTGGCCGGTGACGGTGGAGTGGAAGGGGATGTCGGCGGTGCGGGGTGTGATGGGGGCGAGGAGGTCGAGGAGTTCGTTGTGGATGGTTTCGACGTGGGCGGAGTGGGAGGCGTAGTCGACGGGGATGGTGCGGGTGCGTGTGCCGTTGGTGTCGCAGGTTGCCTGGAGTTCGTGGAGTGCTTGCGGGTCGCCGGAGACGACGGTGTTGGTGGGGCCGTTGATGGCGGCGAGGGAGAGGCGGCCGTTCCATGCGGTTATCTGTTCGCGTACTTGGTCGGCGGGGAGGGCGATGGACATCATGCCGCCGTGGCCGGCGAGGTGGCGGGCGATGGTCTGGCTGCGGAGGGCGGTGATGCGGGCTGCGTCGTCGAGGGTGAGGGCGCCGGCGATGACGGCGGCGGCGATTTCGCCCTGGGAGTGTCCGACGACGGCGGCGGGGGTGATGCCGGCGGTGCGCCAGAGGTTGGCGATGGCGATCATGACGGCCCATAGGGCGGGTTGGACGACGTCGACGCGGTCGAGGCCGGGTGCGTTGTGGGTGCCGCGCAGGACGTCGGTGAGTTTCCAGTCGACGTAGGGGGTGAGTGCTTGTTCGCAGTCGGTGATCGACTGGGCGAAGGCGGGGGAGGTGTCGAGGAGTTCGACGGCCATGCCCTCCCACTGGGAGCCCTGCCCCGGGAACACGAACACCGGCCGGACCTCCGTGGCGGCGGCACCCTCGCCGCGCACCACCGCATCCGACGCGCGGTCCCCGGCCAGCGCGGACAGACCCGCCATCAGAGCGGCCCGGTCCTCGCCGAGGACGACGGCACGATGGTCGAACGTGGCACGGTGGGCGACCAGGGAACGCGCCACCCCGGCGAGCGGCACACCGGGCTCCGCCTCCACCCGGGCGAGCAGCCGCTCGGCCTGGGCCCGCAGCGCCGGCCGGCTCCTGGCCGACAGGATCCACGGCACGCTCTCCCCGCCCACCCGCGACTCGGCGGGAGCGGCGGCCCCGCCGTCGGACGGCTCGTCGGGCGCCTGCTCCAGAATGGCGTGCACATTGGTGCCGCTGGCGCCGAAGGCGGACACACCCACCCGGCGCGGACGACCGGTCCCGGGCCACGGACGCTCCTCGGTGAGCAGTTCCACCGCGCCCGACTCCCAGTCGATGCGCGTGGAGCGCTCCTCGGCGTGCAGCGTCCTCGGCAGCACGCCGTGACGCATGGCCATCACCATCTTGATCACACCGCCGACACCGGCCGCCGCCTGCGGGTGGCCGATGTTCGACTTCAGCGAGCCGAGCCACAGGGGCCGGTCCGCGGGACGGTCCTTGCCGTAGGTGGCGAGCAGGGCGCCGGCCTCGATCGGGTCGCCGAGCGAGGTGCCGGTGCCGTGCGTCTCGACCGCGTCGATCTCGTTCGCGGTGAGACCGGCGTTGGCCAGCGCCTTGCGGATCACCTTCTGCTGGGCACGGCCGTTGGGGGCGGTCAGGCCGTTGCTCGCGCCGTCCTGGTTGGTCGCCGTGCCCCGGATCACCGCGAGCACCGGATGCCCGTTGCGGCGCGCGTCCGACAGCCGCTCCAGGAGCACCATCCCGACGCCCTCGCCGAGCCCCATGCCGTCCGCGCCCTCGGCGAACGCCTTCGACCGGCCGTCCTGCGCGAGACCGCGCTGCCGGGCGAACCCGATGAGACCCATCGGCGCGCCCATGACGGCAGCGCCGCCCGCCAGGGCGAGCGTGCAGTCGCCGTGGCGCAGTGCGTGGCACGCCTGGTGCAGGGCGAGCAGCGACGAGGAGCACGCCGTGTCCAGGGTGACCGCGGGGCCCTCCAGACCCAGGGTGTAGGCGATCCGCCCGGACATGATGCTCGCCGAGATGCCGGTGACCAGGTGGCCCTCCAGCCCTTCCGGCATGTGCATCCAGTTGGGCACGTACCCCTGGTAGGCGGCGCCCACGTACACACCGGTCCTGCTGCCGCGCAGGGTGCCCGGGTCGATGCCCGCCCGCTCGAACACCTCCCAGGAGGTCTCCAGCAGCAGCCGCTGCTGCGGGTCCATCACGGTGGCCTCGCGCGGCGAGATGCCGAAGAACGCGGGGTCGAACCGGTCGGCGTCGTGGAGGAAACCGCCCTCCGTGGCGTAGACGGTGCCCTGCTTGTCCGGGTCCGGGTCGTAGAGCCCGGCCAGGTCCCAGTCACGGTTGCCGGGGAAGCCGCTGATGGCGTCCCGGCCCTCGCGGACCAGCTCCCACAGCTCCTCGGCCGATGCCACCCCGCCCGGGTAGCGGCAGCTCATCGCCACGATGGCGACGGGCTCCCGAGAGGCCTCCGTCATCTGCTGGTTGATCTGGCGCAGCCGTTCGGTCTCCTTGAGGGACTCGCGCAGCGCGCCAATGACCTTCTCGGTGCTGTTCGTCATGTCGGTTCCGCCACCCGTCCGTCAGAGTTCGTTCTTGTCGTAGGCCATGCGGACGAGGTCGTTGACGTCCAGCTCGTCGATGGATTCCGCCGTGACCGCGCCGGCCGTGTCGCGCGTGGGGCCGGTGCCGTCGGCGTCGTTCAGCCGTAGCAGCTCGTCGATCAGGCCCGAGGCCCGCAGCCGTGCCATCGGGATGGCGGCCAGGGCACTGCGCACCTCGGCCTCCGCCGGATCGGTGTCGTCGTCACCGGCCGGCCCGTCCCCGGGGAACAGCTCCTCGCCGATGTGTCCGGCGAGTTCGCCGGCGCTCGGGTAGTCGAAGACCACCGTGACGGGGAAGCGCAGGCCCGTCGCCTGGCCCAGCCGGTTGCGCAACCCGACCGCGCTCAGCGAGTCGAAGCCCAGCTCCCGGAAGGCGCGGGTCGCGTCGACCGCCTCGGGTCCCGCGAAGCCGAGCACCCCGGCGACATGGGTGCGGACCAGGGACAGCAGCTCCGCGTGCCGCTTGTCGGCGCTCAGCGGGGCCAGCCTCTCGCGCAGCGGGGAGTCCCCCTCGCCGGTGCCGTCGGCGGTCCGGGCCGCGGCCTGAAGGATCCGGGCCACCTCCGGCACCTCGCCGAGCAGCGGGCTCGGCCGTGCGGAGGTGAACACCGGCACGAAGCGGTCCCAGTCGACGTCGGCGACGACCACGACGGTCTCGTCCCGTTCGAGCACCTGCCGGAAGCCGTCCACGGCGAGCCGCGGGGTCATGAACGGGATCCCGCGCTCCCGCAGCTGGTCCTCGGCGAGATTGGCGGCCATACCGCCCTCCTCGGGGCTCCAGATGCCCCAGACCACGGAGGTGCCGGCCAGGCCGCGGGCGCGGCGCCGCTCGGCGACCGCGTCGAGGTAGGCGTTGGCGGCCGCGTAGGCGCCGTGCTCACCACTGCCCCAGACGGCGGAGATGGAGGAGAAGAGCACGAACGCGTCCAGCCCGGCCCGGTCGAAGACGGCGTTCAGGTTCGCCGTGCCGGCGATCTTGGCCGTGGTGGTGTCCGCGAACTCGCCGAGACCGGTGTCGGCGAGCGGGACGAGCACGCCCGCCCCCGCGATGTGCATCACCGTGCGGATCTCGTCGCCCGTCTCCTCCACGCTGCGTACCAGCGCGGTGAGTTGGTCCAGGTCGGCTACGTCGCAGGCCGCGACGGTGACGCGGGCTCCCAGTCCACGCAGCTCGTCGGCGAGCGCGGACGCTCCGGGCGCGTCCGGGCCCCGCCTGCTGGTGAGCACCAGGTGCTCGGCGCCGTCGCGGGCGAGCCAGCGGGCGATCTGGGCGCCGATGCCACCGGTGCCGCCCGTGAGCAGGACGGTGCCGCGCGGCGACCAGGTGCCCGCCCCGGCCGTCGCGGCGGGCCGCACCAGCCTGCGGGCGAACACGCCGTCACGGCGCAGCGCCAGCTGGTCCTCGTCGGCGATGCCGGCGAGCACGGCGACGAGCCGGGCCGCCGCCCTGCGGTCCAGATCCTCGCCGTCCGCGCCGGGCAGGTCCACCATCCCGCCCCAGCGCTGCGGGTGTTCGAGGGCGGCGACCCTGCCGAGACCCCAGACAGCGGCCTCGTCCGGCCGGTCGAGCCGGTCGCCGGGCACGGCGGCCACCGCACCCCGGCTGCCGATCCACAGCGGCGCGCCGATCCCGGCGTCGCCGAGCGCCTGGACCAGCGCAAGGGTCAGCGCCAGACCGAGCGGGACACCCGGATGCTCCGGATGCGGACCCTGCGCCCCGCCCAGTAGGGAGAGCACTCCGGACGCCGGCAGGCCGGAGAGGGCCTCGGCCACCCGGCCCGCGAGGACCCCGCGGTCCGCGCCGGTGACCTCGACGGTGCGCACCACCGCGCCGCCCGCCTCCAGCGCCGCCCGCACGGTCCCCGCCCGGGCGGTGTCGGCCGCTCCGGCCGGGACCGCGAGCAGCCAGGTGCCGCCGAGTGCCGCCGGCCCCGGCTCGGGGAGCCGGCGCCAGACGACGTGGTAGCGCCAGGAGTCGAGCTCGTTCTGGTCACGGCGGCCGCGACGCCACGAGGAGAGCGCGGGAAGCACGGAGCCGAGAGCCCCGGCCGCTTCGGCGTCGACCCGCAGGGTGCGGCTCAGCAGGTCCAGGTCCTCGCCCTCGACGGCGTCCCAGAACGCCGCCTCGGCCGGGTCGGCGGCGGCGGGAGCGGCCGTCGCCGTGCCCGCCTCGTCGCGCAGCCAGTACCGACGGCGCTGGAAGGCGTACGTCGGCAGCGCGACCCGCGGGCCGTCCTCACCGGCGAACAGGCGCACCCAGTCGACGGGCACGCCCTGGACATGGGCCTCCGCCAGCGAGGTGAGGAAGCGCGCCGGCCCGCCGTCGTCACGGCGGAGCGAGCCCATGACCAGGGCGTCGGGGGCCGTCTCCTGCACCGGCAGTGTGAGCACCGGGTGCGGGCTGCACTCGACGAACGTCGTGAAACCGGCCGCGGCCAGCTTGCCCGTGGTGTGCGCGAGTTCGACGGTCTCGCGCAGATTGGAGTACCAGTAGGCGGCGTCCAGTCCGGCGGTGTCGACGGCCTCACCGGTGACGGTGGAGTGGAAGGGGACGTCGCCGGAGCGCGGTGCGATCGGGGCCAGCAGATCGAGGAGTTCGCCGCGGATCGTCTCGACGTGTGCCGAGTGGGACGCGTAGTCCACCGGGATGATCTTGGCGCGGACGCCGGTCTCCTGGCACTGGGCGTGCAGTTCGCGCAGCGCTTCCGGGTCGCCGGAGACGACCGCGTTGGTGGGGCCGTTGACGGCGGCGAGGGAGAGACGTCCGTCCCAAGCCGTCAGGCGTGCGCGGAGTTCGTCGGCGGGGAGGGCGACGGACATCATGCCGCCGTGGCCGGCGAGGTGGCGGGCGATGGCCTGGCTGCGCAGGGCGGTGACGCGGGCTGCGTCGTCGAGGGTGAGGGCGCCGGCGACGACGGCGGCGGCGATTTCGCCCTGGGAGTGTCCGACGACGGCGGCGGGGGTGATGCCGGCGGCGCGCCAGAGGTCGGCGAGTGCGACCATGACGGCCCACAGCGCGGGTTGGACGACGTCCACCCGGTCCAGCGACGGCGCGCCGTCCTCGCGGCGCAGCACACCGGTGAGCGACCAGTCGACGTAGGGGGCGAGTGCCTGTTCGCAGGCGGTGATCGACCGGGCGAAGACGGGGGAGGCGTCGAGGAGTTCGACGGCCATGCCCTCCCACTGGGAGCCCTGCCCCGGGAACACGAACACCGCCTTGCCCGGGGCGCCCGCCACGCCCTGCGGGCTGCGGGCACCGGAGTAGCCCTGGACCAGCTCGGTGAGACCCGCCCGGAAGTCCTCCGCGTCCGTGCCGACGACGACCGCGCGGTGCGCGAAGCGCGCCCGCGTCGTCGCCAGCGTCCGGCCCGTGTCCGTCGGCGGCGCGCCCTTCTCCAGGTGCGCCAGCAGGGACTCGGCCTGGCCCCGCAGCGCTGCCTCGCTCTTCGCGGAGAGCACCCACGGCACGGCCGCGCCGCCCACCACCGGCTCCACGGCGGCGCCCGCGTCGTCGGCCGGGACCTCCTCCGGCGCCTGCTCCACGATCGCGTGCGCGTTGGTGCCGCTCGCACCGAAGGCGGAGACGCCCGCACGGCGGGGCCGGCCCGTCTCGGGCCACGCGCGCTCCTCGGTCAGCAGCCGCACCGCACCCGACTCCCAGTCCACCTTGGGCGACGGCTCCGTCACATGCAGCGTCCGCGGCAACAGCCCGTGCCGCAGGGCGAGGACCATCTTGATGACACCGCCGACACCGGCGGCGGCGGCCGTGTGCCCGATGTTCGACTTCAGCGAGCCGAGCCACAGCGGCTCGTCCGCCGGCCGGCCCCTGCCGTAGGTGGCGAGCAGGGCGCCGGCCTCGATCGGGTCGCCGAGCGAGGTGCCGGTGCCGTGCGCCTCCACCACGTCCACCTCGCCCGCCGTCAGACCGGCGTTGGCCAGCGCCTTGCGGATCACCTTCTGCTGGGAGCGGCCGTTGGGGGCCGTCAGCCCGTTGCTCGCGCCGTCCTGGTTGGTGGCCGTGCCCCGGATCACGGCGAGGACGTCGTGCCCGTTGCGGCGCGCGTCCGACAGCCGCTCCAGCAGCAGCACACCCACGCCCTCGCCCCAGGCCGTGCCGTCCGCGTCGGCCGAGAACGCCTTGCAGCGCGCGTCGGCGGACAGCGCACGCTGCCGTGAGAACTCGATGAACCCGTCCGGCGTCGACATCACCGTCGTGCCGCCGGTCAGGGCCATCGCGCAGTCGCCCTGCCGCAGCGCCTGGCAGGCCAGGTGCAGTGCCACCAGCGACGACGAGCACATGGTGTCCACCGTCACCGCAGGTCCCTCGAGACCGAGGGTGTAGGCGACCCGACCGGACAGCACCGCGCCCGAACTGCCCAGCGACATCTGCCCTTCGAGGCCCTCGGGCAGGTCGGTCAGACCGCGCGCGTAGTCGAAGTCCGTCGCACCGATGAACAGCCCCGTCGCCGTGCCGCGCAGGGTGCCCGGATCGATCCCGGCCCGCTCGAACGTCTCCCACACGACCTCCAGCAGCAGCCGCTGCTGCGGGTCCATCGTCAGCGCCTCGCGGGGGGCGATCCCGAAGAACTCGGCGTCGAACAGGTCGGCGTCGTGCAGGAACCCGCCCTGCCTGGCGTACGTGGTCCCCGGCACGTCCGGGTCCGGGTCGTAGAGCCCGTCGAGGTCCCAGCCGCGGTCCGCGGGGAAGTCGCCGATGCCGTCACGGCCCTCGGCCACCGCCTCCCACAGGTCCTCGGGAGAGCGGATGCCGCCCGCGTAGCGGCAGTTCATCGCCACCACGGCGATCGGCTCGGGCGTGCTCAGATCGCGCAGGCGCTGCTCCGCCACCCGCAGATGGGTGGTGGCCCGCTTGAGGTAGTCGCGCAGTCTCTTCTCGTTGTCCATCTATCGCCAGCTCCTCAAGAAGGCCGGTACGTAACTGCAGCGGAAGGGGGGCGCCGGTGGCGTGGGCTCGTTCACGGGACACTCAGCTCCCGGGACAGCAGGGCGAACATGCCGTCGAGGAGTTCGAACATCTCCTCGTCGGTGGCGGCGTCGATGTCGCGGTGCCGCTCCAGCGCGGCGAGCGCGCTGTCCGGGACGCCGACGAGCAGCGGGTCCGCCGCCTCGGCGGTGCCGTCGCCCGCGAACAGCTCCGCGTCCAGGTGCGCCGCCAGGTCGCCGGCGGTGGGGAAGTCGAACACCAGCGTGACCGGCAACCGCAGCCCGGTGACGGCGTTCAGCCGGTTGCGCAGGTCCACGGCCGTCAGGGAGTCGAAGCCGAGCTCCTTGAACGCCCGGCCCGCGTCGGGCAGGGAGGCGTCCGGGTAGCCGAGCGCGGCCCCCGCCTGCTCGCCCACCAGGGCGAGCAGCGCCGCGGCGCGGTCCGCGGGACCGAGGTCCCGCAGCCGGGCCGTCAGTGCGACGGCGCCGTCCCCGCCGCGCTCCTCGGCACCCGCGCCCGCCGGGGCGGCCGCGGCCGCCTCCGGGATGCCGGCGAGCAGCGGGAGCGTCCGCGTCGCGGACAGCGACGGGGCGAACAGGGTCCAGTCCACGTCCGCGACGACCACCGCGCCGTCGCCCCGGCCCACCGACTGGGCCAGCGCGCTCAGCGCGACCGCACCGCTCAGCGGACGCACGCCCCGGCGGGCCAGCTGACCGGCGGCGCGGGCGTCGAGCATGCCACCGTCCGCCCACGCGCTCCACGCCACCGAGGTGGCGGGCAGCCCGTCGGCGCGGCGCCGGACGGCGAGCGCGTCGAGGAAGGCGTTGGCGGCCGCGTAGTTGGCCTGCCCCGCCGCACCGACGGTGCCCGCGATCGAGGAGAACAGCACGAACGCGTCGAGCGGCAGCCCCCGGGTCGCCTCCTCCAGATGCAGCGCGCCCGCCGCCTTGGGACCGAGGACCTCACCGGTCCGTTCGGCCGTCAGCGTGTCCACCGTGCCGTCCAGCAGCACTCCGGCCGCGTGCACCACCGCCGTCAACGGGTGGGTCTCCCGGTCCCGGCCGATGCTCTCCACGAGCGCGGCGACCGCGTCCCGGTCGGTCACGTCGCAGGCGGCGAGCGTGACACCGACGCCCGTCTCACGCAGCTCGTCGGCGAGGTCCGCCGCGCCGGGGGCGCCGGGACCGCGACGGCCGGCGAGCACCAGGTGCTCGGCACCCTCGGCGGCCAGCCACCGCGCGACGAGCGCGCCGATGCCGCCGGTGCCGCCGGTGACGAGCACCGTGCCCCGGGGCCGCCACTCCCCGGTCGCCGGCACCGGGCCCGCCGGCCGCAGCCGCCGGGCGAGCACGCCCGAGCGCCGCACCGCGAGCTGGTCCTCGCCGTCGCCGCGTGCGAGCACCGAGGCCAGCGCGGCCACCACCCGGTCGTCGGCCTGTGCGGGCAGGTCGACCAGACCGCCCCAGCGCTCCGGGTGCTCCAGGGCGACCGCCCCGGCCAGACCCCACACTGCGGCCTGCACGGGAGACGGCCTGTCGCCGGCACCCGCCGCGACCGCCTCCCGGGTGGCGCACCACAAGGGCGCGTCGATCCCCGCGTCCCCGAGTGCCTGCACCAGCGTCAGCGTGGCGGCCAGGGGGACCGGTACCGCGGGATGCGCCGGATGTGCGTCGGCGTCCGGCAGCGGCAGCGCGAGCACCCCGCCGAGAGGCCCGGGCAGACCCGCCACCGCCTCGCCGAGCACGGCGGCCAGCTCGTCGCGGCCGCACTCCGCGGCGAGCGGCACGCACACGGTTTCGACGCCGCGTGCCGCGAGCCGCTCCGCCACCCCGCCGGGGGCGCCGTCCGGGACGACGAGCAGCCAGACCCCGGAGGGCACCGCGTCCGAGGGCTCGACCGGCTCCCACACCGTCCGGTACCGCAGGGCGTCCAGCCCCGCCTGCCGGTGGTGCCGCTCGCGCCAGCCGGCCAGCAGCGGCACGATCTCCTCCAGCCGCGCGTCGTCGGGTGCGCCGAGCGCGCCGGCCAGCGCCGACACGTCGCCGCGCTCCACGACGGACCAGAAGGCGTCGTCCGCGACGCCGCTCCGTCCGGCACCGCGCTCCCCGGGCTCCAGCCAGTACCGTCGGCGCTGGAACGCGTAGGTCGGCAGCTCCGTGTGCCCGCCTGCGCCCTGGCCGGTGAGCTCCGCCCACGCCACCGGAGCACCGTGCACGTACGCCTCGCCCAGCGAGTGCAGCATCCGCTCCGGACCTCCGTCGTGGCGGCGCAGGGTGCCGATGGCGTGGGTGTGGGGGGCGGTTTCCTGGATGGGGAGGGTGAGGACGGGGTGGGGGCTGCATTCGATGAAGAGGTGGTGGCCGGTGGTGGCGAGGGTGTCGATGGTGGGGGCGAGGCGGACGGTTTCGCGGAGGTTGGTGTACCAGTAGGCGGCGTCGAGGTGGGTGGTGTCGAGGTGTTGGCCGGTGACGGTGGAGTGGAAGGGGATGTCGGCGGTGCGGGGTGTGATGGGGGCGAGGAGGTCGAGGAGTTCGTTGTGGATGGTTTCGACGTGGGCGGAGTGGGAGGCGTAGTCGACGGGGATGGTGCGGGTGCGTGTGCCGTTGGTGTCGCAGGTTGCCTGGAGTTCGTGGAGTGCTTGCGGGTCGCCGGAGACGACGGTGTTGGTGGGGCCGTTGATGGCGGCGAGGGAGAGGCGGCCGTTCCATGCGGTTATCTGTTCGCGTACTTGGTCGGCGGGGAGGGCGATGGACATCATGCCGCCGTGGCCGGCGAGGTGGCGGGCGATGGTCTGGCTGCGGAGGGCGGTGATGCGGGCTGCGTCGTCGAGGGTGAGGGCGCCGGCGATGACGGCGGCGGCGATTTCGCCCTGGGAGTGTCCGACGACGGCGGCGGGGGTGATGCCGGCGGTGCGCCAGAGGTTGGCGATGGCGATCATGACGGCCCATAGGGCGGGTTGGACGACGTCGACGCGGTCGAGGCCGGGTGCGTTGTGGGTGCCGCGCAGGACGTCGGTGAGTTTCCAGTCGACGTAGGGGGTGAGTGCTTGTTCGCAGTCGGTGATCGACCGGGCGAAGGCGGGGGAGGTGTCGAGGAGTTCGACGGCCATGCCCTCCCATTGGGAGCCCTGCCCCGGGAACACGAACACCGGCCGCGGTCCGGGAACGGCGACGCCCTGCGCCACCAGCCCCCCGGGCACACCGCGCACCAGGCCCTCCAGACCCGACCGCAGCACCTCTGCGTCGGAACCGACGACCACGGCACGGTGCTCGAACGACGACCGGCCGGACGCCAGCGCACGCCCGACGTCCGCCGCCGACCCGTCCGGCAGCTCCCGTACGTGCGTCAGCAGCCGCTCCGCCTGGGCGCGCAGGGCCACCTCGCTGCGGCCCGACACCACCCACGCCACGGCGCCGCCCCCGACGGCGGACTGAGCAGGACCGTCGCCCGCGACCCCGGCACCGTCGGCGCCCTGCTCGGCCGGTGCCTCCTCCAGGATGAGATGGGCGTTGGTGCCGCTCACCCCGAACGCCGAGACACCCGCCCGGCGCGGACGCCCCGTCTCCGGCCACGGCCGGGCCTCGGTCAGCAGCCGGACCGCCCCCGCCGACCAGCGCACCTTCGGCGTCGGCTCGTCCACGTGCAGCGTCTTCGGCAGCGTCCCGTCCCGCAGTGCCATCACCATCTTGATGACACCGCCGACGCCGGCCGCCGCCTGCGTGTGCCCGATGTTCGACTTCAGCGAGCCGAGCCACAACGGCCGGTCCTCCGCCCGCCCCTTGCCGTAGGTGGCGAGCAGCGCCTGTGCCTCGATCGGGTCACCGAGGACGGTCCCCGTCCCGTGCGCCTCGACCGCGTCCACGTCCGACGGCGACAGTCCCGCACCGGCCAGCGCCTGACGGATCACCCGCTGCTGCGCGGGTCCGTTGGGGGCCGCGAGGCCGTTGCTCGCGCCGTCCTGGTTCATCGCGCTGCCCCGGATCACGGCCAGCACCGGATGCCCGTTGCGGCGCGCGTCGGACAGCCGCTCCAGGAGCACCATCCCGACGCCCTCGCCCCATCCGGTGCCGTCGGCCGCCGCCGCGAACGACTTGCAGCGCCCGTTGGAGGCGAGCCCCCGCTGGTGGCTGAACTCCACGAACACACCGGGCGTCGACATGACGGCGACACCGCCCGCGAGGGCGAGCGAGCACTCACCGCGGCGCAGTGCGGCGGCCGCCAGATGCATCGTGACCAGCGACGAGGAGCACGCCGTGTCCAGGGTGATCGCCGGCCCCTCCAGGCCCAGCGTGTAAGAGATGCGCCCGGAGGCGACGCTGGAGACGTTGCCGATCAGCAGATGCCCTTCGACCTGCTCCGGCGCGAACTGCGGGTCGCCCCCGTACTGGAACGAGGCGAGCCCCACGTACACACCCGTACGCGAACTCTTCAGCGAGAGCGGGTCGATCCCGGCGCGCTCCACCGCCTCCCACGACGTCTCCAGGAGGAGACGCTGCTGCGGGTCCATGGCCAACGCCTCACGCGGCGAGATCCCGAAGAACGCCGGGTCGAACCGGTCGGCGTCGTACAGGAAGCCGCCCTCACGCGTGTTGCAGGTGCCCGACCGGCCCGGGTCCGGGTCGTAGAGACCCTCGACGTCCCAGCCGCGGTTGGCGGGGAACTCGGCGACGGCGTCCGTGCCCTCGGCGACCAGCCGCCACAGGTCCTCGGGCGACCGCACCCCGCCGGGGAAACGGCAGCCCATGGAGACGACGGCGATCGGCTCCCGCGCACCGGACTCGACCTCGTCGAGGCGCTCCCGCGCCTGCTTCAGGTCGGAGGTGACCCGCTTGAGGTAGGTGAGCAGCTTCTCTTCGTTCTCGTTCACCATCAGGATGCCCCGAGTTCGTTGTCGATGAATCCGAAGACCTCGTCGGCCGTGGCCGACAGGAGTCCGGCGTCGATGGACGCGGTGGCGGCCGTCTGCCCGCCGTCCTCGCCGAGAGCGGCCATCACGTGCCGCAACCTGCCGACCAGGCGTTCCCGCAGCTCCTCGTCGGCCGCCAGGTCGGTCAGCGCCGTCTCCCACCGGTCGAGATCGGCGAAGACGTCGAGGCCGTCCGCCCCGCCGGCGAGCTCGGCGCGCAGATACGCGGCGAGCTCCTGCGGCGCCGGATAGTCGAAGATCAGCGTCGCCGGGAGCTCGATCCCGGTGACCGCGCCGAGCCGGTTGCGCAGCTCCACGGCCGTCAGCGAGTCGAAGCCCAGCTCCTTGAAGTCACGGCCGGCCGACACCGCGGCCGCCGAGGCGTGCCCGAGCACCGCCGCCGCCTGCTCCGCCACCAGGTCCTGCAGGGACCGCTCCACCTCGCCGGGCGTCAGCCCGGCGAGAGAGCGGACGAAGTCGGCCGCCGCGCTCTCCTGGCCCGTCGCGGCGGGCGCCTCGGGCGTGAGCGCCGCCCGCACCTCCGGCAGCCCGCCGATCAGCGGCCGGCGGCGCGCCGCGGTGAAGCCCGGCACGAACCTGTCCCACAGGACGTCCGCCACCACCAGCCCGGTCTCGCCGGAGCGCAGCGCGTCCGCCAGCGAGGCCAGGGCCAGTTCGGGGGCCATCGCGGGCAGACCGCGGCGGCTCAGCTGCTCCGCCACCTCGCCCTGCTCGATCATGCCCTTGTCCGCCCAGGGCCCCCACGCCACCGACGTGGCAGGCAGCCCGCGGGCCGCGCGCCGCTCGGCGAAGGCGTCGAGGTAGGCGTTGGCCGCGGCGTACGCGCTCTGGCCTCCGCTGCCCCAGGTGGCGGCGATCGACGAGAAGACGACGAACGCCTCCAGCTTGTCCTGGTCGAGCAGTTCGTCCAGCAGCTGGGCACCGCGGATCTTGCCGTCCGCCATGGATCCGAAGTCGGCCGTGGCGCTCTCGGCGAGCGGCGCGAAGGTGACCACGCCCGCCGCGTGGAACACGGCGCGCACGGCCTCGCCGTCCGAGGTGATCTCACGGATCAGCCCGGCCACCGCCTCCCGGTCGCCCATGTCGCAGGCGGCCACGGTGACCCGCACCCGGCCGTCGCCCAGACCGGCCAGTTCCTCGCGCAGTTCCGCGGCGCCAGGTGCCTCCGGACCGCGGCGGCTCGTCAGGACCACGTGCTCCGCGCCGCCCCGCACCAGCCACCGCGCCACCTGGGCCCCGATGCCGCCCGTGCCGCCGGTGATGAGGACCGTGCCGCGCGGCTGCCAGCCGCCGGCCGCCGCCGCACCCCGCAGCGGGGCCCGCACCAGACGGCGGGCGAACACCCCCGCCTCGCGGACCGCCAGCTGGTCCTCCGTGCCGTCCTCGCCCGTGACACCGGCGAGCACCGCACCCAACTGCCGTGCCACCCGGTCGTCCAGCGTCTCCGGCAGATCCACCAGCCCGCCCCAGCGCTGCGGCTCCTCCAGGGCGGCCACCCGGCCGAGCCCCCAGGTCGCCGCCTGAGCGGGACTCGCCAGCAGGTCGGAGCCGCCCACGGAGACCGCACCACGGGTCGCCAGCCACAGCGGAGCGTCGACCGACGCGTCGCCCAGTGCCTGGAGCAGGGTCACGTTGTCCACCAGACCGGCCGTCAGGCCGGCGTGCTCAGGGTGCGGCGACTCGTCGAGCGCCAGCAGCGACAGCACACCGGCTGCCTTCTCCCGCCCGGCGAGGGCCTCGCGCACCCGGGCGGCGAGCGCCGTCCGGCCGGCTCCGCCGGCGGTCAGCCGGACGACCTGCGCGCCGCCCACGGCCAGCGCCCGCTCCACGGCCGACGGCATCGGCGCGTCGGCGCCGCCTGTCGGCACGAGCAGCAGCCAGGTACCGGCCGGTGCCGCCTGCGGCTTCTCCGGCAGCGGGGCCCACGAGATCCGGTACCGCCACGAGGCGATCGTCGCCTGTTCGCCCTGCGCGCGCCGCCAGGTGGACAGCGACGGCAGCAGGCCGCTCAGCGGCGTCTGCGGGTCCACCGCCAGGGTGTCGGCCAGGGTCGCCAGGTCCGCCCGCTCGACCGCCTCCCAGAACCGCTCCTCCGCCGAGCCGCCGGCCGGGGACGTTCGGTCGTGGTCACCGGCCGCGGTGGGTTCGGTTCCGACCCAGTAGCGGTGGCGTTGGAAGGGGTAGGTGGGGAGGGGGGTGGTGTGGGTGTGGGGGATGAGGGTGTTCCAGGTGGGGGTGTGTCCGGTGTTGTGGGTGTGGGTGAGTGCGGTGGTGAGGGTGGTGGGTTGGTGGCGGTTGGGTCGTTGGGTGGGGATGTGGGTGGCGTGGGGGTGGGTGGTGTGGGCGAGGGCGGTGAGGGTGGGGGTGGGGCCGATTTCGAGGTAGCGGACGACGTTGTGGTTGGTGAGGGTGGTGATGGTTTGGTGGAAGAGGACGGTGTTGCGGATGTGGTTGGTCCAGTAGTGGGGGGTGGTGATGTCGGTGGGGGTGTGGCTGGTGGTGTCGGCGGGGTTGCCGGTGAGGTTGGAGATGATGGGGGTGGTGGGTTGGTGGTAGGTGAGGGTGTGGGCGGTGTGGAGGAAGTCGTCGAGGATGGGTTGCATGAGGGGGGAGTGGAAGGCGTGGGAGACGGTGAGGCGTTTGGTTTTGATGCCGTTTTTTTCGGCTTGTTCGGCGAGGTGGAGGGTGGTGGTTTCGTCGCCGGAGATGACGGTGGTGTGGGGTCCGTTGACGGCGGCGATGCCGACGTGGTGTTCGTGGCCTTGGATGAGTTCTTGGGTTTGGGTGTGGGGGAGTTGGAGGGAGATCATGGCGCCGCCGGTGGGGAGGTGGTGCATGAGGCGGGCGCGGGTGGTGATGAGGGTGGTGGCGTCGTGGAGGGTGAGGATGCCGGCGATGTGGGCTGCGGTGATTTCGCCGATGGAGTGGCCGGCGAGGTAGTCGGGGGTGATGCCGAAGGATTCGATGAGGCGGTAGAGGGCGGTTTCGTAGGCGAAGAGGGCGGGTTGGGTGTAGAGGGTTTGGTTGAGGCGTTCGGGGTGGTTGCCGAAGATGGTTTCGTGGAGGGGGTGGGGGAGGTGGGGGTCGATGAGGGTGCAGATGTGGTCGAAGGTGTCGGCGAAGGTGGGGTAGGTGGTGTGGAGTTCGGCTCCCATGCCGGGGTGTTGTGCGCCTTGTCCGGTGAAGAGGAAGGCGGTTTTGCCGGTTTGGGTGTGGGTGATGGGGGTGGTGGTTTTGGTGATGTGGTCGAGTTGGGTGAGGAGGTCGTTGCGGTTGGTGCCGATGGCTGCGGCGCGGTGGGGGAAGGCGGTGCGGGTGGTGGCGAGGGAGTGGGCGATGTCGGTGATGGTGTGTTCGGGGTGTTCGCGGGCGTGGGTGGCGAGGCGGCGGGCCTGGTCGCGGACGGCGTCCTCGTTGCGGCCGGAGATCACCCAGGGCACCGGCCATGGCACACCTGTCTCGGCCGGAGTCTCCACCGGCTCCACCACCGGCGCCTGCTCCAGCACCACATGCACATTCGTGCCACTGACACCGAAGGACGAGACACCCGCACGACGCGGGGCGTCACCCTCGGGCCACGCCATCGCCTCGGTGAGCAGCTCCACCCGGCCCGCGGACCAGTCCACATGGGGCGTGGGCTCCGACACGTGCAGCGTCTTCGGCAGCTGCCCGTGACGCAGAGCCATCACCATCTTGATGACACCCGCGACACCCGAAGCCGCCTGTGAGTGACCGATGTTCGACTTGAGCGCCCCCAGCCGCAGCGGCCGGTCCTCCGGCCTGCCCTGCCCGTAGGTGGCGATGATGGCCTGCGCCTCGATCGGGTCGCCGAGGACGGTGCCGGTGCCGTGCGCCTCCACCGCGTCGACCTCCGCGGCGGTCAGGCCCGCGTTGGCCAGCGCGGCGCGGATCACCCGCTGCTGGGAGGGCCCGTTGGGAGCGCTCAGGCCGTTGCTCGCACCGTCCTGGTTGACGGCCGAACCCTTGACCACGGCCAGCACCTGGTGCCCGTTGCGCTGGGCGTCGGACAACCGCTCCAGCAGCACCATGCCCACACCCTCGGCCCAGCTGGTCCCGTTGGTGTCCGCGGAGAACGCCTTGGACCGGCCGTCGGGCGACAGCCCGCGCTGACGGCTGAACTCGATGAACAGACTCGGGTGCGACATCACGGTCACACCACCGGCGAGTGCCATCGAACACTCGCCCTGCCGCAGCGACTGCGCCGCCTGGTGCAGGGCCACCAGCGACGACGAACACGCCGTGTCCAGCGTGATCGCCGGGCCTTCGAGCCCGAGGGCGTACGCGACCCGTCCCGACACCACGCTCGCGGCCTTGCCGGTGAGAAGGTAGCCCTCCAGGTCGGCGGGCATGTCGCGCAGATGGGAGGCGTAGTCCTGCCCGTTGGTGCCGATGAAGACACCGGCCTGGCTGCCCTTGAGCGTCGAGGGATCGATCTGTGCGCGCTCGAGCACCTCCCAGGCCGCCTCCAGGAGCAGCCGCTGCTGCGGGTCCATGGCCAGCGCCTCACGCGGTGAGATCCCGAAGAACTCGGGATCGAAGTCGTAGGCGTCGTAGAGGAACCCGCCCTCCTTCGCGTAACTCTTGCCGTGCGCCTCCGGGTTGGGGTCGTAGAGCTCCTCCACGTTCCAGCCGCGGTCCGTGGGGAACGTCGAGATGACGTCCCGCCCGGCGGCGACCAGCTCCCACAGGTCCTCGGGGCTGCGGACCCCGCCCGGCAGCCGGCAGCTCATGCCGACGATCACGATCGGGTCGTCCGTGTCGGCGGCCCGGCCGCCGGCCGCCGCCGTGGCCCGGGCGTCGTCGCCGACCGCCTCGCGCCGCAGATGGGCGGCGAGGACGGCGGGCGTCGGGTGGTCGAAGAGCAGGGTGGTCGGCAGCCGCAGCCCGGTGGCCGTGTTGAGCCGGTTGCGCAGCTCCACGGCGGTCAGCGAGTCGAAGCCGATCTCTCGGAACGCGCGCTCCGCCTCGACGTTCTCCGGCGTGGTGTGCAGGATGCCGGCGGCGTGCTCGCGCACCAGCGCCAGCACCTGCGCCTCCTGGTCGGCCGGGGAGAGCCCGGTGAGCGCCGCGGCGAGCGAGCTGGACGCCTGCTCTCCGACCGCCGCCCGCACCACCCGGCGCGCGGGGCGGCGGATCAGCCCCCGCAGGTAGGCGGGGACGGGCTCCTGCTCCCGCGCGGCCCGGGCGCGCAGCCCCGGCAGATCGAGGCGGACGGGGACGAGCGTGGCGTCGCCCACGGCGAGTGCCGTGTCGAAGAGGTCCATGCCCGGTCCGCTGGGCAGCGGCGCGATGCCGGTCCGGCCCATGCGCTGCACATCGGCGTCGGCCAGATGGCCGCTCATGCCGCTGCGCGCCTCCCACAGGCCCCAGGCGAGGGACTGGGCGGGCAGCCCGTTCGCCCGGCGGTGCTGGGCGAGCGCGTCGAGATAGGCGTTGGCGGCGGCGTAGTTGGCCTGGCCTGCGTTGCCGATGGTGGCGACGACGGACGAGTAGAGGACGAAGGCGTCGAGATCCGCGTCGCGGGTCAGCTCGTGCAGATGCAGCGCGGCGTCGACCTTCGGCGCGAGCACCCGGTCGACCCGTTCGGGAGTGAGCGAGGTGACGATCCCGTCGTCCAGGACCCCCGCGGTGTGGACCACGGCCGTCAGCGGACGGCTCGCCGGCACGCCGGCGAGCAGTGCGGCCACGGCGTCGCGGTCCGCGGTGTCGCAGGCCGTGACGGTGACGGTGGCGGCTCCCAGCGCGGTGAGCTCCTCGCGCAGGGCGTCCGCGCCCTCGGCGGCGGGTCCGCGGCGGCTGGTCAGCAGGAGATGGCGTACGCCGTGGCCGGTGACCAGCCGGCGGGCGAGCAGCCCGCCGAGGGTGCCGGTGCCGCCGGTGACCAGGACCGTGCCGTGGGTCCGCAGAGTCGGGGCCCGGTGCTCCGGCACGGGCACCCGGGCCAGCCGCGGGGCGTGTGCCGTGCCCGACCGCAGGGCGAGCTGGGGCTCGCCCGTCGCGAGCGCCGCCGCGACGGCCGACAGCGAGCCGGGGTGGTCGTCCAGGTCCAGCAGGGTGAACCGGCCGGGGTTCTCGGACTGCGCGGAACGCACCAGGCCCCACACCGCGGCGTGCGCCGGATCGGTCACGTCGGCGTCCGTCTCGGTGGCCACGGCGCCGCGGGTCACGAACACCAGCCGGGCGTCCGCGAACCGCTCCTCGGTGAGCCAGTCCTGCACCAGGGCGAGTGCCCGGTGCACGGCCGTGCGGACCGAGCCGGCGGTGTGCTCCGGGTCGGACATCGGTGCCAGCACCAGCTGCGGGACGGGGGCGTCGTCGGTCGCGTCGAAGGCCGTGGCCCCGAGGGCGGGCGTCAGCCCGAGGACGTCCTCACCGAGGATGCCGGGGGCGCCGCCGCCCGGGGCGCCCGCGGTCTCGACGGCGGGCCACCGGACGCGGAACAGCGAGGGGTGGAACGACGGCCCGGCGGCCGCGAGTTCGCGCGCCTCGACCGCGCGCAGCGCCACGGAGTCCGCGGTCACGACCGGGCTGCCCGAGGCATCGGTCCCGGTCAGGCGGTACGCGCCGGCGCCGTCAGGGATGAGCCGCACCCGCAGCGCCGTGGCCCCGGCGGCATGCAGGGTCACCCCCGTCCAGCGGGCGGCGAGCCGTGTCCCTTCCTCGTCCTGAGGTCCTCCCGCCGTCAGGGCCAGGGCGGACTCCAGCAGCGCCGGGTGAAGGCCGTGGGCCGCGGCGGCGGGCAGTTCCTCGTCGGTGAGCCCGGTCTCCGCGTACAGCTCCTCGCCGAGGCGCCAGGCGGCGAGCGTGTCGCCCGGCGACGCGAGCGGTTCCGCGCCCGGCGGCGGCCAGTCGGCCGGGCCGTCCACGGCGGCGTCCGGGGCGGGGGCGAGCACACCGGTGGCGTGCGCCGTCCAGGGCTCGTCCGGCTCCGCCTTCTGCGGGCGGGCGTGCACCTCGAAGGTGTGGCGGCCCGCCTCGTCGGCCGGCCCGACCCTCAGCTGGAGCAGCACCGCACCCTGTTCGGGGACGACCAGCGGTGCGGCGAGGGCGAGTTCGTCCACCCGGCCGCAGCCGACCCGGTCACCGGCGTGGACGGCGAGCCCCGCGAACAGCGATCCGGGGAGGACCGCCGCGCCGGGTACCGTCCGGTCGGCGAGCGTGGCCACGTCCTGGAGGGTCAGCCTGCCGGTGAACACATGACCCGCATGACCGGCGAGCGCCACCGCAGCGCCGAGCAGCGGATGGTCGCCGGCGTCGAGTCCGGCCCGGGTGACGTCGTTGCCCGCGGCCCGGGGTGCGAGCCAGTAGCGGTCACGCTGGAACGGATAGGTCGGCAGCTCGGGTACGGGACCCGTGCCCGAGCCGAACACGGCGGACCACACCGGGTCGACACCGCGCACGTACGCCTCGGCGAACGCCTCCATGAACCGTTCCTCGCCGCCCAGGTCACGGCGGAGCGTGCCGACGACCGACGGTTCCGTGCCGGCCTCCTCCGCGGTCTGCTGGATCGCCAGCGCGAGCATCGGGTGCGGGCTGCACTCCACGAACGCGGCATACCCGTCGGCGAGCAGGGTGCGCGACGCCTGCTGGAAGTTCACGGGCTCGCGCATGTTGCGATACCAGTACTCCGCGTCGAGCTGCCGGGTGTCGAGGAGGCCGCCGGTGACCGTCGAGTAGAAGGGGACACCGCCGCCGGCCGGGCGCACCGTGCCCACCTCGCGCAGCAGACGTTCACGCAACGCGTCCACCTGCGGCGAGTGACCCGCCGTGTCGACACCGGGGATGAGACGGGACTTGACGCCCGCCGCCGTCAGCTCGGCCATGAAGACGTCCAGCGCCTCCGGGTCGCCGGAGACCGTCACCGTCCTCGGGCTGTTGACGGCGGCGATGCCGATGCGGTCCTGCCACGGCCCGAGCCGCTCCGTCACGTCCTCGGACGAGCTGAGCACGGACAGCATGGCGCCCTTGCCGCTGAGCTCGGCCCACGCCTGGCTGCGCCGCACCACGACCCTGGCCGCGTCGTCCAGGGACAGGCCGCCGGCCACGTAGGCGGCGGCAATCTCGCCCTGCGAGTGGCCCACGACGGCGGCCGGCTCCACACCATGCGCCCGCCACATGCCGGCCAGCGCCACCATCACCGCGAAGAGCGCCGGCTGGACCACGTCGATCCGGTCGAGCGAGGGGGCGCCCGGCTTCTCGCGCAGCACATCCAGCAGCGACCAGTCCAGGTACTCCTCGACCGCCGCCGCGCAGGACTCCAGCTGCTCCGCGAAGACGGGGGAGGTCGACCACAGTTCACGGGCCATGCCGGTCCACTGCGAACCCTGGCCGGGGAAGACGAACACCGCCCGGCGGCCCACGCCGCCGGCCGCGTCCACGGTCAGGCCCGGGGCGTCGACGCCGCGCGCCAGCGCGTCGAGGCCCGCCAGCAGCTCCGGTGCGTCGCACCCCACGACGACCGCCCGGTGCGCGAAGCCCGTACGCGTGGTGGCCAGCGCCCGGCCGACCGCCTCCGGGGCCGCCTGCCCGCCCGGTGCCGTCAGCTGCCGGTGCAGCGCGGTGGCCTGCTCCCGCAGGGCCTGCGCGGTCCTGCCCGACAGCACCCAGGGCACCCGGGTCCGGCCGGCGGGGGTGGCCTCCGCCGGAGCCGCAGCGGGGGATGCCGCGGTCTCCGGCGGGGCCTGTTCGAGGACGGCATGCGCATTGGTGCCGCTGATGCCGAACGAGGAGACCCCGGCGCGCCGCGGCCTGCCCGTCTCCGGCCACCCGCGTGCCTCGGCGAGCAGCTCCACCGCGCCCGACCGCCAGTCGACGTGCGGCGACGCCTCCGTGACGTGCAGCGTCCTGGGCAGCACCCCGTGCTGCATGGCCAGGACCATCTTGATGACACCGGCCACGCCCGCGGCGGCCTGCGGATGACCGACGTTGGACTTCAGCGAGCCCAGCCACAGCGGCTCTCCGTCGGTGCGCTCCCTGCCGTAGGTGGCGAGCAGGGCGCCGGCCTCGATCGGGTCGCCGAGCGAGGTGCCGGTGCCGTGTGCCTCCACCGCGTCGACCTCGGCGGCCGAGAGCCCGGCGTCGGCCAGGGCCTGGCGGATGACCTTCTGCTGCGCGGGACCGTTGGGCGCGGTGAGGCCGTTGCTCGCGCCGTCCTGGTTGACCGCCGAGCCCTTCACCACGGCCAGCACCCGGTGCCCGTTGCGGCGCGCGTCGGACAGCCGCTCCAGCACCAGCATGCCGACGCCCTCGCCCCAGCCGGTGCCGTCGGCATCGGCGGAGAACGCCTTGCAGCGGCCGTCGGGGGAGAGCGCCTTCTGACGGCTCAGCTCCACGAAGATGCCCGGCGACGACATCACGGTGACGCCGCCGGCGAGCGCCAGGGTGCACTCGCCCCGCCGTAGCGACTGGACGGCCATGTGCAGGGCCACCAGGGACGACGAGCAGGCGGTGTCGACCGTGAGCGCCGGCCCTTCCAGGCCGAGCGT
This sequence comes from Streptomyces sp. CA-278952, assembly GCF_028747205.1. Lineage (NCBI taxonomy): Bacteria > Bacillati > Actinomycetota > Actinomycetes > Kitasatosporales > Streptomycetaceae > Streptomyces > Streptomyces sp. CA-278952. Next base: position 7,145,822 of record NZ_CP112880.1, read on the forward strand.
GTAGGCGATGCGGCCGGAGGCGACGCTGGTGGTCACACCGGTGAGCAGATAGCCGGACACATCCTCCGTGGCCTCGTTCATCCGCGGCCCGTAGTCCTGCGGCATCGTGCCCACGAACACACCGGACCGGCTGCCCTTCAGCGACGCAGGCGTGATTCCGGCCCGCTCCAGGGCCTCCCACGAGGTCTCCAGCAACAGTCGCTGCTGCGGGTCCATGGCCTGCGCCTCACGCGGCGAGATACCGAAGAACGTCGCGTCGAAGACATCGGCGTCGTGGAGGAAACCGCCCTCGCGCACATACGACCTGCCCTGGGACTCCGAGCCCTCGAACAGCGCCTCCAGGTCCCACTCCCGGTTGGCCGGGAACTCCCCGATGACGTCCCGTTCCTCGGTCAGCACCCGCCAGAGGTCCTCAGGGGTGCGCACCCCGCCGGGCAGACGGCAGCTCATCGCGACGATGGCGACCGGCTCGTCGTCCTCGGCGGAACGCCGCACGGGCACGACCTCAGCGCGCTCCGTGCCACCGGCACCGCCCAGCGCGCACTCCCGCACATGGCCGGCGAGCGCCCGCGGCGTGGGGTGGTCGAACAGGACCGTGCCCGCGAGCTCGATGCCGCCGGCCGTGCTCAGCAGGTCGCGCAGCTCGACGGCCATCAGCGAGTCGAAGCCGAAGTCCTTGAAGATCCGGTCCGGATCGACCGCCTCCGGACCCGCGTACCCGACCACCTGCGCCACGTGCGTGCGCACCAGCTCCAGCGCCGCCCGGTCGCGCTCGGCGTCCCCGTCGAGCTCTGCGAAACGGCCGAGCCACCCCTGCCGCCGCGGGGGCGGCGTGATGTCGCCCTGTGCGTCGGTGGGTTCGGTTCCGACCCAGTAGCGGTGGCGTTGGAAGGGGTAGGTGGGGAGGGGGGTGGTGTGGGTGTGGGGGATGAGGGTGTTCCAGGTGGGGGTGTGTCCGGTGTTGTGGGTGTGGGTGAGTGCGGTGGTGAGGGTGGTGGGTTGGTGGCGGTTGGGTCGTTGGGTGGGGATGTGGGTGGCGTGGGGGTGGGTGGTGTGGGCGAGGGCGGTGAGGGTGGGGGTGGGGCCGATTTCGAGGTAGCGGACGACGTTGTGGTTGGTGAGGGTGGTGATGGTTTGGTGGAAGAGGACGGTGTTGCGGATGTGGTTGGTCCAGTAGTGGGGGGTGGTGATGTCGGTGGGGGTGTGGCTGGTGGTGTCGGCGGTGTTGCCGGTGAGGTTGGAGATGATGGGGGTGGTGGGTTGGTGGTAGGTGAGGGTGTGGGCGGTGTTGAGGAAGTCGTCGAGGATGGGTTGCATGAGGGGGGAGTGGAAGGCGTGGGAGACGGTGAGGCGTTTGGTTTTGATGCCGTTTTTTTCGGCTTGTTCGGCGAGGTGGAGGGTGGTGGTTTCGTCGCCGGAGATGACGGTGGTGTGGGGTCCGTTGACGGCGGCGATGCCGACGTGGTGTTCGTGGCCTTGGATGAGTTGGAGGGTTTGGGTGTGGGGGAGTTGGAGGGAGATCATGGCGCCGCCGGTGGGGAGGTGGTGCATGAGGCGGGCGCGGGTGGTGATGAGGGTGGTGGCGTCGTGGAGGGTGAGGATGCCGGCGATGTGGGCTGCGGTGATTTCGCCGATGGAGTGGCCGGCGAGGTAGTCGGGGGTGATGCCGAAGGATTCGATGAGGCGGTAGAGGGCGGTTTCGTAGGCGAAGAGGGCGGGTTGGGTGTAGAGGGTTTGGTTGAGGCGTTCGGGGTGGTTGCCGAAGATGGTTTCGTGGAGGGGGTGGGGGAGGTGGGGGTCGATGAGGGTGCAGATGTGGTCGAAGGTGTCGGCGAAGGTGGGGTAGGTGGTGTGGAGTTCGGCTCCCATGCCGGGGTGTTGTGCGCCTTGTCCGGTGAAGAGGAAGGCGGTTTTGCCGGTTTGGGTGTGGGTGATGGGGGTGGTGGTTTTGGTGATGTGGTCGAGTTGGGTGAGGAGGTCGTTGCGGTTGGTGCCGATGGCTGCGGCGCGGTGGGGGAAGGCGGTGCGGGTGGTGGCGAGGGAGTGGGCGATGTCGGTGATGGTGTGTTCGGGGTGTTGGCGGATGTGGGTGGCGAGGCGGCGGGCCTGGTCGCGGACGGCGTCCTCGTTGCGGCCGGAGATCACCCAGGGCACCGGCCATGCGACACCTGTCTCGGCCGGAGTCTCCACCGGCTCCACCACCGGCGCCTGCTCCAGCACCACATGCACATTCGTGCCGCCCATGCCGAAGGACGAGACGCCCGCACGACGCGGGGTCCCGGACTCGGTCCGCCACTCCTCGAGCCGTGTCTGCACCCGCAGCCGGAGCGTGTCGAGGGGGATGTCGGGGTTGGGCCGGTCGAAGTTCAGGCTGGGCGGCAGCTGGCTGTGACGCACGGAGAGCACGGCCTTGATCAGCCCCGTGACGCCGGCGGCTCCCTCCAGGTGGCCGATGTTCGTCTTCACCGAACCCACGCGCAGCGGAGCGTCCTCGGGCCGCTCGGCGCCGAGGACGGCGCCGAGCGCCCGGGCCTCCACGGGGTCGCCCACCTTGGTGCCGGTGCCGTGCAGTTCGACGTACTGCACCTGCGACGGGTCGACGCCGGCGCGCGCGTAGGCGTCGCGGAGGACCTCCTGCTGTCCCTCGGCGTGCGGGGAGGTGAGGCTTTCGCCGCCGCCGTCGTTGTTGGTGGCCGAGCCGCGGATCACGCACAGCACGTCGTCGCCGTCGCGCAGGGCGGCCGACAGCGGCTTCAGGACGACCACACCGCCGCCTTCGCCGCGGACGTAGCCGTTGGCGCGCTCGTCGAAGGTGTACGCCAGGCCGTCGGGGGACAGAGCGCCGAAACGGGAGGTCGTCAGGAAGCTGTCCGGGACGAGGTTCAGGTGCACACCGCCCGCGAGGGCGACGGCGGACTCGCCACGGCGTAGCGACTCGCATGCCAGGTGCACCGCGGCCAGCGACGACGACTGGCCGGAGTCGACGGTGAGACTCGGTCCGCGCAGGGCGAGGACGTAGGAGATCCGGTTGGCGATGATGCTGCGGCTCAGACCGGTCAGCGTGTGCTGGGTGACGGCCGACGCGTCGAGGCGGTGCACCAGAGTGGCGTAGTCGTCGGCTATCGCACCGAGGAACACACCGGTCCGGCTGCCCGCGAGCGCGTCGCCGCTGATGCCCGCGCGCTCCGTCGCCTCCCAGCACAGTTCCAGGGCCAGCCGCTGCTGGGGGTCCATGGCGGTGGCTTCGCGCGGCGAGATCCCGAAGAACTCGGGGTCGAACGCCGCCACGTCGCCGTCGAGGAAGCCGCCCCGGACGGTCACCGCGCCGAGTTCCCGCAGGCTCGTCGAGTCGAATCGGTCCCGGGGTATTTCCGAGACCGCGTCCTTCCCTTCAACGAGAAGTCGCCAGAATTCTTCGGGATCCGTCGCACCGGGTACCCGGCATGCCATTCCGATCACGGCAATGGGTTCGTCAGGCAGCACGGAATTGTTCACCATTACGACCTCATACTCATATCCGCAGCCGGCAATGACACGTGGGAGAATTCATGACCCTGGACGAAGCTATCCGCGCGTGATGCGCACGGGCCACCCCTAACCCCTTCCTAGGGGGTGGGTTTCCAGGGGGGGGCGGCCAGGGCGCAGGGGGCCCGCTATGAGCGGTTGGCGATATACCACTTGACGGTCTCGGCGATTCCCTCGTCGAAGCCCACGAGGGGCCGGTAGCCGAGTTCACCGGAAATCTTCCCGATGTCGACGGAGTACCGGAGATCGTGGCCTTTCCGGTCCTCGACCTGCTCGACGCTCGACCAGTCCTTGCCGAGGCTCCGGAGGATGAGCGAGGTGAGCTGCCGGTTGCTCAGCTCCGTGCCGCCGCCGATGTTGTAGACCTCACCGGGCCGTCCGGACTCGGCGACCAGGGCGATGCCCCGGCAGTGGTCGTCGACGTGCAGCCAGTCCCTGACGTTCTCCCCGTCCCCGTACAGCGGCACCGTGAGGCCGTCCGCGAGGCGGGAGACGAACAGCGGGATGACCTTCTCCGGGTACTGGTGGGGGCCGTAGTTGTTGGAGCACCGGGTGATGCACACCGGCAGCCCGTGGGTCCGGTGGTAGGCGCGGACCAGCAGGTCGGAGGCGGCCTTGGAGGCCGAGTAGGGCGAGTTCGGGGCCAGCGGGCACTCCTCGTCCCAGGACCCCTCGGCGATGGACCCGTAGACCTCGTCCGTGGAGACGTGGACGAACTTGGCGACCCCCGCGGCGTCGGCAGCCTTGAGCAGGGTCGCGGTGCCCAGCACATTGGTGCGGACGAACTCCATGGGGTCCTCGATGGACCGGTCCACATGGGACTCCGCCGCGAGGTGGACGACCAGGTCCGCGCCGTCGAGCACCTCGTCCACCAGACCGGCGTCGCAGATGTCCCCCTGCACGAAGCGCATGTGCGGGCTGCCGGCGACCGGTGCGAGATTGTCCAGATTCCCCGCGTAGGTGAGTTTGTCGAGCACCACCACGTCGGCGTCCGCGAAGGCGGGATATTCGCCCGCGACGACCTTCCGGACGAAATTCGAGCCGATGAAGCCCGCGCCTCCCGTCACTACGATGCGCATGGCACTCCTCCAAGCCCTCATGGAAAGGGGCGGTTGTCGGGAGAGTCCGTATTGACTCGCGCAGAACGTAGCAACGCCGATCGCGGCCCAGCCAGGAAGCGGGGGAGTTCTAGGGGGCGACTCAGGGGTTTGCCCCGCGCCTCGGGCGTGGGCGGGCCATTCTCGTGCGGCGGCACGCCGCGGACGCCGCGGGCCCTTGTTTCAGGGGTCCGCGACGTCCGGTGCCGGCGAGGAAGGCCTAGGCGATTTCGGTGACGGTCGACCGCAGCCCCGTCGGGAGTTCCTGACGGCTTCTGATGCCGAGCTTGCGGTAGATCTTCGTCAGATGCTGCTCGACCGTGCTCACGGTGATGTAGAGCGTGGCCGCTATCTCCCGGTTGCTGTATCCGTCCACGGCGAGCGCCGCGACCCGGGACTCCGAGCGGCTCAGCTTCACCGTGAACCCGCTGGGCCGCGCCTCCTGCAGGCTCAACAGCTGGACCACCGCCCCGTCCGGGACCGGATCGCGGTTCACCTCACGGTCGTCGCGCAGCGCACGCGCGATGCCGACGTAGAGCCCGTCGGCACCGCACTTCCTGGCGACGCGCGCGGCGCTCGCGAGCAGCCCCCGCGCACGGTCGGTGTGTCCCTGCCGGCGATGGGCATGGGCCAGACTCACCTGCGCCCGGGCCGTCTCCAGCCGGTCGCCGCACTGCTGGAACTCCCGTACCGCCTGGGTGAGATGGAGGAGCACGTCCTTGCTCTTGGGGTTGGCGCAGGCGGCACGCAGCAGGAGCGCGGTGCCGCGGGTGCGCGAGGTCGTCGGGGAGCCCACCCGCAGCTGCGCTTCGATCAGGCCCTCCACGCGGTCCCGCTCGCCCAGTTGCAGCCATGCCTCGGCGGCATCGAGCCGCCACGGCAGGGGCGCCGGCCAGTCGACCCCCCACCGCTGGGCGAGCTGCCCGGCGAGCAGGAACTCGCCGAGTGCGGCGTTGGGACGGTTGACCGCCAGGTAGTGGCGTCCGCGGGCACGCCGGTAGGCCAGCCCGTAGGCGCTGCGGAAGAGGGCCTCGGGCACCGGTCGGCTCAGCCGCTGGGCCGCCGCCTCGTGCCGTCCCATGGCCGTGTACGCCATGATCTGGAAGGCCAGCGGCCCCCCGGTGAAGACACCGCCGTCCCAGCCGGGCACCGCGTTCTGCGCGAGGGTGGCGTACTGCTCGGCGTCGGTCAGATTGCCCTGGCGCAGCGCGATCTCGGCGCGCTTGGAGGCGAACATGGCGTGCCAGCCGGGGGACCGGCGGCGCTCCGCCTCGTCCATCAGGGCGTCGCACCGCTGCTCGGCCAGATTCAGTCGATCCGCGTAGATGAGGAGGTTCAGCGAATTGACGATGGTGTCGAAGGTGCTGTCGGTGAGCGGGTAGGTCTCCAGGGGGTGGACCGCCGCGTCGATCCGCGCCTCGCCGGGGTCGTCCGCCGCGGGCGGCGCGAAGCCGAGGCCGATGTGGGGGAGCAGCGCCGCCGGTTCGGCTTCCGTCGGCTCGTGCGTCTCGCCCGGTTCGCGCAGCCACAGGCTGCTGCCGTACTGCGGGGACAGCGTGCCCTCGCGGTCACCGGGGCCACGGCGGCGCAGCGCGTCGCGGGCCTCGCTCAGCCTGCCGTGCGAGACGAGCAGTTCCACGAGCCCTTCGATCCGCGAGGAGGGCAGCGCCCCCGCGTGCAGGGCCGCCAGGGGCTCCTCCAGCATGCGTTCGGAGGCCGCCGGGTTGAGCCGCCACATCACGGCCGAGGCGAGCAGCCGGTTGCTCGCGCGGGTCCCCGGCTCCTCGCACGCCTCGTAGGCGAGGTCGAGGAAGGCGGCGGCCAGGCGGGCGTTGTCCTGGGCGAGGGCCTGTTCCGCCGCGCTCTGGAGGACCGGGACGGCCCACCACTCGTCGGCGCTGCCGGCGTCGAGGAGCTGCCGGGCGATGAGCATCGACTGGGCGCCGCTGCGGTGCAGCAGCGCGGCCGCCCTGCGGTGCCGCTTCTGCCGTGTCTCACGGCCCATGTGCTCCAGCACGGCGGCCCTGATCCTCGGGTGGCTGAGCTGCGCGTCACGGGCGACGCCGACCTCGCGCAGGATGCGCATGCCACGTGTCACCCGGTCCTCCGGCATGGCCAGGAGCTCGGCGAGCCGGTCCGTGCCGGAGGCGGTGCCCAGTGTGGCCATGCCCTCGGCGAGCAGGGCCGCGGTGGGGCCGCTGCGCCGGATGCAGTCGATGACGGCCTGGAGGAAGATGTCGCCGATGACGACGTCCACCGGCTGCTCCTCCTTCATGGGTTTCGTGGCAGCCCGCGAATCGTCCATGAGCGCGTGCAGGAGCAGGGGATTCCCGCCGGTGAGTTCGTGCCACTGCCGGACGGAGCCGATCTGCCAGGGCGCGGCCGCATGCGAATTGAGCAGTCTCGCAGTGTCCCGAACGGAGAGGAGCTCCATTCGCAGGCGCGAGGAATTCGGGAGACGCATGATGCGCGTGTCGAAGGTGGGGTCCTTCGGCTCACAGGTCAGGTCGCGTGAGAACGCGATCATGAGCCGGGCCGAGTCCAGCTTCGCGGCGGCGTAGAGGAGGTACTGGAGCGAGGCCGAGTCGATGGACTGGAGGTCGTCGATGCAGATCAGAACCGGCCCGCTCATGACCAGTTCGAGGAGCGCGGCGCAGAAGTCGCGTGCGCCGCGCAGGGGTTCGGGAGGGGGTGTGGGCGACCGGAAGGCGGTCGCGCCGGTCCGTGACGTGCTCAGCAGAGTGCCGTGGAAAAGAGCCCGCCGCATTCGGTCGGCCGTATTTCCCGGCAGGGTCGGACAATCGAGGAACTGGCGTAGCGCATCGAGTGGTTCGGGATGGTCGAGAAGCGCTCCGTGTGCCCAGAGAACCACCGCTCCCGACTCTTTTGCGTACTCTTTCAAGAGTTCCAGGGCTGTCGACTTTCCACACCCCGCAGCACCTTCGAGAAGGGTCACCCGTGTTTCGCCGGCGAGGCTGCGGGTAAATTGGCCGCGAAGGGCACCTACCTGAGCTTCGAACCCTTCCGTGCTTGCGAGTGTGCGTCTAAGCATTTTCATCCCCCGTGCTCATCGATGTCGTTCTGCACCTTGAGTACGGGCGAAATTCTAACGCATGTCCGTGTCGAACATCCATTGCGGACTGATGTAATCCGCTTCCCCGTCGCCGCCGGTGGGCGGGCGTCCCTCTCCCGGCGGCCGGACTTCGCAAAGGAGTCCGCACCGGGGCGAGTGCTCATTTAATGGTGCAGACCATGCAGGTCAGCAGTGTATCGCCGCTGTGTTTCCCCGGAATGTCACGCGAGGCCCCGTGCGGTACGCGGCAGTGGTGCCGCCGTTTATTCATGCCCTGAAGCGATATCCCGCCACGGATTTCACAGGGTGCTGCGGGCGGGGGTGCGAAATCCCTTTCCGCTCTTTCGTCCGGTGTATCCGGCGGCGACCAACTGCTCCAGCCGTGGCGCCGGCTCCAGCCAGGGCTCGCCGAACGTGCCGTACAGGGAGCGCTGGATGGCGAGCGAGACGTCGAGACCGACGACGTCCAGCAGTTGAAACGGACCCATGGGGAAGACGTTGCCGTTCGACATGATCATGTCGATGTCGGCGGTCGTGCCCCGGCACTCCTGGAGCAGCGTCACGGCGTGGTTGAGGTAGGGGAAGAGCAGGGCGTTGACGATGAAGCCGATCCGGTCCCGGCAGCCGACCGTCCTCTTGCCCAGGTTCCTGGCCGTCGCATGGACCGTGGCGGTCACGTCCGGCGAGGTCAGCACCGTGTGCGAGACCTCGATCAGCTTCATCACGGGCGCCGGGTTGAAGAAGTGCATGCCGGCCACGTCCTCCGGCCGGCCGGTCGCCCGCGCGCACTCGACGACGGGCAGGCTGGACGTGGAGGTCGTCAGCACCGCACCCGGCCGGCACACCCGGTCGAGTTCGCCGAAGATCCTCCGCTTGACGTCGATGTCCTCCGCGACCGCCTCGACGACGAGGTCGCAGCCGGCGAGCGCCTGCGGATCGGACGCGCAGGTCAGCCTGTCCATCGCCGCGCCACGGGCATCGGCGGTGAGCTTGCCGCGCTGCACCCCGCGACTCAGCGACCGGTCGACGGCCGCACGCGCGGACCCGGCCCGCTCGTCGCTCCGCGCGACGAGGACCGTCGGGTGGCCGGAGCGTGCGCAGACCTCCGCTATCCCGGCGGCCATCGTCCCGGAGCCGACCACGCCGATGCTCCGCACCTCCCGCGCCTGCCCCTGCCGGGGCGCCGCACCGTCGGCGTCGGGCGACGGCGAGCCGTCCGTCCAGGAGTAGAAGCCACGGCCGGCCTTGCGGCCGAGCAGCCCGGCCGACACCATCTGGCGCAGACTCGGCCGCGGCAGGAAGCGCCGGTCGCCGGTGCGGGCGTGCAGCGCCTCCAGGGTGTCGAGGGCCGTGTCCAGCCCGGTCGCGTCGAGCTGGGCGAGTGGCCCGCTGCGCAGGCCGCAGCCGAGCGACATCGCCGTGTCGATGCTGTCGCGCGTCGCGTAGCGCTGCTCGTGCATCGCGACCGCGTCGTTGAGGTACGCCAGCGTCAGGGCGCTGCCGATGAGTCCCGCTCGGTCTGCCGTCGCCACCGGGTGCCACCCCAGGCCGCGGACCAGTTCTCGCACGTCGTCGAAGACCGTGTCCACGGTCAGCGGGGTGGGTACGAGCTCCACCGTGAGCTCCTTGGCCTCCCCGTCCGGGAGGAACAGGTGCAGCCCGACGAGACGGTCGGGGCATCCGGCCTCGAACGCCAGCTCGGTGACCGGGAGTCCGCCGGACGTGGTGACGAACACCGTGTCCGGACCGCAGAGCGCTACCGCCTCGCCGAGCACCGCACGCTTCACCGCGGCACGCTCGGGGACCGCCTCGACGACCAGCTCCGCCTCGGCGGCGTCCGCGAGCCTGCCGGTGAACTCGATGCCGCCCGGGCCTCTTTCACCGATCCGTCTTCTCGCCCCGTCGATGGCCGCCGGATCGGTGTCGACCGCGATGACGCGCCGTCCGCTGCCGACCAACTGCCCCGCAATCGCCGATCCCGTGGTTCCGAGTCCGATCACCGCGACGGTGGAGAGGTGCCGAGCCATGGAGGGGCGTCCCTTCGGGTCGTGGGCCACGGCCCGTGAACCGAAGGGGATGAGAACGGCTGTCCCCGGGGCCGCATCTGAAAACCGACGCTACGGTTTTACCGTTTGTTGAACAACCCCTATGCCACGACCCCCTACTCCGCCCGATCGCCGACCCGGCGTTCCGTGCCCCGGCGTCATGTCGGGGCACGCCTCCCGCGGGGCCCGTCAACTCTCGCCCCGCTCGGCCCGGTTCGCCGTCGTTCCTGGTCACAGCCGCGCGCCGGGCACCGACCGGGGGCCGCTGCCGCCGCGGACCGCCGTCCCGGCGAGCCTTCGGACGGCCACCCCGGGCGCGTACCGGTTCCCCTGGCGCCCACCCCCTCCCGGGGTGTCCCGCCACGCCGGCCGAAGGGACGAAGCGGTGCGATTCGCCCATCCCCCTTAAGGGGGCGACTGGCTGGTCTTGGGGGGTCCCCGGGCTCCGCGGAACCCGTGGTTCGCAGCAGGCCCGGGTCCGCAGCGGCTTCTTCGGCGCCGACAAGCTCGGCTTCCCCGCCAGCCGCGCCGACACGCCGACACGCCGCGTTCGCTGGAACCCTCACCGTCGACGCTCTACTCGAGCGCGGCGTCCGGGCCGGGGACGTCCTTGCGTGTCCTTCGGGAATCTCGGCAAGCGGGGAGCGCAGCGCGGCAACGCCATCGAGGCCGAGATCCTCGGCAAGCCGGTCGGCTACCAGGCGGGCCTCGCCCGGGTTGAGTGAGGAAGCCTTGGCGGACGAGGTGTCCGAGGCGTTTGCGGGTGACGTTGACGGTCGCCTCGTCGGCGGGCATGCCGAGGAGATCGTGCAGTTCACGGGCTGACGCGACGAAGGCGCTTACTCGGCGGGCTCGCGATTGTAGAGCTTCTTGGCCCATAGGTAGCCGCCCAGAGTGATCAGGACGCACCAACCGGTGGCCAGGAGTGCGCTGTTGTCGATCGGTGTGCCCATCAGCAGCCCGCGCAGGGTCTCGATGAACGGGGCGATCCTCTACCAGAACCGGACGGGCTGCCAGTGGCGCGGTCCGGCGACAACGAGATCAGCAAGGACGAGTTCGCCCGCTCCCTGCGCGATGTGCTGAGGCCCGACGCCCCCGAGGCGATGGACATGTTCGCCCAGCTGGACGCCGACGGAGACGGCACCATCTCACGCCACGAGTTCATCCGCGCGGTCCATGAGCACGACCTCTCCAGCGACCCCAACGCACCCGGCAGTCTGTTCTTCGGACACATCTGACCCCCTCGCCAGCAGGGCCGGCCCGTCGAGCGCCGCATCCGCCTCGCTCCAGCCCCCCCTGCCGGACCGCCGCGGTGCGGCATCGGCGGACTCCGGTTCACCAGCACGCCATGCCGGGAAGTTATTGCTCGCGGACATCGACCACGGCCGCAGCCCGCTGCTCAGGGCGCGTCTGCGAACAGCTGCACAGGTCGCCAGTGACCAGGGGAGACGACATGACGAAACGCCTGCTCGCGCCGCACGAAGCGGCCATCGCCGCAGCGGGGGTCCGGGTCGTACTGCACAGCGACATCAAGGGCGATGTGGACGAGACGGTCCTGACCCAGGCACTGGACCGGCTGCACGAGTGCTACCCCCTGCTCGGCGGAAGGATCGTCACCGAAGCCGACAACGGTCTGATGGTGCGGATCGACGCAACAACCACAGGACCTGAGCTCACCCGCGGCACCCACTTCGACGAGGAGATCAGCACCCCGCTGGCCTGGGACCGCACATCGCTGCTGAGGCTGAGGGTGCTGCCAGGACGCGGCGGGTCCCGGGTGGTGATGACGTTGCCGCGCGCCTTCGTCGACGCCACGTGCTACCTGGCAGTGCACGCACGCCTGTGGGCCCTCTACAGTGCACTGGCCACCGGGCGACCGGTGCCCGTGGAGCGCGTCGAGCCCGTGCTCGCCCCGGCGCTGGACGATGTCCTCAGCGCCCGCTTCACCGACAACCAGCTGCGCGAATTCGTCGCCGAACGCGCCCGGCTGGACGCCCAGGCCGCTCCCGCACTGCTGCCCGCCCTCGCCGCCGTCCACAACGGACCCGGCCCCAACCTGAGTTTCGGCATCACCGCCGTCGAAGCCGGTTCCGACCACTGCGAGCGGCTGGCCCAGCGCGCCAAGGACGCCTCGCTCACCCTCAACGCCCTGGTGTCGGGCATCCTGCTGACCAGCCTGCGCTCCGTCCTTCCCGCCCCGGACGGCCCGGTGCGGATGCTGTGCACGACCGCGGTGGACATGCGCCGCAGGCTCTCCCCGCTGCTGCCCGCCAAGGTCCTGCAGTCGGCGGCGACCACCACCTCCATCCGGCTGGACATCGACGAGCACGCCCACCCGGTCGAGGTCGGACACGATCTGAACGCCCTGCTCCGGGCCGACTTGGACAGTGGCGCCGCCGCGATGGAACTGGCCGCCTTCCCCTACATGCTCGACCAGCACCCACCCACCCTGGTCATCACCAACGTGGGAAGCATCACCGGACCGGACCTGCCGAACGGGCTCGAGATCACCAACGTGCGCATCGCCCCGCTCGGCCACGTACCGATGCTCTTCGCCGTCGTCAGCCGCTACCAGGGCCGCCTGGCAGTCGACCTGACGTACAGCAGAGCCTGGTACACCGACACCCAGATCCAGGAACTCGCCGATCGCGTATCTGACGCACTGGTGCACGTGACCCGGTAGCGGCTGCGGACCCCGCAGAATACGGCGGCCCCAGCGACGGCCGCGCACAGACAGCGGATTCCGAACCATGGGTCTGAGGCGGTAGGTGGGTGCAGTGGGACGATGTTGTCGGGAGCCTGAGCAGGTACCACCGTGTGGGGGCGAGCCGCATGAGCGCCGTGACCGTTGTGACCTTGGCGCGGTGGCTCGGACATTCCTCGCCAGCGATCACTCTTGGTTACTATGCTCACTTCATGCCGGAGGCCGGCAGCAAGGGGCGCGGCACCATCGACGGTCTGCTTGGGGAGGGCGGGCATCGGCTCGCCGGCCGAAACTCGCCAGATTCTCCCCAGCGGCCGTCGACCGGCGATTTCCGCCTCTGCGCCCCGCAGTGGCCCTCCGTTGATGGTAAGGCTGAAGAGATGGGTGGCCTGGGAAAGTGTTGCAAGAAGTCGTAGCGACCCGCTATGTCACGCCCCTGCGGGAGGGTGGATCACTCCCCGGGATCGTCGAGGCCGACGACCTGGGCACGTACGTCATGAAGTTCACCGGGGCGGGACAGGGCCGCAAGACGCTCGTCGCGGAGATCATCTGCGGGGAACTCGGCCGTCGGCTGGGGCTGCGGGTGCCGGAGCTGGTGACCATGGAGCTCGACCCCGTCATCGGACTCGCCGAGCCCGACGAGGAGGTGCAGGAGCTGCTCCGCGCGAGCGGCGGACTGAACCTCGGGATGGACTACCTGCCGGGCTCCTTCGGGTTCGATCCGCTCGCCTACGAGGTGGGGGCGGCCGAGGCCGGGCGGATCGTCTGGTTCGACGCGCTGATCAACAACGTCGACCGCTCCTGGCGCAACCCGAACCTGCTCGTCTGGCACGGCGACGTCTGGCTCATCGACCACGGCGCGACCATGATCTGGCACCACAACTGGCCCGGCGCCCAGGCCTCCGCCGGCAAGCCGTACAACGCCTCGGACCATGTCCTGGCGCCCTTCGGGCCGGACGTCGCGGCCGCGGCCGCCGAGCTCGCCCCGCTGGTCACCGAGGAGCTGCTCACCGAGGTGGCCGCCGATGTGCCGGACGTCTGGCTGGCCGACGAGCCCGGTTTCGCCTCCGCCGACGAGGTGCGCCGGGCCTACATCGCACCGCTGCTCGCGCGGGCCGCCGACGTCCACGAGCGGATCACCCTGGACGCGCCGGCCTCGACCCGGCCCTCCCAGGTCCCGGGCTGGCTCACCGAGCGGTTGCCGCCCCGGCCGAAGCGGGCCGCCGACGACCGCGCCGCGGCGTCCGCCCGCACCGGCGAGGAGGGTGGCCGATGACGCGCCGCGACGTCTTCGAGTACGCGCTCCTGCGCGTCGTGCCCCGCGTCGAGCGGGGGGAGTGCTTCAACGCCGGGGTGCTCGTCTACTGCCGGGCACACTCGTTCGTCGCCGCCCGCACGCACCTGGACGAGGCGAAGCTGAAGGCTCTGGACCCGGCGGCGGATGTCATCGGGGTGCGGGCCGCCCTGCGCGCCGTCGAGGGGGTCTGCGGCGGCGGTGAGGGGGCCGGTCAGGCGGCGGGCGACGACGCCGGGCGGCGGTTCCGCTGGCTGATCGCCCCGCGCTCCACGGTCGTCCAGCCCGGCGCCGTGCACAGCGGCCTGACCACGGACCCGGCCGGTGAGGTGGAACGGCTGCTCGACCTCCTCGTGCGCTGATCCACGCCCCGGCGGGGCCATGACGGCACAGCGGCGGGCGCTCCGCCCGGTGTGACGTGCGGCCCGCCGGGGCGTGCGCCGTTGACACCGGGTGCCAGGGCTTCTAGCGTCTCGTCTGCTGAAGGTACTAAGCGGTTGCTCAGCGATCGGGAGTCTTTCTGTCAGGGAAACGTCCCGACGCCCGCTGAGCCCCGATCCAAGGGCGAGGAGAACCAAGCATGTCCACCACCGAGCAGCGCGTCGCCATCGTGACGGGAGCGGCGCGGGGCATCGGCGCCGCCACCGCCGTACGTCTCGCGGCCGAGGGCCGTTCCGTCGCCGTACTCGATCTCGACGAGGCGGCCTGCAAGGACACGGTCGAGAAGATCACCGCCGCCGGGGGCACCGCGCTCGCCGTCGGCTGCGACGTGTCGGACGCCGGCCAGGTGGAAGCCGCCGTCGCGCGGGTCGCCGCCGAGCTGGGCGCGCCGACGATCCTCGTGAACAACGCGGGCGTGCTCCGCGACAACCTGCTGTTCAAGATGAGCGAGTCCGACTGGGACCTCGTGATGAACGTGCACCTCAAGGGCGCGTTCCTGATGGCGAAGGCCGTCCAGGCCCACATGGTCGAGGCCAAGTTCGGCCGGATCGTCTCGCTCTCCTCCTCCTCGGCCCTCGGCAACCGGGGCCAGGCCAACTACTCCGCGGTCAAGGCGGGGCTCCAGGGCCTCACCAAGACGCTCGCCAAGGAGCTCGGCAAGTTCGGCGTCACCGCCAACGCCGTCGCGCCCGGCTTCATCGTCACGGAGATGACCGCGCAGACGGCCGCCCGCGTCGGCATGGGCTTCGAGGAGTTCCAGGCGGCGGCCGCCACCCAGATCCCGGTCCAGCGCGTCGGCCGTCCCGAGGACGTCGCGAACGCCATCGCCTTCTTCGCGGGCGACGACGCGGGCTTCGTCTCCGGTCAGGTCATGTACGTGGCCGGCGGACCCCTCAACTGATCCGGAACCGACCCGAAGGGCAGCGGACATCATGACGGTGCAGGACAGCGGAAAAGTCGCCCTGATCACGGGCGCGAGCCGGGGCATCGGCTACGGGGTCGCCGAGGCGCTCGTCGCCCGCGGCGACCGGGTGGCCATCACCGGTCGGGGCGAGGACGCCCTGAAGGAGGCCGTCGAGCGGCTCGGCTCCGACCGGGTGATCGGCATCGCGGGCAAGGCGCACGACGAGGCGCACCAGGCCGTCGCGGTCGAGCGCACGATGGAGGCCTTCGGCCGGGTCGACTACCTGGTGAACAACGCCGGGACGAATCCGGTCTTCGGCCCCATGGCGGAGCTCGACCTGAACGTCGCCCGCAAGGTCTACGAGACCAACGTGATCTCGGCGCTGGGCTTCGCCCAGCAGACCTGGAAGGCCTGGCAGAAGGAGAACGGCGGGGCGATCGTGAACATCGCCTCGGTCGCCGGGGTCTCCGCCTCGCCGTTCATCGGCGCGTACGGCATGAGCAAGGCGGCGATGGTCAACCTGACCCTCCAGCTGGCCCACGAGTTCGCCCCGGTCGTCCGGGTCAACGCCATCGCCCCGGCCGTGGTCAAGACCAGGTTCGCCGAGGCCCTCTACGAGGGGCGCGAAGCGGAGGCGGCCGCCGCCTACCCGCTGGGCAGGCTCGGCGTGCCCGAGGACATCGGAGGCGCGGCGGCCTTCCTCACCTCCGCCCAGTCCGACTGGATCACCGGCCAGACCCTCGTGGTCGACGGGGGAATTTTCCTCAACGCCGGCGTGGGCTGAGAGCGGCCTGGGCCGGTTTGGCCCTGATTGGGTCAAGTGCCCCGCCGGGCCAGCGGATTGACCCGGTGGGGCGCTGCGGTATGGTCTGCCGACCCATGGCTGATCGAGGAGCGTGCGCGTGTTCTACCGGGCCAGTCTGCAGGCTGCTGCAGCCCTAGCTTCCCTTTCTCTGCTGGCCGGCTGCGGTCTCCTTTCGGACAGTGGATCGGCAACGGACCAGAAGATAACCGTCGGGACGACCAGCTCCCCGTCCACACTGGATCCTGCGGCGGCCTGGGACGGGTCCTGGGAGCTGATGCGGAACGTCTACCAGACCCTGGTGAGCTTCCCCTCCGGCAGTACGATCCCGGAGCCGGACGCGGCGGACTCCTGCAAGTTCACCGACGCCACGAGCATGGCGTACCGGTGCACGCTCAAGAAGAACCTCACGTTCTCCAACGGCGAGAAGCTCGACGCCGAGGCCGTGAAGTACTCGATCGACCGCATCGTGGACATCCACTTCAAGGGCGGCCCGGCCGGGATGCTCGACTCCCTGGACCGGATCGAGACCAAGGGTGACGACACGGTCATCTTCCACCTGAACAAGTCCGACGCCACGTTCCCGTTCATTCTGGCGACGCCCGCCATGTCGCTGGTCGCTCCCGGCGACTACCGCAAGGACAAGATCCGCGACGACGGCAAGGTCACCGGTTCCGGCCCCTACCTCCTGGAGTCCTACAAGGGCCGGGCCACCGCCGAGTTGAAGAAGAACCCGGACTACAAGGGCTTCGCCAACCGGAAGAACGACGCGGTCACCATCCGCTACTTCGAGAAGTCCGCCGACATGGTGAGCGCGCTCAAGGCGAAGGAGATCGACGCCACCTACCGGGGCCTGACCGCCGAGGAGGTCGTCAGCCTGGAGGACAACAAGGACGACAACGCCGGCCTCCAGATCGTCGAGAGCACCGGCGCCGACATCCGCTTCCTGGTCTTCAACCCGAAGGACCCGGCCGCCGCGAACCCCGCCGTCCGCAAGGCCATCGCCCACGTCGTGGACCGCGACGCCCTGGTCGCCAAGGTCTACCGGGGAACCGCCGAGCCGCTGTACTCCATGGTCCCCAAGGGCATCGCCGGCCACACCACGAGCTTCTTCGACACCTTCGGCGACCCGGATGTCAAGAGGGCGAAGAGCATCCTCACCAAGGCCGGTATCACCGAGCCCGTGAAGATGAAGTTCTGGTACACCACCGACCGGTACGGCTCGTCCACGGAGCCCGAGTTCGAGGAGCTCAAGCGGCAGCTGGAGGCCTCCGGGCTGTTCGAGATCACGCTGCAGGGCGAGCCCTGGACGACCTTCCAGGAAGGCTTCAACAAGGGCGAGTACCCGGTCTTCGGCCGCGGCTGGTTCCCGGACTTCCCGGACCCCGACAACTTCATCGCGCCCTTCGTGGGCAAGGAGAGCGTCACCGGCACCCCGTACATCAACAAGGAGATCACCCAGCAGCTGATCCCCGCCTCGCGGCAGGAGAGCGACCGGGGCGCGGTCAGCAAGCAGTTCGAGCGGGCCCAGGAGATCCTCGTCGAGGACGTCCGGCTGCTGCCGCTGTGGCAGGGCAAGCTGTACGTCGCCTCGGGCGAGGACATCGGCGGCACCGAGCGCGCACTCGACCCGCAGACCGTGATGCAAATGTGGGAGCTGTACCGCAAGGCCAGCTGGTAGCCGCTGTACGGAAAGGGCTCCCTGGGGCCGTTGTCAGTGGCGCCCGGTAGGTTCTGGGATCAAGAACCTGTTGCTCACCGGAGGTTGTGGACGTGACCGATATCGACCTGCTGCCCGAGTCCTGGCGTGCCGTCCTCGGCGAAGAACTCCAGAAGCCGTACGTCAAGGAACTGGCCGACTTCGTCGAGGAGGAGCGGGCCAAGGGGCCCGTGTATCCGCCGCGCGAGCAGGTCTTCGCAGCCCTGGACGCCACGCCGTACGAGAAGGTGAAGGTCCTCGTCCTCGGTCAGGACCCGTATCACGGCGAGGGACAGGGACACGGGCTCTGCTTCTCCGTGCGCCCCGGTGTCAGGACTCCGCCGTCGCTGCGCAACATCTACAAGGAGATGCAGCAGGAGCTCGGCCTGCCGATCCCGGACAACGGCTATCTGATGCCCTGGGCCGAGCAGGGCGTCCTCCTGCTGAACGCCGTGCTCACCGTCCGGGCCGGCGAGGCCAACTCCCACAAGAACAAGGGCTGGGAGAAGATCACCGACGCGGTGATCCGCGCCGTCGCCGACCGGCCCGACCCGGCGGTCTTCGTGCTCTGGGGCAACTACGCGCAGAAGAAGCTGCCCCTGATCGACGAGGAGCGCCACATAGTGGTGAAGGGCGCGCACCCCTCGCCGCTCTCCGCCAAGAAGTTCTTCGGCTCCCGCCCCTTCACCCAGATCAACGAGGCCGTGGCCGCCCAGGGCCACCAGCCGATCGACTGGCGGATCCCCGACCTCGGCTGACGGGCTCCGGCCGACGGGCCCTGACGCCCGTGTCTGACCGGTTATGCGGAAGCCCGGCGTTAGCGTCGGACCGACGGCAACCGGCTGGACCGGCGACGGAGGAGACCGCAGTGGTGGAGCAGCAGGAGGCGTCCGATGACGCCGTCATGACCAGGATCGGCCAGGCGATCATGCTGCTCCACGGAGGTGACCGGGAGGAGGCCCGCAACCGCTTCGGCGCACTCTGGTCGGAGCTCGGGGCGGACGGCGACGCCCTGCACCGCTGCACCCTCGCGCACTACATGGCGGACACCCAGGACGACCCCGGCGACGAGCTGGCCTGGGATCTGCGCGCCCTGACGGCCGCCGAAGGGCTGAGAACCACGGACGGGCCGGGGGCCGAGCCGGGCGGCGGGGACGGGCCGGGCGGCGGCGCGGGGCGTGGCGGGACCCGGGCGGCGGAACACCGGGACGCCCCGGCCGTCCGGGCGTTCTACCCCTCGCTGCACCTCAACCTCGCGGCGGACTACCTCAAACTCCAGCGCCCCGACTCGGCCCGTATCCACCTCCAGCGGGCCCGCGCCGCGGCCGAGTCGCTCGCGGACGACGGGTACGGCGGCGGGGTCCGCGCCGCCATCGACCGCCTGGAGCTCCGCATGCGGGAGCAGTGACCCCGCACGGCCGGCGGGGGCGTCAGCGGCCGTACGTCTCCGAGCAGCTGCGGGACTCCGGACTGCCCGCCGGCCAGCCGCCGTACCCTCGGCCGAGCGCGCAGACGTCCGCCCCGACGCCGGGGACGCGTGGCAGGGCGGGCACGGTGACGGACGGGAGGCCCGGGACCCGGCGCGGCGTCCGGGAATCCGGCGGGTCCGGGTGCTCCCGAGGGCGGGAGGCCCCCGCCGGTGCGGTGCGCCGGGCCTGCGGTGGGGAGTCGGCGGCCGGGGGTGCGGGGGAGGGCGGCAGGGCCGCCGACGGGCTCGGATCCGGCACGGCCTCCAGCGCCTCACGGGCGGGTGGCTGCACGATCTGCGGGGCCACGTTCTGGGCCGGCCCGGTGGCGCCGGGATACGGCGGGGGGACGGCCCGGGGCTCCACCGAGACGCAGCCGGAGACGGCCGTGACCGTCAGCCCGACCAGGAGTTGCGCGGCGATTCTGGTTCTCTGCACCCGGGTAACTCTGCGGTGCGGCCCGCCCGCTCGGGGCCCGCTGGGCGCGGAATGGCCCGCACGAGTGACCCGGTCAGCGGCGCGCCCCCAAGGGGGCGGCGGTCCTCCGGCGCGGAGTCGGGCCGTGCGCCGGAGCGTTCACTTGCCGGTCGCCCCGTCGACGCGCTCGCGCACCAGGTCGGCGTGGCCGTTGTGCTGGGCGTACTCCTCGATCATGTGCATGTAGATCCAGCGGAGGCTGAACGGCTCGCCCGACGAGCTGACGCCCTGGGAGAGGTCGTCCAGGCGAAACGCGGCGGCGCTCTCGCGGGCCGCCGCGATCTCCGCCCGCCAGACGGGCTCCGTCCCGGCCCATGTGGTGGACGCCGTCACCATGAAGTCCCCGTCCGGATCCTCCTCGGTGGAGTAGAGGTCCGGCAGCTCCGCGCCCTCCAGGATCTCGCGGAACCAGTAGCGCTCCACCTCGGCCAGGTGCTGTACGAGGCCGAGCAGGGTCAACGCGGAGGGCGGGACGGACGCCTCGCGCAGCTGCGCGTCCGTCAGACCGGCGCACTTCATGGCGAGCGTCTCGCGGTGGAAGTCGAGCCAGCCCTCCAGCATGGGGCGTTCGGCGGCGTCGAAGGCCGGCTCGGAGCGCTCAGGGTTCCCGGGAGAAGTCATGGCGACCATCGTCGCCCATGATCACGTCCCTGGCCAGGGGTTTTGTGACCGGAACCGGAGAGCGGGCCGACAGCGGCGGCGACGTATGCTGCCGGGGCGCGAACAGCCGCGCACCGCGGCGCGACACGGCGACAGGAGACCTCGTGAAGATCGGTTGCATCGGGCTCGGCGACATCGCGCAGAAGGCGTACCTGCCGGTGCTCAGCGCCGTACCGGGGGTCGAACTACATCTGCAGACCCGCACCCCCGCCACGCTCCACGCGGTCGGCGACACCCACCGCGTTCCGGCCGACGGCCGTCACACGACCCTCGACTCGCTTCTCGCCGCCGGGCTGGACGCGGCGTTCGTGCACGCCCCGACCGCCGTGCACCCGCAGATCGTGGAACGGCTCCTCGAAGCCGGTGTCGCCACCTATGTCGACAAGCCGATCGCCTATGAGTACGCCGACTCCGAGCGGCTGGTGAACCTCGCCGAGGAACGCGGCGTCAGCCTCGCCGTCGGCTTCAACCGCCGCCTCGCCCCGGGCTACGCGCAGTGCGCGGAGCACCCGCGCGAGCTGATCCTCCTGCAGAAGAACCGGGTCGGACTGCCCGAGGCCCCCCGGACGATGATCCTCGACGACTTCATCCACGTCGTCGACACCCTGCGCTTCCTGGTCCCGGGCACCGTCGACCACACCACCGTGCGGGCCCGGATCGTGGACGGGCTGATGCACCACGTGGTGCTCCAGCTGTCCGGCGACGGATTCACCGCGATCGGCATGATGAACCGGCTGAACGGGTCGACCGAGGAGATCCTCGAAGTCTCCGGCCAGGACTCCAAGCGACAGGTCCTCAACCTCGCGGACATCGTCGACCACAAGGGACAGCCCAGTGTGCGGCGGCGCGGCGACTGGGTCCCCGTGGCCCGGCAGCGCGGCATCGAAGCCTGCGTGCACGCCTTCCTCGACGCCGTGCGCCGGGGCGAAACACTCAGTGCCCGGGACGCCCTGGCGACCCATGAGCTGTGCGAGCGGGTGGTCCGGGAGGCCCTGGAGCAGGCCTCCTGAGCGCCCGCAGCCCTTCGACGGCGCACAGCACGGCCAGTGCCGCCAGCGCCCCGGGCACCGGCCAGTCGCCGAGCCGGCCGTAGAGCGTGCTCCCGCGCGCCAGCGGCAGGTCGAACACCTCCGTCGCGCTCGCGTCCGTGCCGAGCGGGCGGCCCACCCGCTCCCCCCGGGGACCGTAGGCCGCGCTGATCCCGGTGAGCGTCGCGTGGACCATCGGGCGGCCGTTCTCGGCGGCCCGCAGCGCCCCTAGCGAGGCGTGCTGGGCCGGGGCCCAACTCTCCTGGAACGTCGAGGTGGCGGACTGGGCGACGATCACCTGCGCCCCGTCGCGCACCAGCCCGCGGCTCATGTCGGGGAACGCCGTCTCGAAGCAGACCAGGGGGCCGATCCGCAGCCCCGGCGCCCCGTCCGGCAGGGTCATGACCACCTGGCGGTCGCCGCGCAGCCGGTCCTCGCCCGCCGCCTTGCCCACGGAGGTCGCCCACCCCAGCAGGGAGCGGGCCGGGACGTACTCCCCGAACGGGACCAGACGCATCTTGTCGTAGCGGTCCCCGGTCGGCCCGTCGGGGCCCACGAGCACCGCCGACTTGAAGATCCCCGCCCGCCCCGAGCCGTCCGTCTGCCGGGCGTCCACATTGACCAGCAGATCCGCGCCGACCCGGCGGGACAGGTCAGCCAGCCGCCGCGCGGTCTCCGGACGCTCCCAGGCGCCCGCCCCGATGCTGCTCTCGCCCCACACGACCAGGTCCACGTTCCGGTCCCGCAGCGAACGGGTCAGCTCCTCGCCCCGGTCGAAGCGGCGCGCGACGCTTCCGCGTCCCTCCACGACACCCGGCTGCACGACGGCGATCCTGACCGTGCCGGTGTCCGTGGGCCGTGGCGCCCAGGCCCACGACGCCGCGACGGACAGGGCGCACGCCACCAGCAGGACGCCGGCGGCCGTACGGGCCGCGCGGCCGGCGGCCAGCAGGGCCGCGCCGGTATTCACCGCGAGCACCAGCAGACTCACCAGCCACACCCCGCCCACCGAGGCGACCCGCAGGGCCGGGGCGACCTCCCACTGACTCGCGCCGAGGAGCCCCCAGGGCCCGCCGAGCCCCTCCCAGGACCGGACCAGCTCGATCATCAGCCACCCGGAGGGCACGACGACCACGGCGGCGACGGCACGCGACGCGGAAGGGGACCCGCCGAGCAGCCGGGATACCAGCAGTCCCCAGGGCGCCCAGAGCAGTCCCAGCAGGGCGGCCAGCAGCACGATGAAGACGTGGAGGCTCGGCATCAGCCAGTGGTGCACCGCGATGACGAAGCCGATGCCGCCGATCCAGCCGTCCAGCGCGGCCCTGCGGGGCGAGGGCGCGGTGCGGATCAGCAGCAGCCAGGGGACCAGCGCCACATAGGCGAACCACCAGAGTCCGGGCGCGGGAAAGGCGAGCGCGGGCAGCGCCCCGGCGAGCAGCGCCGCCGCGCCCCGGGGCCAGGGGGACGAGAGCGCCCCCGCGCCGGCGGAGCCCCGGCCGCCGGCCTCCGGCCCGTCACCGGAGGCGCCGTCACCGGAGGCGCCACCCGCACCGGAACCGGCGTCAGCAGCCGCGCCCGCACCGGGCCCGTCTTCGCCTGAAGCCCCCTGACGGGGCGCGCCTTCGCCGGATGCGCCTTCACCGGACGTGCCGGCCGCGTTCAGGCCGACCGGGAGACGCCCGCCCCGGATGCGCATGCCGTGCCCTCCTCGGTCGTGCACGGGCGGGCGGTCGCCGTCGCCGCGTCAATCCCCGGATACCCAGTGTGAGGGAGGTGATCCCCGCCGGACACAGGACGCGGGCCGAGCGGGGCACGGCGGACCCGCCCGGCGCCCTTCCGACGGTGGCGACGGCAGTGCGACGACGGGGCCTACGCGCCCGGCGCCCGGCGCCACTTCTCCTGGACGGTGACCGTACGGATCAGCCAGCCCGGTTCGGCGCGGTGCAGCTCGAAGGTGTAGCGGCCGCCGGTCACGAAGTCGGGCGTGGCACCCCCGGCCTGTCCGGGATCAGCTCCCCCCGACGCGTCCGAGTCCGAGCCGCTCGCCGTCTTCCGGGCCAGGCACATCGGATTGAGGTAGTCGGCCCGCACCTCGGCCCGGTCGCCCGTATAGCCGCCCAGGTCCTCCAGGTCGATCCGGCGGTTGACGATCAGGTGCTGACGTACGGGGAAGAGGCGCATCGTCTCCTCCAGCCACCGGGCGATCTCGTCGGCCGGGCCCTCCACGCCCCCGGCGCCCCGGTAGTCCGCGCGGCCGTCCGGGGTGAACAGGGCGCCGTAGTCCGACCAGGTACCGTCGTCGACGGCCACCGCGTACCCGGTGATCACCGCATCGATGGCGAGCCGGTCCAGCACGGTCGCGAGTGCCACACGCTGTGTCATCGGGCAAGTCTCGGTCACGCCGCCCGCCAGGCCAAGGGGCCCGCGCCGACGGGCCGCGTCCGGCGACCCGTCGGGGCGTGGGGGAACGGCCCGGCGGAGCAGGGGAGAACGGCCCGGCGGAGCAGGGGAATCGGCTCAACAGGGCACGACGGCGACCGGTCCCAGCGCGTGTGTGACCGCCGTCTGCGCCACCGGGGACAGTCCCAGCCCGAGCGACTCGCCGCCCTTGCGGCGGCCGATCACCGTCAGGGCCGCCGTCGCCGACGCGGTCACCAGGGTGCGCGAGGCCGAACCGTTGACCGGCTCCCGGACGATCTCCACCTGCGGGTACTTCTCGTGCCACCCCGACGTCAGCTCGGCCAGGGTCCGCGCGGCCGAGCCCGCCGCCTCCTGCCGGTCCAGGACGGGGCCGCCCGCGAGCATCGAGGAGAACATCGTCCAGCCGTGCACGATCCGCAGCCGGGCGCCCGGCCGGGAAGCCGCGGTGGCGAAGGCAAACTCCAGGACCGCCTCGCTGCTCTCGTCGGCTGCCACCCCCGCCACGATGTCGGTGAAAACCCCCGCGTCCCCGGGACGGCTCTCGTCCCCCTCCGGCCGGTCCTCCTGCACGACCACAACGGGACAGCTCGCCATCGACGCGGTGGCGAGGCTGTTGGAACCGACCATCAGCGAGCGGAAGCCGCCGAGCCCGCGCGATCCGACCACGATCATCGACGCGTCCCGGGCGAGCGAGACCAGGGCCGCCGACGGGAAGTCCAGCGGAGCCAGCGTCGAGGGCCGCAGCGCCGGAGCGATGAGCGCGCTCCGGCGCACGGACTCGGCCAGGAGCGCCTCCGCCTCGCGCCGTCCGGTCTCCTCGTCGACCTGCCGGGTGAGCGGGCGGACGTGGACGATCAGCAGGGGCAGCCCCCGCCGGACGGCTTCGTGGGTGGCCCAGTCGAGCGCCTGCCGACTGTGCGTGGAGCCGTCGACTGCGGCGATCACGGGAAGATCGTTGGTGGTCATGCCTCCGAGCGTACGTCGCCGGGCGGACGGCTCTCCCCCGTGGTGGCGGACGGCGTGCACGCGCGGGAGCCGGTGCGCACGCGCGGGGACGGCCTGTGCGCACGTGCGGGGACGGCCGGCCTCTCAGTCGTGGTCGTGGGTGGAGGTGGTGTCCTTCGGGGGTGTGCTGCGCCCGCCGTCGCTGCCGCTGGCCACGACGGCGACGAGAGCCGCCAGCACCGCCATCACGGTGAGCCGGCCGCCCACCCGCAGAACCCACCCGGCGCGGGCCCCTGCGGTCGCTCCGGGCCGGCCTCGCAGCCTCTCGGAGCGGCGGGCGGGCCGCATCAGGCGCAGGAGCAGCAGCGCGGCGATCGGGAGCTGGAGCAGCCAGACACTCGTGCGGAACCAGCCGTCGTACCAGACGTTGGTCCCGTACAGCAGGGTGTGCCAGACGCTGAGGACGTAGACGACGATCACGCAGCGGTGCAGTACCCGCCAGGTCTTCTGGCCGATGCGGTGGCGTACGTAGAAGACCAGGCCGAGGGGGATCGCGAGGTACAGGGCCGCCTGGCCGATGGGGATGGCGATCTTGCCGGTCCCCGAGTCGTAGCCGCCGGGGACGAGGGCCTCCACGAACGCGGTGGCGACCGCGGAGTTCCAGGACGCGGTGTCGTGCCGGACCAGTTCGGCCCCGAACAGCAGGGCGTGGGCCGCGATCAGGGCGATGGTGTTGAGGCTCGTGGTGCGGTGCAGGCGCTCCAGCCGGGGGCCCGACAGCGGCAGGCGGCCCGGCCGCGGCCCGGACAGCATCAGCCCGAGGATGACGGTCCCCCAGGCCCAGAGCAGGGCGGACCAGCCGAACGCCTGGCTGAGGAAGTACATCCAGAAGCCGCCGGCGTCGGCCATGTACGGCATCACGGTGACCGTGGACGAGGTCTTGTTGCGGATGCGTATGTAGAGCAGGACGAAGATCGCCGCGGTGATGAGGAGCGCCACCAGGCCGTCGGGCCACGAGGCCCGCAGGTCGGAGCGGAGCGTCGGCCGTCTCGGCTCTCCCGGCCGCCGGGGGGCGGGGGCCTGGCCGTCGTCCGGTGCGGTGCTCTCGGTGGCTGCGGCCACGGTTCCAGGTCCGGCCCCGGTGGCCGGAGCGGTGCTTCCGGGCGTCTCGGCGGCCGCTGCCGGATCAGGGGTGGGGGGTGGGTTCGTCATGCGGCCTCTTCGGGGCGGGGGCATCGGGTGGCGGGGGCGGATGCGGCGGCCCCGGGCCACGAGGCTTACGCAGACGCGTTGTCGGAGCAGTCGGACGCGCGGAGGGAAAAGTTCCCGCCACCCCCGTGTGACATGGATCACAGGGGCCGCTGGCGGGGCAAACGCGTCGAACTCCCGCTGTTTCGGCATCTGGTGCTCTTCTCTCCGGGGTGGGTACGACTGACACGATGGCTGCCATGGGAGCCGGAACCGCACTCCGACTCGGACGCACCGCGCTGTTCGCGGTGGTGTGCGTCGCCGTGTCCGGACTCGGCCACGCGCTGATGTCCGGCGCGCCCTTGTCCCTGCTCGTCCAGGCCGCCGCGCTGCTGCCGGTGTGCGGGGCGGGGTGGTGGCTCGCCGCGCGGGAGCGGAGCGCTCCGGTGGCCGTGACGGCCCACGTTCTGGGCCAGTTGGGGCTGCACGCCTTCTTCGCCCGCGCCGGTTCCTGGCTGCCGTCCGGCTTCGGCGCGCACCACGCGGGCGGCGGGCGTCATGCCCCGGACGCGATGAACCACTCCGCCCACGAGGTCCCGATCGGCGGCTCGTCGGACCTGATGGGGCTTCTGGCCGCTTTTGACGGGGCGGTGTTCACCCTCGGCATGGCCGCCGCCCACGCGGTGGCCGGGCTGATCTGCGGCTGGTGGCTGTGGCGCGGCGAGGTCGCCCTCGGCCGGCTGGGCCGCTGTCTGGTGCTGTTCGTCCGGGCACCGCTGCGGACGGCCTGGCGTCTGTGGTCCGCGACGCCGCCCGCGCCCGCGCCGCCCGTCCGACGACGCGTCCGCCGCCGGCCCCGCCGCCCCCGGGACCTTCTCGCCCTGCACGCCATCTCCCGGCGCGGGCCACCGCTCTCCCTCCGCTTCCTCTGACCTTCATCCGCCCTCCGGCCGCTGTGCGCCGGAGGCGGTACGGGTGTGCGCCGCGCACACCCGTGACAGGCATGCCGGTTCACCGGGCCGCCCCCGACGGGGCCCGGGTCCGGTCGCCGGAGCCGGGCGACCGCTGCCGCGGCTCCGCAAGGACGCGAAGGATTGCTGTGACACTTCCTGCCCCCGCGCTACCTGCCCCCGTGCTGCCGATCCCCGTGCTGCCGATCCCCGCGCTGCCGGTCCCCGCATCGGCGGCCCTCCCAAGGCCTGTTGCCGCCGCGCCGCCGCCCGCCTCCCGGCCGCCGGTCATCCGGGTGTCCACCACCCGCCCGCCCGGCCCCCGGGCCCCGGCCGCCCGGCAGAACGACGGGCAGATCACCGACTGGGCGCTCGCCGCGGGCGGCGGGGACCGGGAGGCCGCAGACCGCTTCGTCCGGGCGACCTACGAGGACGTCCGCAGGTTCGTCGCCTATCTCAGCTCCGACGTCCCCGGGGCCGACGACCTGGCTCAGGAGACCTACCTCCGGGCGATGAGCGGACTGGCCCGGTTCGGGGGGCGTTCCTGCGCCCGGACCTGGCTGTTGTCGATCGCGCGACGCGTCGTCATCGACCGGCACCGCGCCGCCGCCGTACGCCCCCGGACCGCCGACACCGCGGACTGGCAGACCGCCGCCGAACGCGCCCAGCCCCGTCAGCTCCCCGGATTCGAGGAGTCCGTCGCGGTGCTGGACGCCCTGCGCCGACTGGACCCGGCACGCCGTCAGGCCTTCGTCCTCACCCAACTGCTGGGCGCCTCCTACGAGGAGGCGGCAGCCGCAGCCGGCTGCCCGATCGGCACGGTGCGCTCCCGCGTGGCCCGTGCCCGCCGCGAACTCGCCGGACAGTGGGGCGGGGCGTCGGTCCCAGCGCACCATCGCCCGCTTCCCGCATCGGCCTGACCCTCCTGCTCCGAACACGCCCTAGCCGGCGCCCGCCCGCGATCCCTCGGGGTCCCGGGCGGTGCGCCGCCGGCGGAGCAGGAACACCGGCAGCAGCAGGCACTGGAGGCAGACCACCGCCCAGAACCCCCGCGCCGAGCCCGCCGACTCCGCCGCCCCGTACAACTGCCCGCCCACCACCCCGCTGGCGAACGCGCCGATGCCCGCCGCCAGCCGTTGCCGCCCGAACACGCTCGCCGGGGCGGCCGACGAACGGGCCAGCGCCTCCAGGTCGTTCTTGAGGAAGAGCACGATCTCCCCGAGGCACAGCAGCGCCCCGCCCACCGCGATCCCCGCGTGCCCCCCGGCCCCGATCGCCGCCATGCCCGCAGCCATCGCGCCGAACCCCCACCGCAGGGCGGCCGGGTAGCTCAGTGCGGCGACCCGTTCCGCCAGCAACGGCTGGGCGACGACGAGGAGGGCCGCGTACCCGGTCAGGACGGCCCCGTAGAAGGCCGTCGATGTCCGGGGGACCGCGTACAGCGCCAGATAGTGCTGGAAGAACATGAACGCGTACACGCTCAGCACGGTCACCACGAACGGGGAAGGCCCGGGGCGCGGTGCGCCGGACTCCCTGGCCCGGCCGGCGGCGGGCGCTGCGGAGGACCCGTGGGACGACCCGTCGGACGGCCTGGCGGAGGGCCTGGCGGAGGGCCGGTCCGCCGTGCCCGCCGGCAGCAGCGCGTGCCCGGCCCCCACGAGCGCGAACAGCACGGTGACGCAGGAGAACAGCACCCCGGGGGAGCCCATGACGAGCGGCGCGGCGGCCGGAGGGCCCAGCGCCATCCCCGCGTTGAACGCCGAACCGCTCGCCGACAGCAGCCGGGGGCGCTGCGCCTTCGACGCCCCCTCCACCAGATACGCCTTGTTCGCCGGGAGGTACAGCGCCGCGCCCGCCGACACCAGCAGCAGCGCCCCGACCGCAAGGACCGGGCTCGTCAGCCCGGGGACGAACGCGGCGAACCCCGCCGTACGCAGTCCCAGCGCCAGCAGCATCGCGCGCCGCAGCCCGATCCGCCCGGTCACCGGCCCCGCCACCACGCCGCCGGCGAACTGGATCAGCGAGGCGACGGCCAGCACGAGGCCGACCGTGCCGAGTCCGAGGCCGAGCCGCTGGTGCAGCAGCACCGACATGTAGGGCAGCACGGCGAAGCTGCCCAGCGTGATCAGGAACGAGCCCCCCAGCAGGAACCGCTGCGGGCCGGTGAGCGGCGGGCGGCCCGTCCGGCCGGGGGCGGTCCGCCGCCGGGCCCGGCCGGCCCGCCCACGGTCCGCGCCGGCCCCCGGGGCCCCGTCCGTCCGGCGGCGGCTCACCTCCCCGGGCTCACGCCGGGCCGACGACGACCGGGCGGACCCGGACGGCCGCGCTCCACGCCCGGTGCTGGGCCAGCTCCGCCGTCCGCGCCTCGGCCAGCACCATGCCCGTACAGCCCCGCTGGTCGCCGACGTGGAGCACGCTCTCGCCGGGCTCGCGAACCGGGAACCACTCCACCTCCCCGGGGAACGCCCCGAGTTCGTCGAGGCCGTGCCAGCCCTTCAGCACCCCGGGCCGCTCCGCGTACACGAGGACGAAGCCGTACGCGGGCCCTGTGGCGTCGAGCGGGGCGTCCAGCAGCGCCGGGCGACGGCCGAGCGCCTCGTCCATCATGGCCGTGTAGACATTGGTCCGCAGCGTCCGGCACAGCACCTCGCCGACCAGCGCGCCGCCGATCCTGCGGTTGATCTCCACCAGCTCGGGTCCGTCGGCCGTCAGGACGAACTCCACGTGGGCGAAGCCGCGGGTGTGACCCGCCGCCGCGAGGACCCGGCCCACCCACGCCTCGATCCCGGCCCGCTCCCCCTGGTCCAGCGCCACCGGGAACGCCGCCGCCTCCTCCCGTACCACCGCCGCCCGGGACGTCTGGCGGCTCAGTACCCCGAGCAGCCGGGTGGTCCCGTCCCAGCCGATGGTCTCCGCGCTGTACAGCGGACCGGCGAGGAACGCCTCCGCCAACAGGCCGCCGAGCAGGCGCTGTCGACCCGCCTCCGCCAGCGCCCGGTGCAGGGCCTCCTCGTCGTGCGCGATCCACACATGACGCGAGGAGGTGCCCGCCGAGTCCTTCAGGACCGCGGGCAGCCCCACTGCCCGCAGCACCTCCCCGGCGCCTTCGGGACCCGGCGGGACGGATACGGCCGTACTCCGGCTCAGCCCGCGCGCGTGCAGCGTCTCCCGGACCCGGCGCTTGTCCCGCAGCAGCCGTACGGCTTCGGGGTCCGCGCCCGGGAGCCCCAGTCCGGCGGCCAGTTCGGCGGCCGGCAGGCTCCAGGTGTCCGTCGTGTTGATCAGCCCGGCCAGGCCGGGCAGGGCGGCCAGGGCCCGACGGGTGGCCTCCCGATCCATCGTGTCGACGTCCACGACGTCCAGCGCGTCCGGCGGCAGGACCGCCAGCTCGTGGCGGTAGACCGAACGGTCGCCGGTCAGCAGGCAGAGCCGGTGCCCCGCTCCGGCGGCGGCCTCCGCCATCCGCCCCAGGCCGAAGGACAGGGACTCCAGTGCGGCGATCGTCATGGCAGCAGCTCCACGGTCGGTACGGGGGAGGGGGCGTCGCCCTCGACGGTCCTGGCGGCCTCGGGCGCGGCCCGCCCGGCCCACTCCATCACCGACCACGGCGGCCGCAGCTCGGCCGGCGACGCGATGGTCCGGGGCCGCAGCCCGGCGGGGTCCAGCGCCTCGGCATGCCGGGCGAACACCCGCTCCGCGTACCGGTGCCCGGTGTCGGCGCCCAGCACCAGATGCAGCCGCCCGGGATCGCGGGCGGCCTCCCAGGAGGCCGCCAGATGGGCCGCCCCGGTGGACAGGCCCGCGAACACCGCGTGCTCCCGCAGCAGTCCGACCGCCCCCGCCATCGCATGGCGGAAGTCCAGCCAGTGGACGGTGTCGTACAGCTCGTGGCGGACGTTTCCGAACGGTATCGAGCTGCCGATGCCCGCGATGATCGCCTCCGGGTCCTCGAACCGCTCGCTCCCGAACGTCACACTGCCGAACGGCTGGATGCCCACCAGCCGCACCGAC
Source organism: Streptomyces sp. CA-278952 (assembly GCF_028747205.1). NCBI lineage: Bacteria > Bacillati > Actinomycetota > Actinomycetes > Kitasatosporales > Streptomycetaceae > Streptomyces > Streptomyces sp. CA-278952. Next base: position 7,176,552 of record NZ_CP112880.1, read on the forward strand.
CGCCCCGACTCCCGTAGTGCGCGGGCCAGCCCACCGGTCGACGCGCCGGTGCCCACCGCGCCGACCACGGTCAGCGGACCCCCGGGCAGAGCCTCGGTGAGCAGCTCCGCGAACTCCCGGTAGCCCTCGTGGTGAACCTGGTCGTGGTACTGCCGCATCCAGTGGAAGTCCGGCCGCTCCGCCAGCAGCCGGCGCACATGGCGCACCCGCAGCTCCTGGTCCAGGCGCAGGCTCTGCGAGGGCGGCATGGCGTCGACGCTCGCGCCGAGGATCTCCAACTGCGCCCGCATGGTGGCGTCCACGGTGGTGGAGGCGACGATGTGGCAGCGCAGCCCGTAGCGGTGGCAGGCCATGGCGAGCGCCAGTGCGTAGATCCCGCTGGAGCTGTCGACCAGGGTCTGCCCGGGGGCCACCCGGCCCCGGCGCAGCAGCGAGCGGACCGCGCCGAGCGCCGCGTACACCTTCATCGTCTCGAAGCGGGCGAGGACGATGTCGCCGGTCAGCCGGATCAGGTCCGGGGTCTTCACCGCGTCGGTGATGTGCTCGTGGACCGTCGCGGCGGCCGGGCGCGCTGAAGCGTCCGGCCCCGCGGCGCGCGGACGGGCGTCCGCCCCGGCCCTCACTTGCGCCGCCCGCGCACGATCAGCCGGTCCGAGCGCTGGTCGTAGCCGGTCGCGTCGAACCCGCCGAAGCACTCCACGTCGGTGAAGCCCGCGCTCTCGAACAGGGCGTGCAGCTCGGCCGCCGAGTAGAGCCAGGAGGTGATGGACGCCGTCCGCGCCGTCGTGCCGCGCACCAGCGTCCAGTCCGTGCGCAGCCGCCGCCAGCTGTCGAGGACGGTGTCGCGCTGGACGACATAGGCGCCGTCGGGCAGGTCGACCGCCTTCGGCCGCCCGATCCAGCCCGCCAGCACCTCCTTGCCCATCACGTCCACCAGGAGCTGCCCGCCCGGCGCGAGGCTCTCGTGGGCGTTGCGCAGCACCTGGAGGTTGTCCTCCGCCTCGTCGAAGTAGCCGAAGGACGTGAAGACGTTGAGCACCACGTCGAAGCCGCCAGGCTGCCGGTACGTGAGCATGTCGGCGCGCTCCAGCCGGACCTCGGCGCCCGCCGCGTCGCAGGCGGCCCGGGCGCTCTCCAGCAGGGAGGGCGACAGATCGACCCCCGTCACCTCGTACCCGCGCTCCGCCAGCGGCACCACGAAGAGACCCGGCCCGCAGCACAGGTCCAGGACTCTCGTGCCCGGTGGGAAGTCCAGCAGGGGAGAGGACGCGACCAGGGCGGCGGCGGACTCGGCCCGCGCCGCCGAGAACATCGTCGGGGCGAAATCGGACCAGAGCGCGTCGTCCTCGTACCAGTGCATGCCTCGCGGCCTCCTCCCGGGCCCGGGGCCCGTGGGTGTCCTGCTGCCGTCGCCCGGCAGCCGTGTCACGCCACCGGCCGCCGCTTCCGTCACCGGACGGGCCTCCCGCACCCGGCGTCTCTCCAGTAGTCGGCCGTCCCGGCCGGGAAGTTCCCCGCGATCACCGGGCGGTGCGGGGCCACCGCTCGGTGATCGCCCGAGCCTCACCGGTGGTCCCCGGGCGGTGTGCAGGCGACGTAACCGTCGTTGTTCGCCCGGTGTCATCCCCGGGTAACGGGCCCTTCCTAGATTCGGGGGAGACCGCAGCCCGCCCCCGCGTCCCTCCGGGAACGCACACCCCCGAAGGGCCCCCATGACCGTGCCGACCCCGCCTCCGGACGCTCCCGCCACCGACCGGGTGCGTACGGTCTGCTCGTACTGCGGTGTCGGCTGCGGGATCGTCCTCGACATCGCCGCCGGCCCCGACGGCCGCCGCACCGTCGTGAAGGCGTCGGGGGACAAGGAGCACCCGTCGAACGCCGGCCGGCTCTGCACCAAGGGGGCCACCGGCGCGGACCTCCTCGCCGCCCCCGGACGGCTGACCACCGCCCTGGCCCGCCCCGACCGCAGCGAGCAGCCCGCCCCGCTCGGCCGGGACGCCGCCATCGCCGAGACGGCGCGGCGGCTGCGGTCCGTGCTGGACACCCACGGCCCGGAGGCGGTGGCCCTCTACGTCTCCGGCCAGATGACGCTGGAGGCGCAGTACCTCGCCAACAAGCTGGCCAAGGGCTTCATCGGGACCAATACCATCGAGTCCAACTCCCGGCTCTGCATGGCGAGCGCGGGCAGCGGCTACAAGCTGTCCCTCGGCGCGGACGGGCCGCCCGGGTCCTACGAGGACTTCGCCCACGCCGACGTCTTCCTCGTCACCGGCGCCAACATGGCCGACTGCCACCCGATCCTCTTCCTGCGGATGATGGAGCGCGTCAAGGCGGGCGCGAAGCTGATCGTCGTCGACCCCCGGCGCAACGCCACCGCCGCCAAGGCCGACCTGTACCTGCGGATCCGGCCCGGCACCGACCTGGCCCTCCTCAACGGGCTGCTGCACCTCCTCGTCGAGAACGGGCACACCGACCCCGGGTTCATCGCCGAGCACACCGAGGGCTGGGAGCGGATGCCCGCCTTCCTCCGCGACTACCCGCCCGCCGCGGTCGCGGAGATCACCGGCATCCCCGAGGACGACATCCGGCGGGCGGCCCGCTGGATCGGCGAGGCGGGCGACTGGATGAGCTGCTGGACCATGGGCCTCAACCAGTCCACCCACGGCACCTGGAACACCAACGCGATCGTCAACCTGCACCTGGCGACCGGGGCGATCTGCCGCCCCGGCAGCGGCCCGTTCTCGCTCACCGGCCAGCCCAACGCCATGGGCGGGCGCGAGATGGGCTACATGGGCCCCGGACTGCCCGGGCAGCGATCGGTCCTCGTCGACGAGGACCGCACCTTCACGGAGGAGCTGTGGGGTGTTCCGCCCGGCACCCTGCGCGCGGACGGCTCGGGCAGCGGCACCGTCGACATGTTCCGGCGCATGGCCGAGGGGGAGATCAAGGCCTGCTGGATCATCTGCACCAACCCGGTCGCCTCGGTCGCCAACCGCCGGACCGTCATCGAGGGCCTGGAGGCCGCCGAATTCGTCGTCACCCAGGACGTGTTCGCCGACACCGAGACCAACGCGTACGCCGATGTCGTCCTGCCCGCCGCCCTCTGGGCCGAGTCCGAGGGCGTGATGATCAACTCGGAGCGCACCCTCACCCTCTCCCGCCGCGCCACCGACCCGCCGGGAGAGGCCTGGCCGGACTGGCGGCTCATCGCGGAGGTGGCCTGCGCCATGGGGTACGAGGACGCCTTCAGTTACACGAGCGCCGAGGAGGTCTTCGCCGAGATCACCCGGGCGTCGAACCCGCGCACCGGCTACGACCTGCGCGGAGTGACGTACGAGCGGCTGCGCGGAACGCCTGTGCAGTGGCCCAGCGCCGAGGTCGACGGCCCGGCCCGCAACCCCGTGCGCTACGTCAACGACGGCGTCAGCCAGGAGCTGACCGTACGGCCCGACGGGAGCGTGCCGAGGCTGGCCTTTCCCACGCCGAGCGGCCGGGCCGTCTTCCACGCCCGCCCGCACGTTCCGCCGGCCGAAATGCCCGACGAGGACTTCCCCTTCGTCCTCAACACCGGGCGGCTCCAGCACCAGTGGCACACCCTCACCAAGACCGCGAAGATCGCGAAGCTGAACCGGCTGGACCCGGGGCCGTTCGTGGAGATCCACCCCGACGACGCCGCCGCGCTGGGCATCGGGGAGGACGACGGCGTCGAGGTCGCCTCGCGGCGCGGCCGCGCGGTGCTCCCGGCCCGGATCACCGACCGGGTCGGGGCGGGGGAGTGCTTCGCCCCGTTCCACTGGAACGACCTGTTCGGCGAGTACCTCGGTGTGAACGCCGTGACCAACGACGCGGTCGACCCGATCTCGTTCCAGCCCGAGCTGAAGGTGTGCGCGGTCCGGCTGGCGAAGGTCGCCGTACCCGCGCCGGGCCACGGACCGGCCGAGGCGGAACGGCCCGCGCCCACCGGTGGCCCCGCTCTCCGCTTCGTGGGCACGTCGGGTTCGGTGAACGCCTCGGGCCCGGTGAACGCCTCGGGTCTGGTGGGCGCGCTGGGCCTGGTGGACACCGCCCCACCCGTCCTCACGGAGACGGAACGCCGCTATCTGGCCGGATTCCTCGCGGGCCTCGGCGCCCGGTCCGAAGGCACCCCGGTGCTTCCGGCGGGCGCCCCCTTCGCCCCGGACCACGCGCTGTGGGTCAACGGAGTGCTCGCCGGGACGTACTCCCGGCTCGCGGGGGCCCCGGAGCCGGGACCCGCGGCGTCGGCGGGCGCCCCGGACGGACAGGGCCGGCCGGTCGTCGTGCTGTGGGCCTCGCAGACCGGCAACGCCGAGGAGGCCGCCGCGACGGCCGCCCGAAAGCTGGCCGCCGAGGGGTACCGCACCACGCTCCTCGGCATGGACGACGGGACGCCCGACGCCCTGCCGAGCCCGGCCGACCTCCTCGTCGTCACCAGCACCTTCGGCGACGGCGACGCCCCCGACAACGGCTCCGGCTTCTGGGAGGCGCTGAACGCCTCCGGGACCCCGCGCCTGGAGGGCCTCCGCTACGCCGTGCTCGCGCTCGGCGACTCCAGCTACGACGACTTCTGCGGCCACGGCCGCCGTCTGGACGAACGCCTCGGCGAACTGGGCGCGGAGCGGCTGGTCCCGCGCACCGACTGCGAACCGGAGTACGAACAGCCCTTCGAGCAGTGGCTCAAGGAGGTCCGGGCCGCGCTGGAGGCGACGACGACACCGGAAGGGACGGCGGAGCCGGCAGCGGCCGCACCGCCCGCCACCGCACCGCCCGCCGCCGCCACCGCACCGCCCGCCGCCGCCGCCACCGCGGCGACGGCGTCGCCGGTCGGGACGGCCCCCGCCCGCCCCTCCAGGGCCACGCCCGTCACCGCGCTCCTCACCGGGAACCGCCTCCTGAGCCTGCCCGGCGCGACCAAGGAGGTCCGTGCCTTCACGATCGACACGCGGGGCGCCGACACCCCCCTGGCGTACACGGCCGGGGACGCGCTGGGCGTACAGCCCCTCAACTCGCCGGACCTGGTGGCCGAATGGCTCGCCGTCACCGGACTCGACCCCGCCGCCGAGGTGGACGTCCCCGGGCACGGCCCGGTCGCCCTGGAGACGGCCCTGCACCGCCACCTCGACATCGCCCGCATCACCCCGGACCTGCTGCGCCTGGTCGCCGACCACACGGGGGACCGGTCCCTGAAGAAGCTGCTGCGCCCCGACAACAAGGGCGAGAGGGACCGGTGGATCTGGGGGAGGCAGGCCGTCGACGTCCTCGCCGAACACCCGGTACGGGCCACGGCCGCCGCCTGGGCCGAGGTGCTCGGGCCGCTGAGGCCCCGGCTGTACTCCATCGCCTCCAGCCCGCTCGTGGACCCCCACCGGATGCGGCTGACCGTCTCCGTGATCCGCTACGAGAGCCACCGCGGCCGGATGCGCAAGGGCGTCGCCTCCACGTTCCTGGCCGACGCCGAACCCGACAGCCCTCTGTCGGTGTTCGTCCAGCGCAACGAGCGCTTCCGCCCGCCCGCCGACCCGGCCACCCCGATGATCATGATCGGGCCCGGTACGGGAGTCGCCCCGTTCCTGGGCTTCCTGGAGGAACGCCGGGCGCTCGGCCACCCCGGCGCCAACTGGCTGTTCTTCGGCGAGCAGCACCGATCCACGGACTTCTACTACCGCGAAGAACTCGACGCGCTGAGCCGCTCGGGCACCCTGACCCGGCTGGACACCGCCTTCTCCCGCGACCAGCGGGCCAAGGTCTACGTCCAGGACCGGATGCGCGAGCACGGAGCCCAGCTCTGGTCCTGGCTCCGCGACGGCGCCCACCTCTATGTCTGCGGCGACGCCTCCCGCATGGCCAAGGACGTCGACCGGGCCCTGCGCGACATCGCCGTCGCCCACGGGGGACTCGAACCCGACGCGGCGGCCGCGCAGGTCAAGCAGCTAGCCTCGGACCGCAGATACGTGCGTGACGTGTACTGAACGAGGGAGCGCGACCCCATGGGGTGGACAGAAGTACCGGTGGACACCGCGCCGGCGGCGGGCGCCGTCCTGCTGATCGGCATCCCCGGCAGCGGCAAGAGCACCGTGGCCGCCGCCCTCGCCGACCGCTTCGCCGCCTCCGCCCACATCGAGGTGGACGCCCTCCAGGAACTCATCGTCTCCGGCGGCCGGTGGCCCTCGCCCGACGGGGACGAGGAGGCGGACCGGCAGATCTTCCTCCGGGCCCGCAACGCCTGCCTGCTGGCCGGCAGTTTCGCCGCCGCGGGCTTCCTCCCGGTCATCGACGACGTCGTCGTACGCCGTGCCCACCTCGACTTCTACCGCGCCACGCTCACCGGCGTGCCGCTGCACCGCGTGGTCCTGGCACCGGGCGCCGCGAAGGCCTTGGAGCGCAACCTCGCCCGGGACAAGACGCTGACGACGGACTGGTCCCCGCTGGACGACATCATGCGCGCCGAACTGGCCGACGAGAAGATCTGGATCGACAGCGCGGAGCTGACCGTGGACGAGACGGTCGACGCGGTCCTGTCCGCCACCGGTCTGACGCCGTCGGGGCCCTGACACTCCAGCCGCCGACGGCCTGGGGGAACGGGCGGCACCGTTGCCGCCGGGGCTGTCCCGAGGCATGTGAAACTGCCGTGGGGGCATTCGTACCCATTCCGGCTGGTCGCTGTCGACAGCCGCCCCGACGGAGAAGTGCGCAAGAAAGCAGGTCCGGTACCGGTGGACAGACCCAGCGCGGTCGAGCGCTCCCTGCGCGAGGCCGCGCCCCATGAGATTCTCGATGTGATCCGCTCCGAGATCGAGCGCCGCCACGGTGCCCGGGCGGTGGAGCTGCTGCTGGCGGACTACGCCATGACGAGGCTGCAGCCCGTCGGGGTGCTTCCGCACACCCGTCCCCCGGTGTCGGTGCATGACAGTGATCCGGGCCGTGCGTTCGGCGCCCAGGAACCGCACTGTTCGTACGACCGCTCCGCTTCCACCGTGACGGCTCACCTCCCGGTCAGCGTCCGGGGGGACCGGCTGGGCGTCCTGAGCGTCACCCTGCGGGTGGAAGAAGGCGCCGATCCGGCCGCTGACGTGCTGGAGGATCTGCGGGAATGCGCCGATGCCCTGGCGCACGAGGTGGTCGTCGCGGAGCGGGACACCGACCTCTTCCTGCAGGCACGGCGGGCGACACGTCTGACGCTCGCCGCCGAGATGCAGTGGCAGCTACTGCCCGGGCGTTCATGTGCCCGGCCGGAGTACAGTCTGGGTGCCCAGCTGGAGCCCGCCTACGCCATCTTCGGCGACAGCTTCGACTGGTCGGCGTCGGCCGACGACCTGTATGTGACGGTCAGCAACGGCATGGGCGAAGGGATCGACGCCGCCTTGCTGACGAACCTCTGCGTCAACGCGCTGCGCAACGCCCGCCGCGCGGGCCTGAGCCTGAGCGACCAGGCCTACCTGGCCGATCAAGCGGTGTACGGGCAGCACGGGGGAAGCCGGTATTTGTCGACCCTGCTCTTCCGCTTCCACCTCCCGACCGGGGACGTGGAGGTCATCGACGCCGGTTCGCCGCGGGTCTGGCGGGTGCGCGGTGGTGTGGTCGAGCCGATCGAGCTGGAGGAGCAGATGCCTCTGGGTATGTTCGAGGACACTGCCTACCGTCCGCAGCACTTCCGGGTCGAACCCGGAGACCGTTTGCTGTTCATCAGCGATGGCGTCTACGACGCGCTGTCGCCGGGCGGTGAGAAGTACAGCCTTCGCGCACTCGCCGCGTCGATCAACAGCACCCGTCTGCTGCCTGCTCCGCAGGTGCCCAGAGTGATGCTGCAGGAACTGCTGGGACACCGCGGCTCCGGCCCCGCCGCGGACGACTCCCTCGTGATGTGCCTGGACTGGCACGGCCGTTAGGGCAGCTGAGATCGCCAGGCCTGTCGTCGGGCGTCGACCGAAGGGCGGCCCCGCGGGGTCGGGCGGGAGTCCGACGACAGGGCTAGCCCTTCGGATGCGGGGTATGTGATCGCCAGGTGAAGACCCTGCGACCTTCTCCGCAGTGGGGCCCGCACGGAGCGGGGGCGGGTTGTCAGGCGGCGACAGGGTGAGGGATGGTTGCCTTCAGGCAATCGTCTAGTTGATGAGGTGAGGGATCCGCCCAGCGGGTCCTCGATATTTGGCTTCCACCCAAGCGCGAACCCTTGCGGACACGCGGTCGGACTCCCCGTGGGGCCGGCCCCCGTATCCGGTGCTGGTCGCTGACGCCCAAGGCGTGGTGGTGCGGCGCAATGACGCGGCGGACCCCCTTCTGCCTGCCGCGGCCCCCGGGACAGCCCTGGTGGATGTGGCTCCGGCCTGGCTCTGTGCCGCACACTCCAGGCTCGCCTCCGTCGGCCCGCACGCCGTCCCGGAGACCGGACCGACGGTGCGCGGCGACATCGACGGGCGCCACTTCGAGGCGCACCCCACGGTGCGGGGCGACGGCTCGGTGGCCTGGTGGCTGGTGGATGACACCCCCCATCAGCTCGTCCGGGAAGCTCTGCGCAGAGAGCGCGAGCGAAGCGCTTTCCTCGCGAAGGCGTCCAACGTTCTGCTCGCCTCCCTCAATCTCGGACGCTGCATGGACGTGACCGCGCGCATGGCCGCCGAAAACCTCGCCGACGCGGCACTCGTGATCGCGCCGGCGCGTGGTCAGCGCCTCCCGGTGGTGACCTGTGTGCGCGGCGGTGTCCCCGCGACGACCACGGTGACGGGGGACCTCGACGGCGTGCCGGGGCTGGCGGAGGCGCTGCGCGGGTTCCCCCCGGTGCCCTCGCGCTGGATCGACCCGGCCACGGCCCCCGAGTGGATGATGCCCGAGGGGTTCGGGCCGGTCGGCTCGATCGTGATCACCCCGCTGCCCGGGCACGGCATCCCGGCCGGAGCGCTCATCCTTCTGCGCGCGACCCAGACCGCCGCCTTCAGCGACGAGGAGGAGGTCTTCGCCCGGTTGTTCGCCGCCCGTGCGGGAGCGGCGATGTCGGCCGCCCGGCTGTACGCGGAGCAGAGCACGGTCAGCGACATGCTGATGCGTGAACTCCTGCCCCCGGTCCTGCACCAGGTCTCCGGAGTGGATTTCGCCGGCGGCTACCGGCCCTCGGCGGACCATGAGCGTATCGGCGGGGACTTCTACGACGTCCACCCGGCGACCGTCGAGGGCGAAGGCACCCTGGTCTCGCTCGGGGACGTGTGCGGCAAGGGCCTGGAGGCCGCCGTGCTGACCGGCAAGATCCGCAACACGTTGCACGCCCTGTTGCCACTGGCCGATGACCATCAGCGGATGCTCGGCCTCCTGAACACCGCGTTGCTCAGCTCCCACCACACCCGCTTCGCGACCATGGTCCTGGCCTCCGCCGTACGCCGCGGCAGTGCGGTGGACCTCAAGCTCACCAGCGGTGGCCATCCCAGCCCGTTGATCATCCGCGCGGACGGCACCGTCGAGGAAGCCGACACCCACGGCACCCTGATCGGGGCCATCCCAAACATCTCCGCCAGCACCGCCGCCGTGTCGCTGGCCCCCGGGGAGTCCTGCGTCCTGTACACCGACGGCATCACCGAGGCCAAGGGCGGCCCGATGGGCGACGACCTGTTCGGGGACGAGCGCCTCAAGCGCGCGCTCGCCGGATGTGCGGGTATGCCGGCCGAGGGGATCGTGGAACACGTGCAGATGCTGGCCGCCCGGTGGCTGGGCAACCGGCCCCACGACGACATGGCCGTCGTCGTGATCTCCGCGCCTCGCACCCACCATCTCAGTGCGGTGAACGGCCATACCCGGGGCAGGTTCACCGCATGAGAACGAGCACCCCGCCCCGCCTTCCCCACGAACACGCGGAGCAGTCGGCCAGGCTTCTGTGGGACGCCGTCTCGACCGCGGACGAACACGCGGCCGCAGAGCTCGTGCTGCGCATACTCGACGACGGGGCCGACCCCGAGAGCGTCCTGCTGGACGTGATCGCCAGGGTGCAGGGCCGCGTCGGTGAGGAATGGGCGGCCAACAGGCTCAGCGTCGCCCAGGAGCACGCGGCGACCGCCATCAACGAACGGGTCGTCGCAGTGGTGAGCGGGCACCCCGCCGCCCGCGTCGCTGCCACCCGGGGCCGGATCACCGTGGCCTGTGTGGACGGTGAGTGGCACGGGCTGCCGGCCCGCCTGCTGGCCGAAGTCCTGAAGCTGCGCGGCTGGCGAGTCGACTATCTCGGCGCCCAGGTCCCCACCCCCCACCTGATCGTCCACCTCCACAACACCCGGGCGGACGCGGTCGCGCTCTCCAGCTCCATCGCCACCCGGCTCCCCACCGCGCACGCGGCGATCACCGCCTGCCAGGCCGTCGGCGTCCCCGTCCTCGTCGGCGGCGCCGCCTTCGGGCCCCGGGGCCGATACGCGAAGCCGCTGGGCGCTGACGCCTGGGCCCCCGACGCCCGCGCCGCCGCCGACCTCCTCGCCCAGGAGCCGCTTGCCAGGCCGGAGACCGACCACCAGCAGTTCGACGACCTGCCGCACCTGGCCGACCAGGAGTACACCGTGGTCTCCCGCAGCGGCGCCTCGCTCGTGCGTCACGTTCTCACCGCACTGGAAGACGCCTTTCCCGCGATGCGTGCCTACAGTGATCTGCAGCGCGAGCGCACCGCGGAAGACCTCGCGCACATCGTCGAGTTCCTCGCCACCGCCCTCTACCTCGACGACGAGGAACTCTTCACCCGGTTCATCGCCTGGACCGCGCAGGTCCTCGTGGCCCGGGGCGTCCCCGCGTCGAGTCTGCCGCCGGCCCTGCACCTCCTGGCCCGCGAACTCAAGGACTTCCCCCGGGCCTCCCGCATCCTCCGGGCCGGGACACGCACCCTTGCCACCGCCCATCCCACCGCCGCCGGGAACACCGCATGACCACACACCCCGACCACCTGCAGCTGACCACGGTCGACGCCCAGGACCGCGTCCGCATCGAGCTCCACGGGGACCTCGACTACGACAACGCCGATCTCCTCGTGCAGGAGGCCCTCGCCCAGCTCACCGCACGGCCCACCGTGACCGACCTGCACCTGGGATGCGCGGGCCTCCGCGCCGTCGACTCCACGGGACTCCGCGCCCTGCTGATGATCAGCCGCCGTACCACCGAGGCAGGGGTGCGGATGCACCTGGACGCCCGGCCGGCGAGACTGGACCGGCTCCTGGCCCTCACCGGTACCCTTGACCACCTCACGGCCCCGCCCCCGACCGGATCGGTCGCCGAGGGAAGCCCCATGGAGGCCCGGCCCACCGGACCGGACAACACCACCTGAGCCACTGCCCGGCCCCTCACCAGGCAGAAGCACACACCCGACGGGTAATCATGACCGCAGCAGAGGCCGCTTCCAGCAGGGCCTGGCAGGAGGCCACCCACTCCGCGAGCTCCATCGTCGAACTCCTCGACGTGATGTGGGACCACGCCAGAAACGCCACCACGGGCATGACAGCACCCGGCTCCACATCCCAGCTCCGCCTGATGTACGTCGTCGACCGTGGAGAGGGCGTACGTATGCGCACCGTGTGTCAACGCCTGGCCTCCGCTCCTCCGACCGTGACCCGCATGTGCGACCGTCTCCAAGCCATCGGCTTCCTCGAACGCCTGCCGTCCCCGGACAACGGCCGCGAGATCATCCTCCGGCTCACTCCCACCGGCAGAGAGCACCTGCAACGCATCCGCGAACAGCGCGACACCATGCTCCACCAGGCCATCGCCGGCATGTCCCCCGGCGAACGCGGCGCTCTGGCCCGGGGCCTGGCGGGACTGCAGACACAGCTCGACTCCGCCCACGGCGAGGAACACCACACACCCGGCAGCCACTCCGTAGCCTGAACAGCGGGTGTCCCGCCCGGCGGGCGCCGCCGTGCGCCTGAGCGGCGCGCAGGTAGGGGGCCAGAGGGAAATGCCGGACGGTCGGTCCGGTGGGCGTGCACTCCCTCACTCCCGGGCGTCGGAAGCGGAACGGCGGCGTCGGCCTGGCGCGGGACTCATACGAGGAGCCACGGCGTCCCAGCAGCCTCGGCGAGGTGCTGGGTGACCTCGGTGACGACCACCAGCGCGGGCGCGGCGTCGCCGAGCATGTACGCGATGCGTTCACTCGGGTAATCGGGGTCGATCGGCAGGTACGCCGCGCCGGTCTTCAGTACGGCGAGCATCGACGCCACCATCTCCACGGAACGGGGTACGGCCAGCGCCACGAGCCTTTCCGGTCCGACACCGAGGCCGCGCAGGGTGTGGGCCAGGTCGTCGGCCCGCGCGTTCAGTCGGGCGTACGACACCTCCTTGTCCTCGAACACGATGGCAGTCGCCTCGGGTGAGCGCCGCGCCTGCTCCTCGAAGAGTTCGTGGACCGCGACCGCGGGCACCTCGCGGGCGGTGTCGTTGAACTCCTCCACGGCCCGACGCTGTTCCTCCGGGGTGAGGAGGCCGACCTCGTGGGTGAGGAGCCGCGCCGTGGCCTCGGCGAGGGTGGTGAGGACCCGGGTGTACCGATCGACCAGGTCGTCGACGTCGCTCTCGCCGAAGAGGTCCGGGCGGTAGGTGAGGTCCAGGGTCAGCTGGTGGCCGGGGAGAGCGATGAGGGCCAGCGGGTAGTGGACGTCGTTGTGGGTGTGCAGTCCCGTGAAGCGCAGGCCGTGTGCTTTGGACAGGGCGTCCGGGTCCAGTGGGTAGTTCTCGAACACGGTCAGGGTGTCGAAGAGTTCGCCGCCGGTGTTCGTCAGCCGCTGGATGTCGGCCATGCCCAGGTGTTGGTGGGCGGACAGCTCGGCCTGTTCCCGCTGGAGGCGTGCCGCCAGGTCCAGCAGTGGCTCGGTCGGGTCGAGGCGGACCCGCACGGGCAGGGTGTTGATGAACAGGCCGATCATCGACTCGATGCCGGGCACCTCGGGCGAGCGGCCCGATACCGTCGTCCCGAAAATTACGTCCTCACGGCCCGTCAGGCGGGCCAGCAGCAGGGCCCATGCCACCTGGACGACGGTGTTGAGCGTCAGCCCGTGGCGGCGCGCCTGGCCGGTGAGGGCCCGCGTCAGCTCCGGCGGAAGGCTGACGACACGATGGTGCGGCGTGACGGACTGGCGGCTGTCCGCGTGGGGGGCGAGGCGGGTGGGTTCGTCGAGGTCGGCGAGGGCTGTGCGCCAGGCGTTCTCGGCTGCGGGGGTGTCCTGTGCGGTGAGCCAGCGGAAGTAGTTCTCGTAGGGGACGGCGGGGGGCAGGCTTCGGGTGTCCCCGCGGTTGCCGTAGAGGGTGAAGAGTTCCTGCATCACCAGGGGCATGGACCAGCCGTCGAGCAGGAGGTGGTGGTGGGTGAACAGGAAGCGGTGCCGCTCCTCGCCGAGGCGCACGAGGGTGAACCGCAGCAGCGGTGCCGTCGAGAGGGTGAACCGCCGCTCCCGCTCGGCACGGGCGATCTCTTCCGCCTCCGCCCCGCTGCTGGCCACCGCCTCGGTCCATGGCAGCACCACGTGCGACTGCACGACCTGCACACTGTCGCCCTGCGGACGCCGGCGCACGCTGATGCGGAGGTTGCCGTGGCGGCTGAGCAGCGCCTCGGCGGCCTCGCGCAGCGTGTCGGCGTTCAGCGGGCCTTCCAGGTCGATGCCCAGCTGGACGTTGTACACGTCCGGGGCCCGGTCGTCGTACGCGGCGTGGAACACCAGCCCTTCCTGCAGCGCCGTCAGCGGCAGGACGTTCTCGATCGTGGGCTTGCTCCGGAGCGTCTTCGCCACCGTCAGATCTCCCATGTTTCGTCGAGCTCCTCTTGGAACTGGTCTATGTCGTCCTGGGTGAGTGTGACGAAGGGCAGGTCGGAGGGGCTGTGGCCGCCGGTGTCGGGGTTCCGGGCGTGGGTGGCGAGGGTTTCGAGGGCCTTGAACCAGGTGCGGGCGAGGTCTTGGACGTCTTCTTCGGAGAAGACGTCTTCCGCCCATGACCAGCGGGCCACCAGCCGTGGGCCGTCAGGGCCGTCCTCGGTGAGCGCGTCCAGTTCCAGGGCGTGGGTGATGGGCAGTTCGGGGTCGGCGCCGCCGGAGAATCCGCCGAAGTCGTGGTCGGGCTCCCAGTCGGGGGAGCCGCTCGCGGTGGTGAAGCGGCCGAGGTAGTTGAAGCCGATCTGCGGGCGGCCCGCCTCTGCGAGGACCTCGGCCGTGGCTGTGTTGAGGTGGCGCAGCAGCCCGTAGCCGATGCCGTGGTCGGGCAGGGCGTGCAGCTGTTCCTTCACCTGTTTGAGGGCCGCACCGACTGTCGGGCCCGCCGCCCAGATGTCGTCCCAGTCCGACAGTTCGGCTTCGAGCCGCACGGGGAACAGGCTGGTGAACCAGCCGACGGTGCGGGAGAGGTCGGTCCCGTCGGTGATGTCCTCGCGGCCGTGGCCTTCCACGTCGAGCAGCACGGTGGAGCCCGGCAGTCCGCGGCGGCGGCGCCAGTCCTGCACGGCCAGCGCCATCGCCGTCAGCAGCACGTCGTTCACCTGGGCGTGAAACGCCTTGGTGACACCGGTCAGCACTTCGGTGGTCCAGGTGCCGGGCAGGGTGAGCGATATCGTGTGGCGTCGGGCGTGGACGTCGTGTGTGGGGTCGAGGGTGCGTCGGCCCAGCAGTGGGTCCGCACCGGCGAGCATCGCGGACCACAGGGGCAGTTCGGCCTCGCGTTCAGGGGTGTGGGCCAGCCCGTGCAGTGCTTCGGCCCACTTGCGGATGGAGGTGCCCACTGGTTGGAGGGCGGGGTGGCGGCCTTCGGCGTGCGCCGCGTAGGCCTGGGCGAGGTCGGGAAGCAGGATGCGCCAGGAGACGCCGTCCACGGCGAGGTGGTGGATCACCAGCACGAGGTGGCCCGCTTCCCGCGCTCCGGCGTCGCACCATACGGCCTGGAGCATCACCCCGGCAGCGGGGTCGAGCCGGTCCACCGCCTCGGCGGTCCGTTCGGCGAACACCGACCGGCGCTCGTCGTCCGTCAGCCCCGTCACGTCCACGCGGCGCAGCACTTCACCGGCGCTCACCGCACCCGGCCCGGCGACGACGAGGGCCCAATCCTCGTCCCCGGTCCCGCCCACGCGCAGCCGCATCCGCAGGGAGCCGTGGTGGTCCAGCAGCGTCTGGAGAGCGGCGATGAGCGCCGGCTCGCGCAGACCGGCCGGGACCCTGGCCACCATCGACTGGTGGAACCTCCGCACCGGACCGCCCAGCTCGCGCAGGTGGTGCACGATCGGTGTGAGGTTCACCTCGCCCACTCCCTCCTCGGTCCGTTCGACGACCGCCGCACCCGTGGTCCGGGCGAGCTCGGCGAGCCCGGCCACCGTCTCGGAGTGGAAGACGTCCCTGGGCGTGATCACCAGACCCGCCTTGCGGGCTCGGCTGACGAGCTGGATGGAGCTGATGCTGTCGCCGCCGAGGTCGAAGAAGCTGTCGTCGATGCCGACCGCCGGGAGCCCGAGGACCTCGGCGAACAGGCCGCAGAGCAGCTCCTCGTTCACGGTGCGCGGGGCCCGCCCGGCCACCTGCGCCTGGAAGTCTGGTGCGGGCAGGGCCCGCCGGTCCAGCTTGCCGTTGGCGTTCACCGGCAGCGAGTCGAGGTGGACGAACGCCGACGGCACCATGTGGGCCGGCAGTGCGGCGGCGAGGTGGCGGGCCAGCTCCTCTTGGGAGGGGCGGGCGCTCGAAGCCGTCAGGACGTGGGCGACCAGCAGGTGCTCGCCCGTCGCGGCGGTGTGGGTGGTGACCGCCGCCCGGGTGACGTCCGGATGGCGTGCCAGCACCGACTCGATCTCGCCCAGCTCGATGCGGAAACCGCGGACCTTGACCTGGTCGTCGGCGCGCCCCAGGTAGTGCAGCGTTCCCTGCTCGTCCCAGCGCGCCAGGTCACCGGTGTGGTACATCCGCGCACTGGCCGGGCCGTACGGGTCGGGCAGGAAGTGGCACGCCGTCAGGCCTGGGCGGCCCAGGTAGCCGTCGGCCACCTTCGGCCCCGACAGGTACAGGTCACCGGTGACTCCGGCAGCCACCGGGCGAAGCCGCCCGTCGAGCACGTACGTCCTGGTGCCGGACAGGGGCTGCCCGATCGGCGGCGCCAGCGCCTCGTCCGGGTCGCTCTCGTGCCAGCCGGTGGCGTACACGGTGGACTCGGTCGGGCCGTACAGGTTCGCCACCCGCACCTGGGGCGCGTCGGTCCGCAGCCGGCGCATCACGTGCTCCGGTAACGCCTCGCCGGCCAGCACCAACCGCTCGCAGTCCAGACGTGCCCCGGCCTCCAGCAGTGCCGCCACCACCGACGGCACGCCACTGACCAGCGAGCCCGACCACGGGCGCTCGGCCAGCGTCAGCAGGTCTGGTACAACCTCGATCCGGCCCCCCGCCAGCAGCGGTGCGAAGATCTCGAAGACCGACACGTCGAACGACAACGACGTCGACGCCAGGACCGATGCGAGCCCCTCGGGCCCGAATTCGTCCACCGCCCACGACAGGAACACCGCCATCGCCCGCCGCGAGACGACCACACCCTTCGGGCGGCCCGTCGACCCTGAGGTGTAGATGACGTACGCGGTGGCCCCCTCCGGGACCGCGCCGCCCAGCTCCTCCTCCGGAAGTGGCCCGCCGGGCACCGCCGCCAGCTCCCGTACGCACGACGGGTCGTCCAGCACCAGCGCCTCGACCCCGGTGTCCGGCAGCGCGCCCGACACCGACCGGTCGGTGATCACCAGCCGGGGAGTGGCGTCGTCCAGCATGAAAGCGATCCGGTCCGCCGGGTAGGCCACGTCCAGGGGAACGTATCCGGCGCCTGCCTTGAGTACCGCGAACACCGCCACGACCATCTCGGCCGACCGCGGCAGGGCCACCGCCACCAGATCGCCGCGGCCGGCGCCGCGCGCCCGCAGGACCCGCGCCAGCCGGTTCGCCCGCGCGTCCAGCTCCGCGTACGTCAGCCGCATTGACCCGCACACCACCGCCGTCGCGTCCGGGGCGGCCGCCATCGCGGCGTCGAACCGCTCGACCACACCGCGCACGGGCCTGGTGGGCACGGGGCTGTTCCACTCCTCCAGCACCTGATGCCGCTCGGCGCCGGAGAGGACCTCGACGTCGCCGGCGAGGAGGTCGGGACCTGCGTCGGCGAAGGTCCGCAGCAGCTGTGTGCAGCGCTCGGCGAGGAGCACGACCTCGTCCTCGCCGAAGAGGTCCGGGCGGTAGGTGAGGTCCAGGGTCAGCTGGTGGCCGGGGAGAGCGATGAGGGCCAGCGGGTAGTGGACGTCGTTGTGGGTGTGCAGTCCCGTGAAGCGCAGGCCGTGTGCTTTGGACAGGGCGTCCGGGTCCAGTGGGTAGTTCTCGAACACGGTCAGGGTGTCGAAGAGTTCGCCGCCGGTGTTCGTCAGTCGCTGGATGTCGGCCATGCCCAGGTGTTGGTGGGCGGACAGCTCGGCCTGTTCCCGCTGGAGGCGTGCCGCCAGGTCCAGCAGTGGCTCGGTCGGGTCGAGGCGGACCCGCACGGGCAGGGTGTTGATGAACAGGCCGATCATCGACTCGATGCCGGGCACCTCGGGCGAGCGGCCCGATACCGTCGTCCCGAAGATAACGTCCTCACGGCCCGTCAGGCGGGCCAGCAGCAGGGCCCAGGTCGTCTGGACGACGGTGTTGAGCGTGATGCCGTGGCGGCGGGCTTGACGCTCAACGGCCTCGGTCAGCTCGCGCGGCAGCCCCACGGAGTGGTGGTGCGGGGCGACCGACGCGTGGCTGTCCGCGTGGGGGGCGAGGCGGGTGGGTCCGTCGAGGTCGGCGAGGGCTGTGCGCCAGGCGTTCTCGGCTGCGGGGGTGTCCTGTGCGGTGAGCCAGCGGAAGTAGTTCTCGTAGGGGACTGCGGGGGGCAGGCTTCGGGTGTCCCCGCGGTTGCCGTAGAGGGTGAAGAGTTCCTGCATCACCAGGGGCATGGACCAGCCGTCGAGCAGAAGGTGGTGGGTGGTGAACAGGAAGCGGTACCGCTCCTCGCCGAGGCGCACGAGGGTGAACCGCAGCAGCGGTGCCTCCTCCAGGTCGAAGCGCCGCGACCGGTCCTCCCGGGCCAGCCGGTCGGCCTCCGCGTCGTCCGCGGCGTCGGCCTCCTCCCACGGCAGCTCCACCCGGGCCCGTACGACCTGGACATGGCCCCCCCGGTCGGGCTGCCGCACACCGGCCCGGAGGTTGCCGTGGCGGCTGAGCAGCGCCTCGGCGGCCTCGCGCAGCGTGCCGGCGTTCAGCGGGCCTTCCAGGTCGATGCCCAGCTGGACGTTGTACACGTCCGGGGCCCGGTCGTCGTACGCGGCGTGGAACACCAGCCCTTCCTGCAGCGCCGTCAGCGGCAGGACGTCGACGAGGTCGGGCGTCGCACGCTCCAGCTGGTCTATGTCGTCCTGGGTGAGTGTGACGAAGGGCAGGTCGGAGGGGCTGTGGCCGCCGGTGTCGGGGTTCCGGGCGTGGGTGGCGAGGGTTTCGAGGGCCTTGAACCAGGTGCGGGCGAGGTCTTGGACGTCTTCTTCGGAGAAGACGTCTTCCGCCCATGACCAGCGGGCCACCAGCCGTGGGCCGTCAGGGCCGTCCTCGGTGAGCGCGTCCAGTTCCAGGGCGTGGGTGATGGGCAGTTCGGGGTCGGCGCCGCCGGAGAATCCGCCGAAGTCGTGGTCGGGCTCCCAGTCGGGGGAGCCGCTCGCGGTGGTGAAGCGGCCGAGGTAGTTGAAGCCGATCTGCGGGCGGCCCGCCTCTGCGAGGACCTCGGCCGTGGCTGTGTTGAGGTGGCGCAGCAGCCCGTAGCCGATGCCGTGGTCGGGCAGGGCGTGCAGCTGTTCCTTCACCTGTTTGAGGGCCGCACCGACTGTCGGGCCCGCCGCCCAGATGTCGTCCCAGTCCGACAGTTCGGCTTCGAGCCGCACGGGGAACAGGCTGGTGAACCAGCCGACGGTGCGGGAGAGGTCGGTCCCGTCGGTGACGTCCTCGCGGCCGTGGCCTTCCACGTCGAGCAGCACGGTGGAGCCCGGCAGTCCGCGGCGGCGGCGCCAGTCCTGCACGGCCAGCGCCATCGCCGTCAGCAGCACGTCGTTCACCTGGGCGTGAAACGCCTTGGTGACACCGGTCAGCACTTCGGTGGTCCAGGTGCCGGGCAGGGTGAGCGATATCGTGTGGCGCCGGGCGTGGACGTCGCGTGTGGGGTCGAGGGTGCGTCGGCCCAGCAGTGGGTCCGCACCGGCGAGCATCGCGGACCACAGGGGCAGTTCGGCCTCGCGTTCAGGGGTGTGGGCCAGCCCGTGCAGTGCTTCGGCCCACTTGCGGATGGAGGTGCCCACTGGTTGGAGGGCCGGGTGGCTGCCTTCGGCGTGCGCCGCGTAGGCCTGGGCGAGGTCGGGAAGCAGGATGCGCCAGGAGACGCCGTCCACGGCGAGGTGGTGGATCACCAGCACGAGGTGGCCCGCTTCCCGCGCTCCGGCGTCGCACCATACGGCCTGGAGCATCACCCCGGCAGCGGGGTCGAGCCGGTCCACCGCCTCGGCGGTCCGTTCGGCGAACACCGACCGGCGCTCGTCGTCCGTCAGCCCCGTCACGTCCACGCGGCGCAGCACTTCACCGGCGCTCACCGCACCCGGCCCGGTTACCTCGAACCTCCACGTGCGGTCCTCGCCCGCCATCCACAGGCGCAGCGCGCCATGGTGGTCGAGAAGACTCTGCAGCGCGTCGGTGAGCACGTCCTCGCGCAGGCCTCCTGGGACACGGAGGACCGTGGACTGGTGGAAGCGCCGGACCGGGCCGTTCAGCCCGTGAAGGTGATGGGTGATCGGCGTCCACCGCACCTCGCCCACCCCGTCCTCGGGGCGTTCTTCGACGGTCCCGGCGATGGGGGTGGCGACGTCGGCAAGGGCGAGGACGGTCTTGTGGCGGAAGACGTCGCGCGGCGAGACGGTCAGACCCGCCTTGCGGGCCCGGCTGACGAGCTGGATGGAGCTGATGCTGTCGCCGCCGAGGTCGAAGAAGCTGTCGTCGATGCCGACCGCCGGGAGCCCGAGGACCTCGGCGAACAGGCCGCAGAGCAGCTCCTCGTTCACGGTGCGCGGGGCCCGCCCGGCCACCTGCGCCTGGAAGTCGGGTGCGGGCAGGGCCCGCCGGTCCAGCTTGCCGTTGGCGTTCACCGGCAGCGAGTCCAGGACGACGACCGCCGACGGCACCATGTAGTCGGGCAGCACGTCCCTCAGGTGGCCGCGCAGGGACACGCCCAGCTCGCCCGCCACATGGCCGAGCGCGGGGTTGTTGGTGAGGGCGCGGCCGGCGGGTCGGCTCTCCGCGGGCAGGTACACGTCGGTCAGGGGACCGGTGCCGGGCGGCAGGAAGAGGGCGTCCAGTTCGCCGTCCCGGCCCTCGGACGACCAGGTGACGGCCGCCCGGTAGCCGAGCGATTCGCCGAGGGCCACCAGCGTGTCCGCGGTTGCGTTCGGGGCGCCGGTGCGGAGCAGCGCGGCGCGGACCTCGGTCAGGTGCGCGCCCGCGTACAGGGCGCGGGCGGCGGCGGCCTCGCGCGCCGTGCGGCCGTTTGGCACGCCGGTGACGCGCAGCCCGGCCGGGCGCTCGGAAGCGAGCCGGTCCGCGAGCTCCTGGACCGTTCCGACATCCTCGCCCCACTGCCAGCGCGCTGCCCCAGCCGCGGAGACGGGCGTCCGGCCGGACTTCTTGTGGAGGAGGACGTCGTAGCGGTACCGGACCAGCTCGTTGTCGTAGGCGCCGGTCTTCACGCGGATGTCGACCCCGCCGAACCGCTCGGTGTCCGCCGCGGCCAGGGTGTGGAAGAACTCCGGATCGACCAGCAGCTCGTTCTCCTGGGCCGCCCGCTGGTCCACCGCTTGGCGGACGGCGCCGGGATCGGTGTCCTGGCCTCCGCGGGCGAGTTGCACCGCGGTGTCGAGGGCGCGCTTCAGGCGCAGGTTCCGGACGTCGCCGACGAAGAGGGAGCCGCCGGGGACGAGCAGGTCCAGTGCGCCCCGCAGCACGGAGGCGAGGTAGTCGGCGCTGGGAAAGTACTGCGCCACCGAGTTGATGACGACGGTGTCGAAGAACTCCCGGGGCAGCCCGTCGAGGTCGTGGGCCGGCCGGGCCAGCAGCTCGACCCGGCCGGACAGCTCGGGGCGGGCGGCCGTCTGCCGGCGCAGCCGCTCGACGACGGAGTCGGAGAAGTCGGTCGCCCAGTACGCCTCGGTGGCCTCGGCGAGCCGGGACAGCAGCAGACCGCTGCCCACGCCGATCTCCAGCACGCGGCGCGGGCAGAGGGCGCGGATGCGCTCCACGGTGCCCGTCCGCCACCGCTCCATGTCATCGAGAGGGAGGGGCGTCCCGTCGTAGCTGCTGTCCCAGCCGGTGAAGTCCTCGCCGAAGCCGGTCGGCTCCGTGCTGCCGTACATCGTCTGGTAGAGCTGTTCCCACTGCTCGACCTTCTCCTGCCGGCCCCGCTCCAGCCGGTCCTCCAGGGAACGCCAGTCGGGCACCACGTACCCGACGAGGTGCGTGCCGCCGGGCCCGTCCTCACGGGCGACGACCTCCGCCTCGCCCACGTCCGGGTGGCCGACGAGGGCGGAGGCGACCTCGGCGGGCTCGATGCGGACACCGCGGATCTTCACCTGCTCGTCGCCGCGGCCCATGTAGACGAGCCGGCCGTCGGTGTCCCAGCGGGCGAGGTCGCCGGTGCGGTACATGCGTGAGCCCGGCGGGCCGTACGGGCACGCCACGAACCGCTCCGCGGTGAGCGGGGCGCGGTCGAGGTACCCCCGCGCCAGGCCGGTGCCGGTCAGGTACAGCTCGCCCATGACGCCCGTGGGCACCGGCTGGAGGCCGCGGTTGAGGACGTAGACCCGGGTGTTGGCGATCGGGGTGCCGATCGGCGGGGCGGAGCCGGAGGTGTCGGCCGGGTCGCACGCGAACGCCGTGACGTCGATGGACGCCTCCGTGGGGCCGTAGAGGTTGTGCAGTTCGCAGCCGAGGACGGCGTGGAAGCGGGTCACCAGGTTGGCCGGGAGGGCCTCGCCGCTGCACAGCACCCGGCGCAGGGAGACGCACCCGGCGGCGGTGGACTCGGCCAGCAAGCCCTTCAGCATGGAGGGCACGAAGTGCACGGTGGTGATGTTCTGTTCGGCGATGAGCGCCGCCAGGTACGCGGGGTCCTTGTGCCGCTCCGGCTCGGCGACCACCAGGGTGGCGCCGGTGACGAGCGGCCAGAAGAACTCCCACCCGGAGACGTCGAAGCCACAGGAGGTCTTCTGCAGGACTCGGTCCGTGGCGTCGAGGCCGTAACGGTCCTGCATCCACAACAGCCGGTTCACCAGGCCCTCGTGGGTGTTGACGACACCCTTGGGGGTGCCCGTCGAGCCCGAGGTGTAGATCACGTTGGCCGGGTTCCGCGGAAGTAGGCGCACGGCGCCGTCACCGGCCGGGCGCGGGGAGGGCGCCTCGCACAGTGCGGCCGACGCCGTGGGATTGTCGAGCAGCAGCCGCGGCAGGGCCTCCGCCGAAGGCAGGCGGGCGAGGGCGGCCGTGGTGGTGACCAGTACCGTCGGGCAGGCGTCGGCGAGCATCGCCGCGATGCGCTCGGCCGGATGGTCGGGGTCGAGGGGCAGGTACGCCGCCCCGGTCTTGAGCACCGCGAGCAGCGAGACGATCAGCTCGGCCGAGCGGGGCACGGCGAGCGCCACCAGCCCCTCGGGGCCGGCGCCCAGCCCGCGCAGGACGTGTGCCAGCGCGTCGGCGCGGGTGTCGAGCTCCTCGTACGACAGTGCCTCGCCCAGGTACACGACCGCTTCGCGGCCGGGCGTGCGGGCAGCCTGCGCCTCGAACAGCTCCGGCAGCGTCGTATCGGGATAACGGTGCGCCGTGTCGTTCCACTCGGTGAGGATCCGCCGCTCCTCCGCGGGGGCGAGGACGCCGAGGGTGCCGACAACGGTGTCGGCACCGGCGGCGGTGAGGCCGTCGATCAGCCGCAGGACGGCTTCCTGGTGGACGGCCAGGTCCACGGTGTTGTACAGCTCAGCGTTGGCGTCGAGGTCGACGCGCCAAGGGGTGTCCGCGGTGCCGCTGTAGACGACGAACGCCAGGTCTTCGACCGGGCCGTTGGTGAGGTTGTGCACGCTCGCCCGGGCACCGGCGAAGTCCAGCTCGTAGTCGAAGATCTGGAGGTTCACGTGCGGCCCGGTCAGCGGCTCGCCGTCATCGCTCAGCCGCAGGTCGCGGCGGATGTCCTCGTAGCGGTAGCGCTGGTGGGCGAGGGACAGCCGCATCGCCTTCCCGATGCGCCCGAGCAGTGCGGACAGACGCTCGTCCGGGTCGATCGTCAGCCGCAACGGCACCACGTTGGACACCATGCCGGGCGTGGCGCGCACGGCCCTGGTCCGCGCCGTCACCGGCAGTCCCAGGGTGATGTCCCGCTCCCCGGTCAGGCGGGCGACGTGCAGCAGCTCGACCGCAACGAACAGGGCGGGCAGGGCCACCCGGCAGCTCGCCGCGACGCTCCGCAGGGCGTTGATCCGCTCCTGGTCCAGCAGGGCCGACACCCGGATCCGCCCGGGCGTCCGACCGTGCCCGGCGCGGCCGAAGGAGGCGGGCACCCGATGGTCCGCCAGGATCTGGGCCCAGTAGGAGCGGTCGGCGGCGAAGGCGGGGGAGTCACGGTAGTCGCGGTCGTGCGCGAGCAGGTCCTCGGCAGCGCCGTACGGGCACTCCGGCACGGGCCCGCCCTCGACGAGGGCCCGGTAGACGTCTGCGGCGCGCCGTACGAGCAGCGAGCCGCTGTAGCCGTCGAGCACCGCGTGGTGGGCCCGCAGGTACCAGTAGTGGGTCTCCTCGGAGACCTTGAGCAGGGCGAGCGACAAGACCCGGCCGCCCTCCAGGGACAGCGGCCGGTCCAGCTCGTCGGCCATCCACCGCCGAGCCGCCTCCGCCGGCCGGGGCCGGTCGGTGAAATCCAGGACGGGCACGGCGCACGACCGGTCCGGGTCGAGGAGCTGGACGGGATCGCCCTGTGTCTCCACGAACCGCACGCGGACGGCGTCGGCCTCGTCGAAGGCGCGGCGCGCGGCCCGGACGAAGAGTCGGGTGTCCAGCGCGCCCCGGATCTCGACGTACTGGGCGATGCTGTAGTCGAGGCGGTCGGCAGCGAAACGCTGCGCGAGCCACATCCCAGCCTGAGCGGACGTCAGGGCAAGCTGCCGGTCCGGAGAAGCGGACATGATCGTTCCTTCGCGGTCGCTGCCGACGCGTCGGTTCCGTGGTGCAGGGAAGCCGAGAATGGCGCCGACCATTCAGAGTGACTTGGTGGAGGGTGTGGCGCCACGCCAGTGACCGAGGAAGGGACAAGAGAAGCGTGCAGAGGGAATCCCGAACGCTGCAAAGCGATTACGCCCCCCCACTGTCCCCCGTGGACCGCCGAACGTGTTCAAGCGCTCTGGTGGCGACGATACATGACCCATTTGCGTATGGCAGGCGATTTCTCGCCACCCCCGTGTCAGTGAGTACGGTGCCTTGCATCATGGTTTGTCCGGTTCTCGTGGGCGGCCCGGACCGTGCCGTCAAGTCGCCATCGGACGGTCGAAAATCGCCCTTGACAGTCCAAATTTGATCCAGGTAGCGTCGGAAAAGTTCCGTCATCGCTGAAACTGAAAGAATGAGGCGGGTGCAATTAGGGGATGCCTCAACTGGGTAACCCCCTTCACGCGCCGTCGTCAATTGCGCCCGGTGGGTGCGCATATCTCGCGGGGGATTTCGTTGACTGACTTAACTGTGTTATCGCGCCTGCCTTTCGATCGGCGTATCGAGGAATTCTTTGCCTACCTGGACGGCAGGCGCGGGGCCGAGGCGGTCGGCGAGGGCCGCGAGCCAGGGGTCTGGGAAGTCTTCCGCTACGACGAGGCGGTGCAGGTCCTGGGCGACCACCGGACCTATTCCAGCGACATGAACCACTTCATCCCCGAGGGCCAGCGCCAGCTCGCGCGGGCGGCCCGGGGCAACTTCGTCGGGATCGACCCGCCGGACCACACCCATCTGCGCGGTCTCGTCAGCCAGGCGTTCTCCCCACGGGTCACCGCGGCCCTGGAGCCGCGAATCGGCCGGCTCGCCGAGCGGCTTCTGGACGACATCGTCGCGGAGCGCGGTGACAGGGCAGGCTGCGACCTGGTCGAAGAGTTCGCCGGCCCGCTCAGCGCGATCGTCATCGCCGAGCTGTTCGGCATCCCCGAGAGCGACCATCCGATGATCGCGGAATGGGCAAAAGCCCTGCTCGGATCGCGTCCCGCAGGTCAGCTGAGCGTCGCCGACGAGGCCGCCATGCAGAATGTGGCGGACCTCGTACGGCGGGCCGGCGAGTACCTCGTCCACCACATCGCCAAGTGTCGCGCCCGGCCCCAGGGCGACCTCACCAGTCGGCTCGCCACCACGGAGGTCGACGGCCGGACGTTGGACGACGAGGAGATCGTCGGCGTCATCGGCATGTTCCTCATCGCCGGATACCTGCCCGCGTCCGTGCTGACCGCGAACACTGTGATGGCGCTCGACGAGCACCCGGCCGCGCTGGCGGAGGTGCGGAGCGACCCCGCGTTGCTGCCCGGGGCCATCGAGGAAGTGCTGCGCTGGAGGCCCCCGCTGGTCCGCGACCAGCGCCTTACCACCCGTGATGCGGACCTGGGCGGGCGTACCCTTCCCGCCGGTTCCATGGTCTGCGTGTGGCTGGCCTCCGCGCACCGCGACCCGCTGCGGTTCGAAAATCCCGACCGGTTCGACATCCACCGTAATTCCGGTCGCCACCTAGCGTTCGGAAAGGGTATCCACTACTGCCTGGGTGCGCCACTGGCCCGGCTGGAGGCCCGTATCGCCGCAGAGACCCTGCTGCGGCGTTTCGAGCGCATCGAGATTTCCCGGAACGAATCCGTGGAGTTCCACGAATCGATTGGCGTACTGGGCCCCACACGGCTCCCGGCCACCCTTTTCACCCGCCGCTGAACCAGCGAGCTGTCCGCCGGGCAAACATCGCATCGTGACGAGGATTTGAAGTATGCCGCTCGAGCAAAGCAATTGCTTCCATTCTGAAAATCCCGCTTACGTCATCTATACATCTGGATCCACTGGGGCTCCCAAGGGCACCGTCGTCACTGGTGAGAACCTCGTCAATCTGCTCTCGGACTTCCGGGACCGGCTTTCCTTCGGCCCGGAGGACCGTTTGCTCGCGGTGACGACGTTCGGCTTCGACATCGCCAACCTCGAACTGCTGCTTCCGCTCATCAGCGGCGGACGGGTCGTGCTCGCCTCGAAGGAGACGAGCCAGGACCCGAACGCCCTGGGCAAGCTCATCTCGGCCTCGGGCGCCACCGTGATGCAAGCGACGCCCTCGCTGTGGCAGAGCCTGCTGGCCTCGGGAAACCCCGAGGATCCCCAGCAGTTGAGGGTCCTCGTGGGTGGTGAGGCGCTGCCCCAGCCGCTGGCGAGCGCGCTGCACGGGGCCGCGCGCGAGGTCACCAATGTCTACGGGCCCACCGAGACGACCATCTGGTCCACGGCGGCACTCCTGGACGAGGAGGGCGCCGCCCGCCCGCCCATCGGCCGGCCGCTCGCCAACACCAGGGCGTACGTGCTCGACAGTGCGCTGCGGCCGGTGCCCTCCGGAGTGGCGGGAGAGCTCTACCTCGCCGGCGCGGGCGTGGCCCGCGGCTACCTCAACCGGCCCGCCCTCAGCGCCCAGCGCTTCGTCGCCGACCCCTTCGGCTCTGCGGGCGGCCGCATGTACCGCACCGGCGACCTCGTCCGCCGGAGGGCCGACGGGAACCTGGAGTTCCTGGACCGGGTCGACCGCCAGGTCAAGATCCGCGGCTTCCGCATCGAACTCGGCGAGATAGAGGGCGCGTTGACCCAGCACGCGGCGGTTGCCCGGGCAGCGGTCGTCGTGCACGAGGACCAGGCAGGCGAGAAGCGCCTCGTCGCCTACACGGTGCCTGCCCCCGGCCACGACGCCGCGGTCACCACCCCGCTCCGCACACACCTCGCCGAACGGCTCCCCGCCCACATGGTGCCCTCCACGATCGTCGGACTGGACGCACTGCCCCTGACCCCCAACGGCAAGCTCGACCGCAAGGCCCTGCCCGCACCTGACTTCGCCGCCGCCACCGGCACCTACCGCGGACCACGCACCCCGCAGGAAGAGATCCTGTGCGGACTGTTCGCCGAGGTCCTCGGCGTACCGTCCGCCGGGATCGAGGACAACTTCTTCGACCTGGGCGGCCATTCGCTGCTCGCCACCCGTCTGACCAACGGCGTCCGCGCCAGGCTCGACGTCGAACTCCCCGTCCGCGCCGTCTTCGAGGCACCCACCGTGCGGGCGCTCGCGGCCCTCCTCGCCGGCGGCGACCGGGCCCGCCCCCCACTCGCCGTTGGCGACCGGCCCGCGGAGCTGCCTCTCTCCCACGGCCAGCGACGGCTCTGGTTCCTCAGCCGTCTGGAGGACGGCGGCGCCGCCTACAACATCCCGGCCACCCTGCGGATCACTGGCGACCTGGACCGCGCGGCTCTCGCCGACGCCCTGGCCGACCTCGCGGCCCGGCACGAATCGCTGCGCACCGTTTACCCGGAGGCCGGCGGCGAACCCCGCCAGGTCATTCTCGACGCCGCGACCGCGCGCCCCGCCCTGACCGTCACCCCGGTGAGCGAGGAACTGCTGCCTGCGGAACTCGCGGCGGTCTCGGCACTCGGCTTCGACCTCGGCACCGAACTGCCCCTGCGCGCCAACCTCTTCCCGCTCGCACCGGACAAGCACGTCCTGCTGCTGGTTCTGCACCACATCGCCGGCGACGGCTGGTCCATGGCGCCCCTCGCCCGCGACCTCGGCACCGCGTACGCCGCCCGGCTCGACGGCCGGGCCCCCGACTGGGCACCGCTCCCCGTCCAGTACGCCGACTACACCCTGTGGCAGCGCCGGGTGCTCGGCGCGGAAGACGACCCGGAGAGCGTCCTCGCCGCGCAGACCGACTTCTGGCGGCGTACCCTCGGCGACCTGCCCGAGCAGCTGACCCTGCTCACCGACCGGCCGCGGCCCCGCAAGCTCAGCTTCCGCGGCGGCACCGTGGACATCGCGCTCGACGCCGAGCTGCACGCCCGCCTCCTCGACGTCGCCCAGCGCCACAACGTCACCCTTTTCATGGTCCTCCAGACCGCCGTCGCCACCCTGTGCACCCGGCTGGGCGCCGGCACCGACATCCCCGTCGGCAGCCCCATCTCGGGCCGTACGGACGCGGCCCTCGACGAACTGGTCGGGTTCTTCGTCAACACCCTGGTGCTGCGCACCGACACCTCCGGCGACCCCCGCTTCAGTGACCTGCTGCGCCGCGTCCGCGATACCGCGCTGGCCGCCTACAGCCACCAGGACGTGCCCTTCGAGCGGCTGGTCGAGCTGCTCAACCCGGTCCGCTCGCTGTCCCAGCACCCCCTGTTCCAGGTCTTCCTCGCCCTCCAGAACAACGCCGCCGCCGAGCTCACCCTTCCGGGCCTGACCGTAGCCGTCGAGCCCGACGCCCTGCGGCCCGCCAGGTTCGACCTGGCGTTCGACATCGCGGAGACCTTCGGTGACGGGAAGACGCCCGCCGGGATCACCGGCGTCCTGGAATTCAGCACCGACCTCTTCGACCGGGCCGGCGCCGCCGGGCTGGTCCAGCGCCTCGTTCGCATTCTCGCGTCCGTGGCACAAGACCCCCGTCGGCGCATCGGCGCCATCGAAATCCTCACCGCCGAGGAGCGCGACCGCCTCCTCTGCCGCACCGCCCCCGCACACCCCGCAGGCGCGCACCCCGCCCTGCCTGAGGACGCCCACACCGGCACCACCCTCCACGAGCGCTTCACCGTCATCACCGCCGCCGCACCCGACGCGCCCGCAGTCCGCGCCGGCGACCGTGAGCTGACCCGCGGCGACCTGGACGACCGCGCAGACCGGCTGGCCCACCGGCTCGTCGGGCTCGGCGTGCGCGCCGAGACCCGGGTGGCCGTCTTCCTGGAGCGCTCCCCGGAGCTGGCAGTGGCCATCCTCGCCGTGCTCAAGGCGGGCGGCACCTATGTGCCCCTCCACGAGGCATTCCCCGCCGAGCGGCTTGCGTGGGTCATGGCCGACACCGGTTCCAGCGTGCTGCTCACCGACCGGGCCATGCTCGCCCGCCGCTTCGACCACGACGCCACCGTCGTGGTCCTCGACGACCAGCCGCTCGACGACGAGCCCGTGCCCTCCGGCCCGCCGGCCGTGCGGGTACACCCGGACCATCTCGCCTACATCATGTACACCTCCGGCTCCACCGGCCTGCCCAAGGGCGTCGCCGTCGCCCACCGGGAGGTCCTCGCACTGGCGGCCGACCCGTGCTGGGAAACCGGGCACCACGAACGCGTCCTGCTCCACGCGCCGTACGCCTTCGACATCTCCGACTACGAGCTGTGGGTGCCCCTGTTGGCCGGCGGGGTCGTCGTGCTCGCACCGCCCGGACGCCTGGACACCGGCACGCTCGCCCGCCTCATCGAGCGGGAGGAGATCACCGCGGTGCACTTCACCGCGGGCCTCTTCCGGGTACTCGCCGAGGACGAGCCCGGCTGCCTCGCGGGCGTGCGGGAAGTCCTCACCGGCGGCGACGTCGTCTCGCCGGTCGCCGTGCAGCGCGTCCTGGAGCACGCCCCGGGGGCGGTCGTGCGCCAGCTCTACGGGCCGACCGAGACCACCCTCTGCGCCACCCAGCACGAGGTGCGCGCCCCCTTCGAGGCGGGCACGACCGTGCCGATCGGCCGCCCGCTGGCGGACACCCGGGTGTACCTCCTGGACGACCTGCTCCGCCCCGTGCCCCGGGGTGTGACCGGAGAGGTGTACCTGGCCGGCGCCGGACTCGCCCGCGGCTACGTCAACCTCCCCGGCCGCACCGCCGAGCAGTTCGTCGCCGACGCCTTCGGCCCTCCTGGGTCCCGGATGTACCGCACCGGGGACCTGGCCCGCTGGAACACCGACTGGCGACTGGAGTTCGGCGGACGCGCCGATCACCAGGTCAAGATCCGCGGCTTCCGCATCGAGCCCGGCGAAGTCGCCGCGGCCGTCGCCAGGCACCCGGACGTACGGGAGGCAGAGGTCCTGGCCCGCCCCGACCACCTGGGCGAACAGCGGCTCGTCGGCTATGTGGTGGTCGACTGGCAGCGCCTGGACGAGCGCGTCGAGACCGGCACCCGCGAGCAGGTCACCGAGTGGCAGCAAATCTATGACGGCATGTACGGCCGTGCCACTGGCGCCGAGTTCGGTGAGGACTTCACCGGCTGGGACAGCAGCTACGACGGAGAGCCGCTCCCGCTGGAGCAGATGCGCGAGTGGCGCGCGTCCATCGTCGACCGCGTTCGCGCACTGCGCCCTCGGCGCGTGCTGGAGATCGGAGTGGGCACCGGGCTGATCCTCAGCCGGCTCGCCGGGGACTGCGAGGCCTACTGGGCCACCGACTTCTCCGCCGAGGCCATCGCCACACTCCGCGACCGCCTCCACGACCTGCCCGAGCTGGGCTCCCGCGTGGAGCTGCGCGTCCAGCCGGCCGACGATGTCGACGGGCTGCCCGAGGGCTACTTCGACACGGTCGTCATCAACTCGGTCACCCAGTACTTCCCGCACGCCGGGTACCTGGAATCCGTGCTCGACAGGGTGGTCGGCCTGGTCGCCCCCGGCGGCTCGGTGTTCGTCGGTGACATACGCAACCACACGCTCCTGCGCGGTTTTCACACCGCGGTCGCCCTGGCCCGCACGCCGGACCCGGCGGACGCGTCCGAGCTGCGCCGCGACGTCGACCGGCGCGTGCTGCGGGAGAAGGAACTGCTCGTCGCTCCCGCCTTCTTCCAGCGCTTCGGCTCCGGCAACGCGCTGGTGGGCGGCGTGGACATCAGAGTCAAGAGCGGTGGCTTCCACAACGAGCTCAGCCGCTACCGGTACGACGTCGTCCTCCACCGCAAGGGGCCGGGCGACCTGCTCACCGTCACCGGCGCCCCGGTGCTGAACTGGGCCGACGACGTCACGGGCCTGACCGCGCTGCGGGACGCCCTGGCCTCCGGCCGGCCGCAGGCGCTCCGCGTGACCGGAGTCCCCAACGCGCGCACGGCGGCCGAGGCCGCGGCCGCGCGGGCACTGGTGGCGGGCGAGGACCTCGCGCGCATCCGCGAGGCGTACGCCGGCGCCGAGGGCATCGACCCCGACGACCTCACCGCGCTCGGTTCCGAACTGGGCTACCGGACCGCGCTCACCTGGACCGAGGGCGACACCGAGGGCCGCCTGGACGTGCTGTTCGCCACCGCCTCGGCCGGCTCGCCGACGGTGCCCCTCGTCACCCACGGTGCCGACGACGGCGAGCGGGCGTACGGCGGCGCGCTCACCAACGCCCCGGTCGCCTTCCGCGAGTCCGGTCAGCTCACCACATCTCTGCGGGAGTACCTGCGCGACTGGCTGCCCGACTACATGATCCCCGCCGCGTTCGTCGTGTTCGACTCGCTCCCGGTCACCGAGAACGGCAAGCTCGACCGCGCCCTCCTGCCCGTCCCCGACCTGGACGCCGAGGTACGCGGCGGCGCACCCCGGACAGCGGAAGAGGAAACCCTCTGCCGACTGTTCGCCGAGGTCCTGGGCGTGCCCGGAGTCGGCGTCGACGACGGCTTCTTCGCGCTGGGCGGCCACTCGCTCCTGGCGATCCGCCTGGTCAACGCCGTGCGCACCGCCCTGGGCGCCGAGCTGACCGTGCGGGCCGTCTTCGAGGCGCCGACGGTGGCGGAGCTGGCCCGGCGCCTTGGCCCCGCCGGCCCTGGAAGGCCGGCCCTCGTGCCGGCGGACCGGCCCGCCGTGGTGCCCCTGTCGTACGCCCAGCGGCGGCTGTGGTTCCTCAACCGCCTGGGCAAGGCCGGCGGCGCGTACAACATCCCCGTCGCCCTCCGGCTCTCCGGCGACCTCGACCGGCAGGCCCTGACCGAGGCCCTGAGGGACGTGGTGGTCCGCCACGAGAGCCTGCGCACCACCTTCCCCGAGGCCGACGGCCAACCCTGCCAGCTGGTCCACGACCCGGCGGACGTGACCGTCGGAATCGACGTGGTCCCGGCCGACGAGGAGACCTGGCGGTCCGCCATCGCGGAGGCCTGCGGTCACGACTTCGATCTCACCCACGAACTGCCCTTCCGGGCGACCCTGTTCGCTCTGTCACCCGCTGAGCACGTCCTGCTGGTGGTGCTGCACCACATCGCGGGCGACGGCTGGTCCATGGCGCCCCTCGCCCGGGACGTCGCCACCGCCTACGCCGCCCGAGCCGACGACCGCGCGCCCGGCTTCCCGCCCATGGCCGTCCAGTACGCCGACTACACCCTGTGGCAGCGCGAGGTCCTCGGCAGCGAGCAGGACCCCGACAGCCGGTTGTCCGAGGAGCTTGCCCACTGGAGGGGCGCCCTGGCCGGGCTGCCCGCCGAGCTGGACCTGCCCACGGACCGCCCCCGGCCCGTCGAGTTCAGCTACCGAGGCGGGTCCGTGCCCCTGACCATCGACCCCGCCCTGCACAACCGGCTCGCCCGCCTGGCGCGCGAACACAACGCCAGCCTCTTCATGGTGCTCCAGGCCGGCCTCGCCGCACTGCTGACCAGGCTCGGCGCCGGTACCGACATCCCCATCGGTACCCCGGTCGCCGGACGGGACGACACGGCGCTCGACGACCTCGTCGGCTTCTTCGTCAACACCCTCGTGCTGCGCACCGACACCTCGGGCGACCCCGGCTTCGCCGAACTGCTCGGCCGGGTGGCCGAGGCCGACCTGGCCGCGTACGGCAACCCCCACGTGCCCTTCGAGCGCCTGGTCGAGGTCCTCAACCCGCCCCGCTCCCTGGGACGGCACCCCCTCTTCCAGGTCATGCTCGCGCTCCAGAACAACGCGGAGCCAGACCCCCGCCTGCCCGGCCTGCGGGTCGGCGTCCCCGATATCGACCCCACCTCGGTGAAGTTCGACCTCGACGTCCAGCTGAGCGAGCGCTTCGACGAGAGCGGGGCACCGTCCGGCGTCACCGGCCGGATCGCCTACAGCGCCGACCTGTTCGACGAGGACACGGTCGCCCGCCTGGGCTACCGGTTCGTCCACCTGCTGGCGGCCGTCGCTGCCGCCCCCGGGCTGCCCCTCGGAGCCGTCGACATCCTCTCGCCGGACGAGCACACTCGCATCGTGGAGGAGTGGGGCGGCACTACTGGCCCCGGCCCGGTGACGGACGTGGTCGCGGCCTTCGAGACCGCCGCGGCCGCCTCGCCCCGGTCCACCGCGGTGGTCAGTGGCGGCACCGCCCTGTCCTACGCGGAACTGGACGGCCGGGCGAACCGGCTGGCACACCTCCTCCAGGCGCGTGGCGTCCGCCCGGGCGATCTCGTCGCCGTGGCGCTGCCCCGCGGCGCCGACATGATCGTGGCGGTCTGGGCGGTGCTCAAGACCGGCGCCGGATACATGCCCGTCGAACCGGCGTACCCGGCTGAACGCATCGCGTTCATGCTCGCCGACGCCGCACCCGGCCTGGTGGTGACGCGGACGTCGGTGTCGGACCGCCTGCCTGCCGGCGCCGAGGCCATCGTGCTGGACGGCGCCGACACCGTCGACGCGCTCGCCGGGATGCCCGGCACGTCGCTCACCAACCGCACACCGGTCCCGGGCGCCTCACCCGCGTACGTCATCTACACCTCGGGGTCGACCGGCCGGCCGAAGGGCGTGGTCGTCTCCCGCCGGTCCATGTCGGTGTTCCTGTCCTGGGCGGTGCGCAGCTTCGGCGCCGACGGCCTGGCGAAGGTGCTGGCCTCGACGTCGCTGTCCTTCGACGTGTCGGTGTTCGAGATCTTCGCGCCGCTGCTCGCGGGCGGTTGCGTCGAGGTCGTCACCGACCTCCTGGCGCTCGCCGAACGGCCCTGGTCCGGAACGCTGATCAGCGGCGTGCCGTCGGTCGTGTCGGCCCTGCTGGACGCAGGCACATCGCTGGACTGCGACCGGATCGTCCTGGCCGGCGAGGCACTGCCCGAGCACCTCGTCCGCAGGCTGCGACAGCACGCCCCCGGCGTCCGGATCGCCAACCTGTACGGGCCCACCGAATCCACCGTCTACGCCACCGGCTGGTACGAGACCGCCTCCGGCCAGGTGTGCGCGCCGCCCATCGGGCAGCCGCTGCCCGGCACCCGCGTGCACGTCCTCGACGCCCGGCTGCACCCCGTGCCCGCCGGGGTCACCGGTGAGCTGTACCTGGCCGGACCCAAGGTCGCCGACGGCTACCTCGGTCGGCCCGGCCTCACGGCCCACCACTTCGTGCCCGACCCCCACGGCCCCGCCGGCTCCCGCATGTACCGCACCGGTGACCTGGCCCGCTGGGACGCCGACGGCGTCCTGCACTACCTTGGCCGCGCCGACCAGCAGGTCAAGATCCGGGGATTCCGCATCGAACCGGGGGAGATCGAGAGCGTCCTCACCCGCCACCCCGCGGTCACCCACGCCATCGTCACCACCCACACCGCCCCCACCGGTGAACGCCGGCTCGTCGCCTACGTGACCACGGTGCCGGGCGCCCGCCCCACCCACGGGGAACTGACCCGGCACATCACCGCCACGCTCCCCGAGCACATGATGCCGGCCGCCACCGTGGTCCTGGACGCCCTGCCGGTCAACGCCAACGGCAAGCTCGACCGGAAGGCCCTGCCCGCACCCGACTTCGACACCGACACGCCAGGCCGCGCCCCGCGCAACCCCGCCGAGGAGCTGATGTGCGCCCTCTTCGCGGACGTCCTCGGCGTGCCCTCCGTCGGCGCGGACGACAGCTTCTTCGACCACGGCGGGCACAGCCTGCTGGCCACCCGGCTGGTCAACGCCGTCCGTACCGCCTTCGGCGCCGAACTCGCCCTGCGGGCGGTCTTCGAGGCACCGACCCCCGTCGGCCTCGTCGAGCGGCTCCCCTCCGCGGGAACGGCCCGCCCGCCCCTGACCCCGGCCGAGCGCCCGGAGCGGATCCCGCTCTCCTACGCCCAGCAGCGGCTGTGGCTGCTGAACCAGCTCGACGGCACTGGTGACACCTACAACGTGCCCATGGCTCTGCGGCTGACCGGGCCCCTGGACCTCGACGCCCTCTGGGCCGCCCTGACCGACCTGGTGGACCGCCACGAGACCCTGCGCACCGTGTACCCGGCCGTCCGCGGAGTCCCCTCCCAGGCAGTCAGGGACACCGCCGCGGCCGCGCCCCGACCGGCCGTGATGGACACCATCGAGGAGCGGCTGCCCGCCGCGCTCGCGGAGGCCGCCGGACGCGGCTTCGACCTGACTGCCGACCTCCCGCTGCGCACCACCGTGTTCCGGCTCGGCAGGGAGGAGCACGTCCTGCTCCTGGTGCTGCACCACATAGCCTGCGACGGAGCCTCGCTCGGCCCGTTGGCCGCCGAACTCGGCGCCGCCTACCGGGCGCGACGTTCCGGCGCCGCCCCCGACTGGAGTCCGCTGCCGGTCCAGTACGCCGACTACACCCTGTGGCAGCGCGCGGTGCTGGGCTCCGAGGACGACCCGGACAGCCTCGTCGCCCGCCAACTGGCCCACTGGCGGACGGCACTGGCCGGTCTGCCGGAGGAACTGCCCCTGCCCGTGGACCGCCCGCGCCCCGCCGTGCTCGGCCACCGCGGCGGCACCGTGACGGCGGAGCTCGACGCGACGCTGCACCACCGGCTGCGGGACCTGGCCCGGGAGACCGGAGCCACGCCCTTCATGGTTCTCCAGGCGGGCCTCGCCGCCCTGCTCACCCGGCTCGGCGCGGGCACCGACATCCCCGTCGGCACCCCGGTCGCCGGACGCGGCGACACGGCGCTCGGCGGGCTCGTCGGCTTCTTCGTCAACACCCTGGTGCTGCGCACCGACACCTCGGGCGACCCGGCCTTCGCCGACCTGGTCCGGCGGGTCCGGCAGAACACGCTCGCCGCGCTCGCCCACCAGGACGTACCGTTCGAACGGCTCGTCGAGGCGCTCAACCCGGAACGCAGCATGTCCCGCCACCCGCTGTTCCAAGTCCTCGCGACCGTCCGGGACTATCGGCCGTCGACGGCCGAGATCGTCGGCACGACCGTCACCGAGGTACTCGTGGACCCGGGCGTGGCCAAATTCGACCTGGAGTTCACCTTCGGCGAGACCTTCGAGGCCACCGAGCCCGCCGGCATCGCCGTCGAACTGCGCTACAGCAAGGACCTCTTCGACGACATCACCGCCCAGCACATCGTCACCCGGCTTGCGCTCCTGCTGGACGACCTCACCGCCGACCCGCACAAGCCCCTCGCCGCCGCCCGGGTACTGCTGCCGCACGAGGCCCGTGCCATCGAGGACTGGTCCGGCACCGGTGCAACCGTGCCCGACGACACCGTCACCGCGCTGTTCGAGGCCCGGGCGGCGAGGATGCCCGACGGCGTCGCCCTGCGGTCCGGCGCGTCCACCCTGACGTACGCGGAGCTCAACCGGCGCGCCAACCGCGTCGCGCACACCCTGGCCGGACTCGGTATCGGGCCGGAGAGCTTCGTCGCACTCGCCCTGCCCCGCTCGGCCGACCAGATCACGGCCCTCCTCGGCGTGCTCAAGGCGGGCGCCGCGTACCTGCCGGCCGACCCGGACTACCCCGCCGAGCGCCTCCGCACCATGCTCGGCGACGCCCGGCCCGCGCTGGTGGTGACCCGCCAGGACGCCCTCGGCGCGCTCCCGTCGCCGCTTCCCGGCGGCATGCGCGTCCTCGACCTGGACGAGCCGGCGACCGCCGCGGCGATCGCCGCCGCGCCGAACACCGACCCCACCGACAGCGACCGGACCGCGCCCCTGCGGCACGAACACCCGGCCTACCTCATCTTCACCTCCGGTTCCACCGGCCGGCCCAACGGCGTGATCGTGACCCACACGGGCACCGCCAACCTGGCCGTCCGCCAGATCGAGTGGTTCCGGGTGGAGGAGGGGGACCGGATGCTCCAGTTCGCGTCCCCGAGCTTCGACGCGGCCTTCTCCGAAGTCACCACGGCGCTGCTGGCGGGCGCGGAACTGGTCCTGGCCACCAAGGACGAACTGACCCCCGGCCGCCCGCTGGCCGAGGTGCTCGCCCGGCACCGGATCACCCATGTGACCCTGCCGCCCGTCGCCCTGCCGCTGCTCCCGCCGGAGGCGCTCGCCTCCGTCACCACCCTCGTCACCGCGGGCGACGCCCTGCCGCGGGACGCGGTCCGCCGCTGGGGACCGGGCCGCCGTCTTGTCAACGCCTACGGGCCGACCGAGGCCACCGTGTGCGCCACCATGAGCGAGCCGCTGAACGGCGACGACGAGCCGACCATCGGCCGACCCCTGGGCGGGGTTCGCGTCCACGTCCTCGACGACCGGCTGCGCCCCGTTCCACCCGGTGCCACCGGCGAGCTGTACGTCGGCGGACCGGGGCTGGCCCGCGGCTATGCCGGCCGGCCGGGACCGACCGCGGCGCGCTTCGTGGCCAACCCCTACGGCCCGCCCGGTGCGCGCATGTACCGCACGGGTGACCTGGTGCGCTGGGACCGGGACGGCCGGCTGCACTTCGGCGGGCGTGCAGACCACCAGCTCTCGGTGCGCGGGTTCCGCGTCGAGCCGGGCGAGGTCGAGGCGGCGCTCCTGGCCCACCCGGCCGTCACGCAGGCCGCGGTGATCCTCTACGACGACGGGCGCGGCGGACGGACGCTGACCGGCTACGTGGTGCCCGCCGCCGGGCACACCGCCGACGCCACAGCACTGCGGCGCCACGTGGCCACCGCGCTGCCCGGTCACATGGTGCCGGCGGCGGTCGTGCCGCTGGAGCGGTTCCCGCTCACTCCCAACGGCAAGCTCGACCGGCAGGCGCTGCCCGCTCCCGGATCCACCTCCGGAGCGTCCGGCCGCGCCCCGCGCACCCCGCGCGAGGAACTGCTGTGCGAGCTGTTCGCGGAGGCGCTCGGCGTGCCGAGGGTCGGAATCGACGACAGCTTCTTCGCCCTGGGCGGACACTCGCTGCTGGCCGCCGCGCTCATCGGCCGCTTGCACGAGGCGCTGGGCGTCGAGATCGGCCTGCGGAGCCTGTTCGAGGCCCCCACCGTCGCCGAGCTCGCCGAGCGGCTGGAGACCGGCTCCGGCCCAGGCGGGGGAGAGTTCGACGTCCTGCTACCGCTGCGCCCCGGAGGCGAGGGGCCCGCGCTGTTCTGCGTCCCCGCCGCCGGCGGACTGGGCTGGTCGTTCGCCGGGCTCGCCCCGCACATCCCCGGGCTGCACCCGCTGTACGCCCTCCAGTCGCCCGGCCTGACGGACCCGTGCGAGCGGTCCGCCACCGTCGAGGAGACGGCCGCGCGGTACGTGGAGCGAATCCGCGAGGTCGACCCGAACGGCCCGTACCACCTCGTCGGCTGGTCGGTCGGCGGGCTGATCGCCCACGAGATGGCTGTACGGCTGCGGGCCGCCGGCGCCGAAGTCGCCCTGCTGGCAGCCCTGGACGCCTACCCTCTGGCGGGCACTCCCGCCACGCCGCCGGACCGCGCGGAAGTGGCGGAGACGGTGCGCGGCCAGGCCGGCGGGAACCACCTCGACGACGACGCCACCGAGCGGCTCGTCGAGGTCTACCTCGGCAACGCGCGGGCGGCCCGCGCCTTCACCCCGGGCATCTTCGAGGGTGACCTCGTGCTCTTCTCGGCCGACCAGGACGCCACAGGGACGCTGACGCCCCGACTGTGGCTGCCGCACATCGGCGGACACGTGGAGCAGCACCACGTGGCGTGCGGCCACGAGGAGATGACCCGTCCCGGGCCGCTGTCGGCCATCGGCCCCGTACTGGCCGGGAAGCTGGCCCACGGCCTGACCGCACGGCACGACGAGCACCCCACCCACCGCGCTTGATCACCGAAGAGTATGGAGAGGAAACATCGTGACCAACCCCTTTGAGGACGAGAACGGCACCTACTTCGTGCTGCGCAACGACGAAGGGCAGCACTCCCTGTGGCCGGCGTTCGCCGACGTACCCGCCGGCTGGACGGCCGTGTTCGGCGAGGCCGGCCGACAGGCCTGCCTGGACCACATCGAGGAGAACTGGACCGACATGCGTCCCGCCAGCCTGGTCGCGGCGATGGGAGACAGTGCCGAATGACGCGCACAGGCGGGGGAACGAACGGCACTACTCAGGGGAACACGGCTGTGAACGCATCACGGAACACCGGCTTCCAGGACATGTCCATCGATCATGTGACGCTGTACGTCGAGGATCTCGACGCCAAGGCGGACGAACTCGCCCGCGCCTACGGCCTCGAGGTGTACGCCACGGCCGTCGCGGAGGACGGGGCGCGTTCTGCCGCGGTCGGCCGCGAGCGGATACGGCTGGTCCTGACCGAGGCGGTGGCCGACGACCACCCGGCCGCCGTGTACACCCGGCTGCACGGCGAGGGGGTCGCCGACATCGCCCTGAGGGTGCCCGACGCCTCGGCCGCCTTCGCCGAGGCCGTCCGCCGAGGTGCCCGACCGGTCGCGGAACCGGCCGAGCGCGACGGCGTCGTCACCGCCTCGGTGATGGCCTTCGGTGACGTCCGGCACACCTTGGTCCAGCGCCTCGAAGGCGTTCCCGGCGACCGGCTCCCGGGCTTCGTCCCCGCAACCGGCGGCGCACCGCCCGCCCCGACCGGACTGCTGGAGATCGACCACTTCGCGGTCTGCCTGGAACCGGGCGCACTTCGGCCGGTCGTCGAGTTCTACGAGCGGGTCCTCGACTTCCGCAACACCTTCACCGAGAAGATCGTCGTCGGTTCGCAGGCGATGGACTCCGAGGTCGTCCAGAACCCGTCCGGCACGGTGACGCTCACCCTCATCGAGCCCGACACCCGCCGAGAGCCCGGTCAGATCGACTTCTTCATCAAGAACCATGGCGGCGCCGGCGTCCAGCACATCGCCTTCCGTACCGAGGACATCGTCCAGTCGGTGGGCGCCATGCGCACCCGGGGTGTCGACTTCCTGACCACCCCCGCCACCTACTACCGCATGCTGGGTGACCGGCTGCGGCTGGTACGGCACTCCGCGGACCGGCTCGCCGACTTCGACGTCCTGGCCGACGAGGACCACGCCGGTCAGCTCTTCCAGATCTTCACCAGGTCGGTCCACCCCCGCAGGACGCTGTTCTTCGAGGTCATCGAGCGGGCGGGGGCCACCACCTTCGGCAGCGGCAACATCAAGGCGCTGTACGAGGCCGTCGAAGCGGAGCAGCTGGGATGACGGTCGCCGAGGTGCTCGAGGACCCCGATCCGGTGTGCCTGGACGACGTCCGGGCGGACGCCCGCGCGGTGCTGGACCCCGGCGTCTGGGACTTCGTCGAGGGCGGCAGCGGTACGGAGGCGGTCCTGGCAGCGAACCGCGCCGCCTTCGCCGACATCGCGCTCGTGCCGCGGGTCCTCACCGGCGTCGCCGAGGCCGACACTCGCACCCGGCTGCTCGGCAGCCACGCCGCGATGCCCGTCGCCGTCGCGCCCATGGCCTACCAGCGGCTGGTCCATGAGGACGGCGAACTCGCCACCGCCCTGGCGGCCCGCACGGCCGGCGTCCCCTTCGTCGTGAGCACCCTGAGCAGCCACCGCGTGGAGGACATCGCCGCGACCGGGGCGACCACCTGGTTCCAGCTCTACTGCCTGCGCGACCGGGCCAAAAACCACGAACTGGTCGCCCGTGCCGAGGCCGCCGGCTGCGAGGCGCTCATGGTCACCGTCGATGTTCCGCTGATGGGTCGCAGGCTCCGGGACGTCCGCAACGGCTTCACGCTCCCCCGCCACGTGCGGGCGGCCAACCTGGACAGCGGTCCGGCCACCGAGGCGCATCGCCGGTTCGGCGGCGGCTCGGCGCTCGCCGTGCACACCAGCAGCGCGTTCGCGCCCGGGCTGAACTGGCGCGACCTGGCCGAGCTGCGCGCCAGGACGTCGCTGCCCGTGGTGGTAAAAGGAATCCTCGACCAGCGGGACGCCCGCGCGGCCGTGGATGTCGGAGCCGACGCCGTCGTGGTGTCCAACCACGGGGGCCGCCAGCTGGACGGCGCCGTGCCCAGCGCCCGGGCGCTGCCTGCCGTGGCCGAGGCCGTCGGCGGCGACTGCGAAGTCCTGCTGGACAGCGGCGTGCGCGGCGGCATGGACGTGCTGAAGGCGCTAGCCCTCGGGGCCCGGGGCGTCCTGCTCGGCCGCCCGGTGCTGTGGGGCCTCGCGGCGGGCGGAGAGCGGGGCGTGGAGCAGGTACTGGGCCTGGTGCGAACCGAGTTGGGCCAGGGCATGACGCTGGCCGGATGCGCTGACGCCACGGCCGCGGCGGCGCTGCGTACGGAGAGGACGGGCGCCCATGCCTGACACGGAATCCGTGGACCTGGTCACGGCGGAGCTGCACGGATCGCTGGAGGACCCGGCGCTCACGTCGATGAACTTCCTCAACGAGATCACCGGGCGTTACCCCGAGGCGCTGTCCTTCGCGCCGGGCCGCCCCGTGGAACGGTTCTTCGATGTGGAGTCCGTCCACCGCCGCCTGCGGACCTTTACCGACCACCTCTCCGGCGAACTGGGCTACTCCCAGGGGGAGGTGAGCCGGACACTGTGCCAGTACGGCCGTACAAAGGGCATCGTGCACGGCCTCGTTGCCCGCAGCCTCGCGCGCGACGAGGGCATCGACGCCGACCCGGAGTCGATCGTGGTCACCGTCGGCTGCCAGGAGGCGATGTTCCTGGTCCTGCGGGCGCTGCGCGCCAACCCGCGCGATGTTCTGCTGTCGGTCTCGCCCATGTACGTCGGCCTCACCGGTGCGGCACGGCTGGTCGACATGCCGGTGCTGCCCGTCGCCGGCGGCGCGGCCGGTATCGACCTGGACGACCTTGTCGCGCGGATCCACGGCGCGAGGCAGCGGGGCCTGCGTCCGCGGGCGTGCTACGTGATGCCCGACTTCGCCAATCCGTCCGGTCTCAGCATGGACCTGGCCACCCGCCGCGCGCTGCTGGAGGTGGCCGAGAGGGAGGACATCCTCCTGCTGGAGGACAACCCGTACGGGTTGTTCCACGGCGGAGGGGGAAAGCCGCCCACCCTCAAGGCGCTGGACAGCGCGCGCCGCGTGGTCTACCTGGGCTCTTTCGCCAAGACGGTGCTGCCCGGCGCCAGGGTCGGCTACGCGGTGGCCGATCAGCGCGTCCGCGACGCGCGGGGCACCACCGGCCTGTTCGCCGACCAGCTCTCCAAGATCAAGAGCATGGTCACGGTGAACACCTCACCCATCGCCCAAGCAGTGGTCGGCGGAGCGCTGTTGGAGAACGGTTACAGCCTGGACTCGGCGAACGGCCGGGAACAGGAGGTCTACCGGCGCAACCTCCGCCAGGTCGTGGACGGACTGGAGGCCAGGTTCGCCGACTGCCCAGGCGTCTCCTGGAACACCCCGGCCGGCGGGTTCTTCGTGAGCGTGACCGTGCCCTTCACGGTCGACGACGACCTGTTGGAGGTGTCCGCACGGCGCTTCGGCGTGCTCTGGACACCGATGTGCCACTTCTACAGCGGACCGGGCGGCTCCAACGAGCTGCGTCTCTCGGTCAGTTCGCTCAGCGGTGCCGAGATCGAGGAGGGACTCGACCGGCTCGCCGCTCTCTTCGTCGAACGGAGTCGTGGCTCCGTGAATATGCGGTTTGTGCACAGCGGAGACCGAGCCCCGTAATCTGCGAGCATGTGGGGTGCTACGCCGGACGAAGGAGATCAGTTGTTACGTCTTCAAGCAGTGAGTAAGCGCTATGGCCGCGGCGCTTGGATCCTGAGAGACGTGGACGTGGAGGCCCCGGCCGGCGAGGTTGTGGCATTCGCAGGCGGGAACGGATCGGGTAAGTCGACACTGCTGCGGATCGCGGTGGGCCTGTCGCGGCCGACTCGCGGCACGGTGGTCGACCGGCCGCCCGTCGTCGGGTACGTCCCGGACCGGTTCTCACCCAACGAACGCATGTCGGCCGTGGCGTACCTGACACACATGGGCCGCGTCCGCGGGCTGACCACCTCGGTCGCTTCGGCGCGGGCCGACCGGCTGCTGGACCGGCTCGCCCTGGTGGGCGGCAAGCACGCCCCCCTGCGGAGCCTGTCGAAGGGCAACGCGCAGAAGGTCGCGCTGGCCCAGGCCCTCCTGGTGGACCCCGGGCTGCTCGTCCTGGACGAGCCGTGGTCCGGGCTGGACGCTGACGCCCACGGTGTGCTCGCCGAGATCATGACCGAGGTCGCGGCCTCCGGT
Source organism: Streptomyces sp. CA-278952 (assembly GCF_028747205.1). Taxonomy (NCBI): domain Bacteria; kingdom Bacillati; phylum Actinomycetota; class Actinomycetes; order Kitasatosporales; family Streptomycetaceae; genus Streptomyces; species Streptomyces sp. CA-278952. Next base: position 7,219,848 of record NZ_CP112880.1, read on the forward strand.
GGCACCGTCGTGTTCACCGACCACCGCGAATCGGTCACCCGGGCCCGCGCCACCCGGACCTACACGGTCAGCAGGGGCCACGTGGCCCTGAAGGGGCCCGAGACGCGGGCCACCGAGCAGCGGCCCGTGTCCGACGTCGTCCTGACCGCGGGCCGGGACGGCCGGGTACCGCAGGACCTCGGCTGGGAACAACTCGACGGCGTACTGACGGTGAGCCGGGACGTCATGGGCGTCAGGATGAGCGTGGGGCGCGAGTCCACCGACGCTCTGCTGTTCACCGCACTCCAGCACGGCTGGTCCGTCGAGCGCGTCACCGGGACGACCACGGACCACCACGAGACGCCGAACGCCGCGACCAAGGGAGACATGCGGTGATCGCGCTCATCCGCTATACCTTTGCCACCGTGCTGCACACGCAGCGTTACCTCGCCCCGTTCCTCCTCTTCATGGGCCTCATGGGCGTGCTGACCGTCAACGGCAGCGGCCCGCTGGCCCCCGCCTACGCCTCCTCCGCCGGTGCGCTGTTCGTCTGCTCGACCTGGCTGACCATCGCTCTGATGAGTCTGGACGACCCGCCGCAGCGGGCGATCGTCGTCATCACCGCAGGCGGCCGACCGCTCACGGTCCTCCTCGCGGCGATCGGCACGGCCCTGCTGAGCTGTCTCGTTCTGATGGTTTTCGGACTGCTCTTCCCGTTGTGGATGGGCGACTACGTGGTGACCACGGTCGACCTTCTGGTGGGTCTTGAGGCGCAGCTCACCTGTGCCCTCATCGGCATCGCCATCGGCGTGCTGTGCTCGCGGCTGGTTTTCAGACGGCAGGGGTACGGGCTGGTCGCCGCTCTCGCGCTGGTGATGGGAGCTCTCTTCGTCAAGGGCATGCCTCCGGTCAACCGCCTGTTCACCCTGATGTCCACGACCTCCGACGCGGAAGAACTGCTCGCCCCCGCCGGGATCATGCTGGCGATCTCCGTGGTGATCCTTGCCATGTTCACCGCCGCCACGCAGTTCGTCGCCGGGCGCAGGGAATAGACTGCCGACCCTCCGCGCCGTACGGGGTTGCTCAGGCGGTGCCCTCTTCCCCGGTTGCCGGGGGCCGGCCGGCGAGTCGGTGGAGCCTGTCGGCCAGGATCGGGCCGATCACGCTCAGCGCACCCGGAGTCGCCATCGCGGCGTGTTCGCAGTCGACCTCGTGGAAATCGATGGTGCCGTCGATGTACGAGTCCCACATGTCCGCGCTGAGCCGGTCCTTGGGCTTGTCCGTGGCCGCGAAGACCAACGCGTCGGTGCGCACGCGTGCGTGCCGGTACGCGGGGCTGATCCGGATGTCATTGATCATGACCTGGAGGATCGCGGCGAACTGCTCCTCTTCGAAGTCGGCGAAGACGGAGTTGCGCTCGCGCGCGAGCCGGGTGAACTCCTCGTACGTCAGCGCGGCACCCCCTGCGTCCTGCCCGCTGTCCACGTCCTGCCTCGGGTCGGCTCCGATGGCCTTGAGGAGCGTCAGATACACCATGGCGGTGTCCAGTTGGGCCTCTTCCGCCACTTCCTCCTCGGTGCGCGGGCGGGCGGGCTGTGCGTCGAGCAGGACGAGCAGGGGCACCTCGTCGCCGCGTTCGCGCAGCTTGGCGGCCATGGCGTGGGCCACGACCCCTCCGAAGGACCACCCCAGCAGGCGGTACGGGCCGTGCGGCTGGATACGGGTGATCTCGGCGAGGTAGTCGTCGGCCACTTCTTCGACGGACCGAGGGAGATGGCCGGGCGTGGACAGTCCGCGGGCCTGGATGCCGTACACCGGGATGTTCGCGTCCAGGTACGGCAGCAGACCCGCGTACGACCAGCTCAGCCCTCCACCCGGGTGGATGCAGAACAGCGGCGCCTGCCCGCCCCGGGTACGCAGCGGAAGCACCACGTCGAACGCGTCACCCGTGCTCCTGCCCCCGTCCAGCCGTCGTGCCAGCCCGGCCACGGTCGGCGTCTCGAACAGGGCCCGCAGCGGGATGTCGACGCCGAGCACACTGCGGATGCGGCCGATCAGCCGGGCGCCGAGCAGTGAATGGCCGCCCAGGTCGAAGAAGCCGTCATCGACGCCGACCCGGTCGGTGCCCAGCACCTCACGGAACAGGGCGCTCAGCACCTCCTCACCCGGTGTGCGCGGCGCACGGCCGACCGAGGCCGCGTAGTCGGGCGCGGGCAGGGCCCGCCGGTCGAGCTTTCCGTTCGGCGTCATCGGCAGCGCATCGAGCGGTACGAGGGCCGAGGGCACCATGTGCCCCGGGAGCCGCTGCCGCAGCGCGTCACGGATCTGGGGAAGGTCGGCGTCCGCGTCGGCGACGACGTACGCCACCAGCCGGCGGTCGCCCGGCCGGTCCTCGCGCACGACGACGACCGCATCGGACACCTGGGGCTGTGCCCGCAGCGCCGACTCGGTCTCGCCCGGCTCTATCCGGAAACCGCGGATCTTCACCTGCTGGTCGACGCGGCCGAGGAATATCAGACCCTCGCCCTCGGTCCGGCGGACGAGGTCCCCGGTCCGGTACATCCTTGAACCGGGCGGGCCGTAGGGATCGGCGACGAACCGCTGGGCGCTCTGCCCGGGCTGGTTGAGATAGCCCCGGGCCAGACCGGCACCGGCGATGTACAGCTCACCGGGCGCACCCGGGGGAACCAGGCGCAGGCCCTCGTCCAGCACATGGGTACGGGTGTTGAGGATCGGCCCACCGAGGCCGGGGGGCGTGCCCGGCAGGACGGCGGAGGCGGTGGACCAGATGGTGGTCTCCGTCGGCCCGTACAGGTTGGTCACGGCCTTCGCACGCCCGGCCAGAGTCCCCGCCAGGTCGGCGGGGAGGGCCTCGCCGCCCACCAGGACGCGCAACCCGTCGAGCACCTCCGGCCGTTCGTCGGCGAGCGCACGCCACAGGGTGGGGGTGGCCTGGACGAGGGTGGCCCCGCTGTCCCTGATGAGGTCGGCCAGCGCGGCCGGCGTGCGGACGGTGTCGCGGCCGGCGAGCACCAGGGTCGCCCCGTGCAGCAGCGGCAGGTAGATCTCCAGGGCGGAGATGTCGAACCCGACGGTGGTCACCGCGACCCAGCGGTCCCGGGCACCGAGCGGGAACCGCACTGCCATGTCCGTGAGGAAGTTCGTCAGCGCACCGTGGGGCAGCACCACACCCTTGGGCGTGCCGGTGGAACCCGAGGTGTAGATGACGTACGCCGGGTGGCCCGGGTCGAACGGCCCGCCGATGCCCACCGAAGTCGTGCCGGGCAGTGCCGTGTCGGGCAGCGCGTCCAGCGCGGACAGGCCGTCCGGGGTGTCCAGGGCGAGGGTGGGGGTGCCCGTCCCGTCCATCAGCATCCCGCTGAGCACTGCGGTGGTCACCGCCAGGACCGGACGCGCGTCGGTGAGCATGTGCGCCACGCGGGATGCCGGGTACTCGGGGTCGACAGGCAGGTAGGCGGCGCCGGTCTTGAGGACGCCGAGCAGGGTGGCGATCAGATCGGGGGAGCGATCGAGCAGTACCGCGACGAGCTGTCCGGGACCCGCTCCGTGTGCTGCCAGCCAGTGCGCGATGCGGGTGGCCCGTGCGTCGAGCGTGGCGTACGACCACTCGGTGCCGTCGTGGACGAGGGCGGTCGCGTCGGGGGTACGGGCGGCCTGTGCGGCGAAGAGCTCGGGAACCGTTTCGCACGGGACTTCCCCACGGGTGGCGTCCCACTCCGCGACGATGCCCTTGCGCTCGTGTGTGGTGAGGATGTCGGGGTGGGTGATGGGTTGTTGGGGTTGGGTGGTGAGGGTGGTGAGGTAGTTGGTCCAGCGGGTGGTGAGGGTGGTGATGGTGTGTGGGTGGTAGAGGTCGGTGGCGAACTCGGCGAAGCCTTCGATGCCTGCGGGTTGTCCGTGTGTGTCGTGTTGTTCGGTGAGGCTGAGGGTGAGGTCGACCCGGGAGACTCCGGAGTGCAGGGCTTGGGGGCGGACGTGGAGTCCGGGGAGGTCGAAGTGGGGTTGTTCGTTGTTCTGGAGGGTGAGGATGATCTGGAAGAGGGGGTGGTGGGCGGTTGAGCGCTGCGGGTTGAGCTCCTCCACCAGGTGTTCGAAGGGGACGTCCTGGTGGGCGTAGGCGCCGAGGTTTGTTTCCCGTACGCGGCCGATGAGTTCGGTGAAGGTCGGGTCGCCTGTGGTGTTGGTGCGTAGGACGAGGGTGTTGATGAAGACGCCTATGAGGTGGTCGAGTGCTTCGTCGGTGCGTCCGGCGATGGGGCTGCCGATCGGCACGTCGGTGCCTGCGCCGAGGCGGGTGAGGAGTGCGGCGAGGGAGGCTTGGAGCACCATGTGGATCGTGGCGTCGCATGCGCGTGCCACCTGTGTGATCCGTGTGTGCAGTTCGGCGCTGATGTGGAAGGGCTGTGCGTCGCCGGCGTAGGTGGCCACGGCGGGTCGGGGGTGGTCGGTCGGGACGGTCACCAGTTCCGGGAGGTCGGCGAGCTGTTCGCGCCAGTACGCCACCTGCCGGCTCAGCGTGCTGCCGGGATCAGTGGCGTCACCCAGCAACTGGCGTTGCCACAGCGCGTAGTCGACGTAATGCACCGGCAATGGCTCCCGCCGTGCGGCACGACCGTCCACACGGGCGGTGTACGCCGCGACGAGGTCGCGGGCCAGGGGGGTCATCGACCAGCCGTCGCCCGCGATGTGGTGCAGGAGGATCAGTAGCATGTGTTCGTCGGGGGAGGTGCTGAACAGGGTTGCGCGTACGGGGATGTCGGTGTCCAGTGCGAAGGCGTGGCGGGCCGCTGCGGCGAGTGCGTCCTGGAGGTCCGCCGCGTCGGGGCGCATGGTCTGCCAGTTGAGGCGTATGTGTCCGGCGGGTAGGACCAGTTGTTCGGGCCGGCCGCCTTCGGTGTCGCGGAAGACGGTGCGCAGGGCTTCGTGACGCACCAGGAGATCGTCCAGCGCCCCGCGCAACGCGGCCTCGTCGAGCTCGCCCGTCAGGCGCAGCGCCAACGGCATGTTGTACGTCGCCGACGGACCCTCCAGCTCGTACAGGAACCACAGCCGCTGCTGCGCGAACGACAACGGCAGCACCTCGGGCCGCTGTACGGGCACCAAGGCGGCGCGCTGCTGTGCGTCGGCCTCGTCGAGGCGTCGTGTGAGCCCGGCGACGGTCGGTGTCTCGAACAGGGCACGCAGCGACAGGTCCACGCCGAGTTCCCTGCGAATGCGGCTGACCAGCCGGGTGGCGAGCAACGAGTGCCCGCCAAGGCCGAAGAATCCGTCGTCCACGCCGACCTTGGTCACACCGAGCATCTCGGCGAACAGCCCGCACAGCACTTCTTCGCGCGCGGTGCGCGGTGCGCGTTCGGTGAGCGGCGCGTAGTCCGGTTCGGGCAGCGCCCGGCGGTCCAGCGTTCCGTCGGAGGCGATCGGCAGGGCGGTCAGCACCACCACCGCGGACGGCACCAGCGGAGCGGGCAGCAGCTCCGCCAGCTCCTCGTGCACCCGGGTGGCGGAGAACTGGTTGGCGACGGCGGGGACCACATAGGCGACCACTCGCCGTTCGCCCGCCGCGTCCTCGTGGAGCGACACGGCCGCTTGGGTCACGCCGGGCCGCTCGCGCAGTACCGTCTCGACCTCGGCGAGGGCGAAGGCGGTCCCCCGCAGGACGACGCGCGCGTCGTCCCGGCCGAGCAGCCGCAGGCGGCCGTCGCGCTCGCGGCGCGCCACGTCGCCGGTGCGGTAGATCCATGCCCCTGCCGGACCGCGCAGTGCGGCAGGCATCCACGCCGTGCTGCTGCCGACCGCACCGGTGTCCTCTGGTGCCGGGCCGGAGCCGACGAGGTACAGGGATCCGGGTACGCCGTACGGCGTCGGGCGGAGTCGTCCGTCCAGCACATGGGCCGTCGGGTCGAGGTGCGGCAGCCCGACGGACCCGAGGGCCCGCAGGATCCGGCGGCCCGCCGACCAACGCGCGAGGAGTCCTGGCGCATCCGGTTCGCCGGTGACCACGAGCGTGGTCACCCCGGCCGGCGAGGGCATCGCGTCGCCGGCGAGCGAGGCCAACTGCGACGGCGCGAGCACCGTGTAGGTGATCCGGTGTTCATCGAGCACCCGGGCCAGCTCTTCGCCCGCCGGCTCGCGCGCTCCGGCGAGCACCAGTGCGGCTCCCGTCGCAAGTGCAGCCAGTTCGAGGAGTTCGGCGCCGGTACCGGGCGATGCCAGGTGCGAGACGCGGGAGTCGCCGTTCACAGCGGCCCCGTGGCGCAGTGAGCGTGCGAGCCGGGCAAGGTGCGGATGGGGTACGACGACGCGGGCCAGGCGCCCGTCGGCGCCGGCCGCGTACGTCACGAATGCCGGGCGCGTCCAGGCGGCTGGGTCGGCCGGATCCGTTCGCACGGGGCCCGTCTGCGGGCGTGTCCGCGGGACGGCCGCCGCGTCGTGCCCGTCGAGGGACACGGCGACGCACGCGTCGGGCAGCGGGCCCACGATGTGATCTGCGGCCGGGCCTGCTGTGATCACCAGCGCGGGATGCGCCTCGTTGATGAGGCGTGTCGTGTACGCGGCTGGGTGGGCCGGGTCCAGTGCCAGGCACGCGGCGCCGGTCTTGAGGACGCCGAGCAAGGTGGCGACGCGGTCGAAGGACGGGTCCAGCAGTACGGCGACGTCCGTGCCCTCGCCGACCCCGAGCCCCGTCAGCCAGTGCGCGACGCGGTTGGACCGGGCGTTGAGCTCGCCGTAGGTCACGGCCCTGCCGTCGTGCTCCAGGGCAGTGGCGTCCGGGATGCGTGACGCCAGGTCCTGGAAATCAGTGATCCAGGCGGTTTCTGGGCCGGGGTGCTCGGGTTGCTCCTGAGCCTGGAGGAGCTGTTCCTGCTCGTGTGTGGTGAGGATGTCGGGGTGGGTGATGGGTTGGTGGGGTTGGGTGGTGAGGGTGGTGAGGTAGTTGGTCCAGCGGGTGGTGAGGGTGGTGATGGTGTGTGGGTGGTAGAGGTCGGTGGCGAATTCGGCGAAGCCTTCGATGCCTGCGGGTTGTCCGTGTGTGTCGTGTTGTTCGGTGAGGCTGAGGGTGAGGTCGACCCGGGAGACTCCGGAGTGCAGGGCTTCGGGGCGGATGTGGAGTTCGGGGAGGTCGAAGTGGGGTTGTTCGTTGTTCTGGAGGGTGAGGATGATCTGGAAGAGGGGGTGGTGGGCGGTTGAGCGCTGGGGGTTGAGTTCTTCGACGAGGTGTTCGAAGGGGACGTCCTGGTGGGCGTAGGCGCCGAGGTTTGTTTCCCGTACGCGGCCGATGAGTTCGGTGAAGGTCGGGTCGCCTGTGGTGTTGGTGCGTAGGACGAGGGTGTTGATGAAGACGCCTATGAGGTGGTCGAGTGCTTCGTCGGTGCGTCCGGCGATGGGGCTGCCGATCGGCACGTCGGTGCCTGCGCCGAGGCGGGTGAGGAGTGCGGCGAGGGAGGCTTGGAGCACCATGTGGATCGTGGCGTCGCATGCGCGTGCCACCTGTGTGATGCGTGTGTGCAGTTCGGCGCTGATGTGGAAGGGTTGTGCGTCGCCGGCGTAGGTGGCCACGGCGGGTCGGGGGTGGTCGGTCGGGACGGTCACCAGCTCGGGGAGGTCGGCGAGCTGTTCGCGCCAGTACGCCACCTGTCGGCTCAGTGTGCTGTCGGGGTCGGTGCTCTGGCCGAGCAGTTCGCGCTGCCAGAGGGTGTAGTCGGCGTAGTGGACCGGCAGCGGTGCCAGGTCCGGGGCACGACCGTCCACACGGGCGGTGTAGGCGGCCATCAGGTCGCGGGCCAGGGGGGTCAGCGACCAGCCGTCGCCCGCGATGTGGTGCAGCAGGATCAGTAGCACGTGTTCGTCGGGGGAGGTGCTGAACAGGGTCGCGCGTACGGGGATGTCGGTGTCCAGTGCGAAGGCGTGGCGGGCCGCTGCGGCGAGTGCGTCCTGGAGGTCCGCCGCGTCGGGGCGCATGGTCTGCCAGTTGAGGCGTATGTGTCCGGCGGGCAGGACCAGCTGTTCGGGCCGGCCGCCTTCGGTGTCGCGGAAGACGGTGCGCAGGGCTTCGTGACGCGCCAGCAGATCGTCCAGTGCCCCGCGCAACGCGGCCTCGTCGAGTTCGCCCGTCAGGCGCAGCGCCAACGGCATGTTGTACGTCGCCGACGGACCCTCCAGCTCGTACAGGAACCACAGCCGCTGCTGCGCGAACGACAACGGCAGCACCTCGGGCCGCTCGCCCGCCGTCAGCCGCTTCCTGGCCTGTCCGTCCGCGTCCATGTGCAGCGCGAGCCCGGCGGGCGTCGGGGCGTCGAAGACGGCGCGCACCGGGATCTCCACGCCCAGGCGGTCCCGGACCCTGCTCACCAGTCGCATCACCAGCAGCGAGTGGCCGCCGAGGGTGAAGAAGTCGTCGTCGGCGCCGACCGTATCGAGCCCCAGTACGTCGGCGAAGGCCGCGCACAGCGAGCTCTCGTGCTCGGTGCGCGGCTCCCGTCCGCCGACCCGGGCGGAGAAGTCGGGCGCGGGCAGCGCACGACGGTCCAGCTTGCCGTTGGTGGTCAGCGGCAGCTGCGGCAAGGTGACGAAGGCCGCCGGAATCATGTAGGCGGGCAGCGAGGTGCCGAGGTACGCACGGATCTCCTCCGCGCCGGGGGGCGTCGAGAAGTCCGCCGAGGGCACCAGATAGGCGGCCAGCTGATCCTGGCGGGCCACGACCACCGCTGTGCCGATGGACGGGTGACGGGTCAACGCAGCTTCGATCTCGCCGAGTTCGATCCGGATCCCGCGGATCTTGACCTGGTCGTCCGACCGGCCGAGGAACTCCAGCATCCCGTCCCCGGTCCAGCGGGCGAGGTCCCCGGTGCGGTACATCCGGGATCCCGCGGGACCGTGCGGGTCGGCGATGAACCGCTCGGCCGTCAGCCCGGAACGGTTCAGGTAGCCGAGAGCCAGCTGGGTGCCGGCCAGATAGAGCTCTCCGGTGCCACCCGGCGGGACCGGGCGCAGCGTCGCGTCGAGCACATAGGTGCGAGTGTTCCAGACCGGGCGGCCGATCGGCACCACCCCGCTGTCCGCGCGACAGTGCCAGGCGGTGACGTCGATCGAGGCTTCGGTGGGGCCGTAGAGGTTGTGCAGTTCGGCACCGACAGTCGACTCGGCTCCGACGGTTGACCGGAAGCGCTCCGCCAGAGCGGCGGACAGCGCCTCGCCGCTGCAGATCACCCGGCGCAGCGTGGTGCACCGCGCGGAGGCGGGTTCGGCGAGGAAGACGTCCAGCATCGACGGAACGAAGTGCGCGGTGGTGATCCGTCGCGTCCTGATCAGCTCGGCGAGATAGGCCGGGTCCTTGTGCCCCTGGGGCGCGGCCATGACCAGCGCCGCACCGGTGATCAACGGCCAGAAGAACTCCCACACCGACACGTCGAAGCTCGACGGGGTCTTCTGCAGGACCCGGTCGTCGGGCGCGAGTCGGTAGGCGTCCTGCATCCACAGCAGCCGGTTCACGACCCCGCGGTGCGGGACCACGACACCCTTCGCCGTGCCCGTGGAACCCGAGGTGTAGATCACGTACGCGGGAAGCTCGGGCGAGAGCGCCACGGACGGCCCGTGCGTACCGTCCGAGGTGGCCGCGCCGGTCAGGGCGGCGAGGGCGTTGCGATCGTCGAGTACGAGCTCGGGCCTGGCGTCGGCACGCATGAAGGCGAGCCGCTCTGCCGGATAGTCCAGATCCAGCGGGAGGTACGCCGCACCGGCCTTGTGCACGGCCAGCAGCGCCACGACCAGCTCCACCGAACGCGGCAGCGCCACGCCGACGGTGCCACCGGGCCGTACGCCCCTCTCGATCAACTGGTGGGCCAGCAGGTTGCTGCGGGCGTCGAGCTGCGCATACGTCAGCTCCGTGGCCTCGTGGACCAGCGCGAGGGCGTCCGGGGTGCGTGCGACCTGCGCCGCAAACAGCTCCGGCAGGGTGGTGTCGGGCACCTCGTGCGAGGTGTCGTTCCACGCCGTGAGCACCTGGTGGTACTCGTGTGTGGTGAGGATGTCGGGGTGGGTGATGGGTTGGTGGGGTTGGGTGGTGAGGGTGGTGAGGTAGTTGGTCCAGCGGGTGGTGAGTGTGGTGATGGTGTGCGGGTGGTAGAGGTCGGTGGCGAACTCGGCGAAGCCTTCGATGCCTGCGGGTTGTCCGTGTGTGTCGTGTTGTTCGGTGAGGCTGAGGGTGAGGTCGACCCGGGAGACTCCGGAGTGCAGGGCTTCGGGGCGGACGTGGAGTCCGGGGAGGTCGAAGTGGGGTTGTTCGTTGTTCTGGAGGGTGAGCATCACCTGGAAGAGGGGGTGGTGGGCGGTTGAGCGCTGCGGGTTGAGCTCCTCCACCAGGTGCTCGAAGGGGACGTCCTGGTGGGCGTACGCGCCGAGGCTCGACTCCCTCACCCGGCCCACGAGTTCGGTGAAGATCGGGTCGCCTGTGGTGTTGGTGCGTAGGACGAGGGTGTTGATGAAGACGCCTATGAGGTGGTCGAGTGCTTCGTCGGTGCGTCCGGCGATGGGGCTGCCGATCGGCACGTCGGTCCCTGCGCCGAGGCGGGTGAGGAGTGCGGCGAGGGAGGCTTGGAGCACCATGTAGATCGTGGCGTCGCATGCGCGTGCTACCTGTGTGATCCGTGTATGCAATTCGGCGCTGATGTGGAAGGGCTGTGCGTCGCCGGCGTAGGTGGCCACGGCGGGTCGGGGGTGGTCGGTCGGGACGGTCACCAGTTCCGGGAGGTCGGCGAGCTGTTCGCGCCAGTACGCCACCTGCCGGCTCAGCGTGCTGTCGGGGTCGGTGCTCTGGCCGAGCAGTTCGCGTTGCCAGAGGGTGTAGTCGGCGTAGTGGACCGGCAGCGGTGCCAGGTCCGGGGTGCGGTCCTGCGCGCGGGCGGTGTAGGCGGCCATCAGGTCGCGGGCCAGGGGGGTCAGCGACCAGCCGTCGCCCGCGATGTGGTGCAGCAGGATCAGCAGCACGTGTTCGTCGGGGGAGGTGCTGAACAGGGTCGCCCGTATGGGCAGTTCGGCGGCCAGGTCGAAGGCGTACCGTGCTGCCCTCTCCAGCGCGCCGGTCAGCTCGGTCACCGTGGTGTCGGTGGCCGTGAACGTCACCCGGGCTTCGTCCGGGGCGAGGACGGCCTGGCGGGGAGTCCCGGCACTGTCCGCGAACAGGGTGCGCAGGGACTCGTGGCGCGCCACGACGTCATCGAGCGCGGCCCGCAGCACCTCCCGGTCCGGCTCGCCCGTCAGGCGCAGCGCCAACGGCATGTTGTACGTCGCCGACGGACCCTCCAACTGGTGGAGGAACCAGAGCCGCTGCTGCGCGAAGGACAGCGGCGGCGCCTCCAGACGGACCGCCGGGCGCAGTTCCGGGCGCGGCCACAGGTCCAGACCGGTGCCCTCGTCGAGCCGCGCGGCGAGTCCGGCCACGGTCGGCGTCTCGAACAGGGCGCGCAGCGGAAGTTCGACGCCGAGTTCCCCGCGGATGCGGCTGACGAGCACGGTGGCGAGCAGCGAGTGGCCACCCAGTTCGAAGAACCGGTCGTCCACGCCGACCCGGTTCAGGCCGAGCACGTCGGCGAACAACGCACACAGCACCTTCTCCTGCTTCGTGCGCGGCTCCCGTCCGCCGACCTGGGAGGAGAAGTCGGGCGCGGGCAGTGCACGACGGTCCAGCTTGCCGTTGAGCGTCAACGGCAGGGAGGCCAGCGGCATGACGGCCGACGGCACCATGTACTCCGGCAGGACGAGCCGCAGCAGATCCCGCGCGTCGGCGAGGTCGGCGCCCTCCTTGGCCACGACGTAGCCGACAAGACGGCGGTCGCCCTCCTGGACCTCGTGCACTACTACGGCGGCCTGCGTCACGCCGTCCAGCCCGCGCAGCGCCGCCTCGACCTCGCCGGGCTCGATGCGGAAGCCGCGGACCTTGACCTGATGGTCGGCGCGGCCTACGAACTCGGCCTGGCCCGTGCCGTTCCAGAGGGCGAGGTCGCCCGTGCGGTACATCCGTGCACCCGCGGGGCCGTAGGGGTCGGCGACGAAGCGCTGTGCGCTGAGGCCGGGGCGGCCGAGATAACCGCGTGCCATGCCGGTCCCGGCCACGTACAGCTCGCCCGGGACGCCGGGCGGAGTCAGCCGCAGCCGGTCGTCGAGGACGTAGACCCGCATGCCGGTGACCGGGCGGCCGATGGGCAGGCTCGTCGCGAGTGCGTCCTGCGACGCCATCACGTGCAGGGTGGCGAAGGTGGTCGTCTCGCCGGGGCCGTAACCATTGATCACAGCGGTCTGCGGGCAGGCGTCCAGCACCCGCCGGACCGCCTGCGGCGGTACCACTTCGCCACCGGTGAAGACCTGCTTCATGTGGACGAAGGCCTCGGGGCACTCCTCGGCCATCACCTTGAACAGACCCGCCGTGATCCACATCGAGGTGATGCGGTGCTCCATGAGGATGTCACGCAGGGCCGCCGCGTCGAGCCGTACGTCCGGCGCGATGACGACCCGGCCGCCGAGCAGCAGCGGCATCCACAGTTCCAGGGGCAGCGCGTCCCAGGCGGTCGGTGAGTGCAGGAGCACGCGCTCGGGGTGCCGGCCGACGGTCGGATCGTCGGCGAGCGCCGTGATGTCGGCGTGGGTGAGTGCGATGCCCTTCGGCTTGCCCGTGGAACCCGACGTGTAGATCACGCACGCCAACTGGTCGCATTGATAGAGGCGTTGGGGTGCAGAGTTCGCTGCATCGCCGGATGCGAGAGCCGCTCCCGGGGCGTCGGTGGTGTCCGTGGCGGTTGCCGCGCCGAGCAGCAGCACCTGAGACGCGGGCACGAACTCAGGCACGCGCGAGGCGCTGTCGGTCAGCAGGAGCGTGACCTCGTTGTCCGTCCACATCAGCCGGATCTGGCTCTGTGGGTACCGTTCGTCGAGCGAGACGTAGGCGCCGCCCGCCTTCATGACGGCCAGCACGGCCACCACGAAGCTCGCCGAGCGTGCCATGGCGAGCGCCACCACGCGTTCCGTGCCGACGCCTCGGCGCACGAGGTCCCGGGCCAGCCGGTCCGCCCGCGCGTCGAGCTGTGCGTACGTCAGCGAGACCTCGCCCGCCACTACCGCGACGGCGTCCGGCTCGCTCTCGACCCGGGCGCGGAACGCCTCGGCGAGCGTCCGTGCGGCGGGGGGATGCGCCGCCGCCTCCCAGTCCGCCTGGAAGCGTTCGCTCTCCTGCGCGGTGAGGATGTCGGGGTGGGTGATGGGTTGGTGGGGTTGGGTGGTGAGGGTGGTGAGGTAGTTGGTCCAGCGGGTGGTGAGGGTGGTGATGGTGTGTGGGTCGTAGAGGTCGGTGGCGAACTCGGCGAAGCCTTCGATGCCTGCGGGTTGTCCGTGTGTGTCGTGTTGTTCGGTGAGGCTGAGGGTGAGGTCGACCCGGGAGACTCCGGAGTGCAGGGCTTCGGGGCGGACGTGGAGTCCGGGGAGGTCGAAGTGGGGTTGTTCGTTGTTCTGGAGGGTGAGGATGATCTGGAAGAGGGGGTGGTGGGCGGTTGAGCGCTGCGGGTTGAGCTCCTCCACCAGGTGTTCGAAGGGGACGTCCTGGTGGGCGTAGGCGCCGAGGTTTGTTTCCCGTACGCGGCCGATGAGTTCGGTGAAGGTCGGGTCGCCTGTGGTGTTGGTGCGTAGGACGAGGGTGTTGATGAAGACGCCTATGAGGTGGTCGAGTGCTTCGTCGGTGCGTCCGGCGATGGGGCTGCCGATCGGCACGTCGGTGCCTGCGCCGAGGCGGGTGAGGAGTGCGGCGAGGGAGGCTTGGAGCACCATGTGGATCGTGGCGTCGCATGCGCGTGCCACCTGTGTGATCCGTGTGTGCAGTTCGGCGCTGATGTGGAAGGGCTGTGCGTCGCCGGCGTAGGTGGCCACGGCGGGTCGGGGGTGGTCGGTCGGGACGGTCACCAGCTCGGGGAGGTCGGCGAGCTGTTCGCGCCAGTACGCCACCTGTCGGCTCAGTGTGCTGTCGGGGTCGGTGCTCTGGCCGAGCAGTTCGCGTTGCCAGAGGGTGTAGTCGGCGTAGTGGACCGGCAGCGGTGCCAGGTCCGGGGTGCGGTCCTGCGCGCGGGCGGTGTAGGCGTCCATCAGGTCGCGGGCCAGGGGGGTCAGCGACCAGCCGTCGCCCGCGATGTGGTGCAGGAGGATCAGTAGCACGTGTTCGTCGGGGGAGGTGCTGAACAGGGTTGCGCGTATGGGGATGTCGGTGTCCAGTGCGAAGGCGTGGCGGGCCGCTGCGGCGAGTGCGTCCTGGAGGTCCGCCGCGTCGGGGCGCATGGTCTGCCAGTTGAGGCGTATGTGTCCGGCGGGTAGGACCAGTTGTTCGGGCCGGCCGCCTTCGGTGTCGCGGAAGACGGTGCGCAGGGCTTCGTGACGCGCCAGCAGATCGTCCAGCGCCCCGCGCAACGCGGCCTCGTCGAGCTCGCCCGTCAGGCGCAGCGCCAACGGCATGTTGTACGTCGCCGACGGACCCTCCAACTGGTGGAGGAACCAGAGCCGCTGCTGCGCGTAGGACAGCGGCAGCACGTCGGGGCGCTGCCCCGGTGCCAGTTCCGGGCGGCGCGGGGCGTCGATGGGCCCGGTCCCCGCGGCGTCGAGCCACTGGGCCAGTCCCGCCACCGTCGGGAACTCGAAGAGGACCCGTAGCGGGAGTTCGACGCCGAGCGTGCCGCGGATGCGGCTGATCAGGCGGGTGGCGAGCAACGAGTGCCCGCCCAGGTCGAAGAACGCGTCGTCCACACCGGCTTCCGTCAGGCCGAGCACCTCGGCGAAGAGCGTGCAGAGGGCCTCCTCGCGCGGCGTGCTGGGCGCGCGGCGGTCCGCCGAGGTGTAGTCGGGCGCGGGCAGCGCACGACGGTCCAGCTTGCCGCTGGGCGTCAGGGGCAGTTCCTCGATCGCCACGACGGCCGACGGGACCATGTACGCGGGGAACCGTTCGCGCAGCGCGTCCCGCAGGCCCGCCAGCAGTTGGCCGGTGGTACGCGTCCCCAGCGGGTTGTTGACCAGGGACCGGAGCGATCCCGCGGTGGCCGCCGGGCGGTAGAGATCCGTGTACACGGTGTGGGGCGACACCGTGCCGGGCGTCGCCGGGTCGCCGTCGGGCAGGAACACCGCTTCGAATGCGTCGGCGGTGCGCGGCGACCAGGTCGTCAGAACGCGGTGGCCGTGCCGCGCCGCCCAGGCGTGCAGGGACTCGGGGTCCACCCCGTTGGGCCGGGGCTCCGTGGAGGATGCGGCGCCGGTGCCGTTCAGGCGGCGGCGGATGCGGTCGGTGGACTCCCCCTGTGCCAGGGCGCGCGCGGCGGCGACCTCCGCCGAGAGGCGGTCGTTGACCAGGCCGGTCAACCGGACCGGGCCGGAGTGCCGGGCCAGTGCGGCGGGCAGCGCGGCCAGCCCGTCGAGGTCCTGGCCCCACACCAGCTCGGGGAGGTCGGCGAGGGAGCACGGCACGGTGGCCGGTGCGCTCTTGTGCAGCACCACCTCGTAGCGGTGCCGGGTCAGTTCGTTGTGGTCGGCGCCGCGCTTGAGGCGGATGTCGACGGCGCCCAGGGTGGCGTGGCCCCGCGCCCAGACGGTGAAGAAGTCCGGATCGATGACCAGTTCCTTCTCCACCACCATGGCGCGCTCGACCGAGGCCCTCATCCGGTCGCTGCCGGACTCGGCGACGCCCGAGGCGTCGGCGCGCTGCGAGTGGATCGCGGTCTGGAAGGCGCGCAGCGAAGCCCGATTGCGGACGTCGCCGACGACGATGCGCCCACCCGGGGCCAGCAGGTTCAGCGCTCCGTCCAGGACCCGGGAGAAGTAGTCGGCGTCCGGGAAGTACTGGACGATCGAGTTGAGGACCACGGTGTCGAAGTATCCGACGGGCAGCCCCTCGGTCACCTCGGCCGACCGGCAGTCGAGCGTCACCCGGTCGCTCCAGCCGGCCGCTTCGACCTGGCTGGTCAGCCGCTCGATCGTCGGCGCGGAGAAGTCCGTCGCCCAGTACGTCTCCACCTGCGGCACCAGCGGACCGAGCAGCAGACCGGAACCGACGCCGATCTCCAGGATGCGACGCGGGGCGGCCTCCATGATCCGGGCGACGGCCGCGTCGCGCCAGGCGCGCATTTCGTCGAGCGGGATCGGGGCGTCGTCGTAGGAGCTGTTCCAGCCGGTGAAGTCGTGTCCCAGGCCGGGGCGTTCGGCGTCGGCTCCGGCGTACACGGAGTCGTAGATGTCCCGCCATTCGCCGATCTGCTCGGTGACGGCGGCCGGGGCCGGGGTCCTGGCGTCGGCCTCGTCCTGAGCGGAGGCGTCCGTGTCGGCCGGGACGGACGGGTCCGTGCCGGGCGGGGTGTCCCGCGGCGGGGCACCGTCCGTTTCGGGTACGACGTAGGCGACCAGGCGCTGGTCACCCGGGGTGTCCTCGCGGACGACCACGACGGCGCGTGCGACGCCGGGCCGCTCGCGCAGCGCGGCCTCGATCTCCCCCGGTTCGATCCGGAAGCCCCGGATCTTGACCTGCTGGTCCGCCCGCCCGGCGAAGTGCAGCCGGCCGTCGGCCGTCCACCGTGCCATGTCGCCGGTGCGGTACATCCGGGAGCCCTCGGCCCCATAGGGGTCGGCGATGAAACGCTCGCCGGTGAGGCCCGGCCGGTTGAGGTAGCCGCGGGCCAGCCCGGCGCCCGTCAGATAGAGCTCTCCCCGCACACCCGGGGGTACCAGCCGCAGCTGCTCGTCCAGGACGTAGGCGCGGGCGTCGTCGACGGGACCGCCGATCGGGGCCTCGCTGCCTGCGAGCGGGCCGCTGATGGCTGCGCAGACGGTGAACTCGGTCGGCCCGTACGCGTTGACCATCAGCCGCCCGGCGGACCACCGCTCGACCAGGTCGGGCGGGCAGGCCTCGGCACCCACGATCAGGGTCGCGAAGTCCGTCAGCCGCTCGGCGGACCCTGCGGGCAGTGTCGCGAGGACCGACGGCGGAATGAGCGCGTGGGTGATCCGCCGGTCGGCGAGAACCTGGGCCAGCTCCTCACCGACGAGCCGGTCCCGGGCTCCGACGACCAGTGCGGCCCCGGAGGTGAAGGCCATCACCATTTCGAGCACGGAGGCGTCGAAGCTGGGCGAGGAGAGCTGGAGGACCCGGGAGTCGGCATCGACGCGGCACTCCCTGTGCAGGGTCGACGCCAGGCTCGCGAGGCCCCGGTGCGGGACCACGACACCCTTGGGGCGGCCGGTGGATCCTGAGGTGTAGATGACGTAGGCGGGGTGGGACGGCCGCAGCGGGGCGGTCCGGTCCCGGTCGCCCGGGATGTTCGCAGGGCAGCTGTCCACGGCCGTGCGGGTGCCGGGGGCGTCCAGGGCGGCGACGGCGACCCCGGCGGTCTCCGGCAGGCTTCCCGCCAGCGCGACGGTGGTGAGGACCAGCGCGGGACGCGCGTCGGTGAGCATGTGCGTCACCCGGTCGCCCGGGTAGTCCGGGTCGATCGGCAGGTACGCCGCACCGGCCTTGAGCACACCGAGGACGGCGACCGTCAGTGCGGCGGAACGCTCGAACACGACGGCGACGGTCTGCTCGGGTCCGATGCCCCGGCCGATCAGCCAGTGCGCTACGCGGTTGGCCCGTGCGTCGAGCTCCGCGTAGGTGAGGTGTTCGCCGTCGGCGACCACGGCGAGGGCCTGCGGGGCGCGGGCCGCGTGTGCTTCGAAGGACTCGACCAGGGCCGGTCCGTCGTGCGGTGCCGCGAGGTCGGCCCAGC
This sequence comes from Streptomyces sp. CA-278952, assembly GCF_028747205.1. Lineage (NCBI taxonomy): Bacteria > Bacillati > Actinomycetota > Actinomycetes > Kitasatosporales > Streptomycetaceae > Streptomyces > Streptomyces sp. CA-278952. The sequence continues at coordinate 7,237,619 of NZ_CP112880.1, forward strand.
CGCCCGTGATCTCGTCGCGCTCCGCGGCAGTGAGGAGGTCGCTCTGTGCGAGGGTGCGCCCGGGGTCGGCCGCCATCTCGTGCAGCATTCGGGTCCAGCGCGCGATCAGCGTCTCGATGGTGGCGGCGTCGAAGAGATCCGTCGCGTACTCGACGTACGCGTCGATCCCGGTGGGTTCGGCGTCCCCGCCGTGGCTCTCGGTGAGGCTGAAGAACAGGTCGAAGCGCGAGGTTCCGGTGCCGGCGAGCTCCGGGCGCACCCGCAGTCCGGGCATGTCGAACGTGGCTCGCTCATTGCTCTGGAGGGTCAACGCGACCTGGAAGAGGGGGTGATGAGCGCTGGAGCGCTCCGGGTTGAGCTCCTCCACCAAGTGCTCGAACGGTACGTCCTGATGGGCGTAGGCGGCGAGACTGGTCTCCCGCACCCGGCCGATGAGTTCGGTGAAGCTCGGATCACCCGAGGTGTCGGCGCGCAGCGTCAACATGTTGACGAAGAAGCCCACCAGGTCGTCCAGGGCTTCGTCCATGCGACCCGCGACACCACTGCCCAGCGGGATGTCGGTACCTGCTCCCAGACGGGTCAGCAGGGCGGCCATCGCGGCGTGCAGCACCATAAAGACGGTGGCGTCGTGAGCCCTGGCCAGATCGCTCAGCTCCCGGTGCAGGCCGGGCTCCAGGGTGAACCGGGTGACCTCGCCCCGGTACGAGGCGACGGCCGGCCGCTGCCGGTCCGTGGGCGCGGTCACCTGGCCGGGAAGTTCCGCCAACTGCGCACGCCAGTACGCGACCTGTTGCCCGAACAGGCTGTCGGGGTCGTCAGCGTCGCCGAGCAGTTCGCGCTGCCAGAGTGTGTAGTCGGCGTACTGCACCGGCAGCGGCCCCCACTGCGGGCCCTCGCCCCCGCCCCGTGCGCGGTACGCGGTGGCCAGGTCGCGCGCCAGCGGTACGACGGACCAGCCGTCGCCCGCGATGTGGTGCAGCACCAGGACCAGGACGTGCTCCTGCGGCCCGGTGCGCAGCAGCCGGGCCCGGATCGGGATGTCCGCCGACAGGTCGAACTCGTGGCGCGAGGCATCCGCGAGCGCCGCCGTCAGCCCCTCGGGCGCGACGTCGCCGGTGTGCAGTTCCAGGCGTGCCCGGTCGGTGCCCAGGATCTCCTGACGGGGCAGCCCGTCCTGCTCCGGGAAGACGGTGCGCAGCGACTCGTGCCGTGCCACCACGTCGTACAGGGCCGCTTCCAGCGCTCCGCGGTCCAGCTCGCCGCTCAACCACAGGACAAGGGGCACGTTGTACGTCGCGGAGGGGCCCTCCAGCTTGTGCAGGAACCACAGGCGCTGCTGGGCGAAGGAGAGCGGCAGCGTGTCCGGTCGCGGTGCCGGGAGCAGGGCGGGGCGCCGCCCGCCGTCACCGCTGACGTCGAGCCGTTCGGCCAACGCGGCCGCGTTCGGCGTCTCGAACAGCGTGCCGACGGCCAGCTCCACGCCCAGCACGCTGCGGATCCGGCTGATCAGGCGGGTGGCGAGCAGCGAGTGTCCGCCCAGGTCGAAGAACCCGGCCTGGCGGCCGACGGCCGCCAGGCCGAGCACCTCGGCGATCAGGGCGCACAGGATTTCCTCCCGTGCGGTGCGCGGTGCGCCGGGACCGGTCGGGGCGGTTTCGGGGGCGGGCAGGGCGGCGGAAGGCGGCAGGTCACGGGGCCCTACGGCGGTGAGGGCCGACAGAGGAAGGGGCAGCCGGTCGGCGAGGTCGTCGAGGACGAGCGCGGCGTGGAATCCGGCCTCCTCCGGGACCGCATAGGCGACCAACCGGTGTGCTCCGGACTCGTTGCTCCGACGTGCCACCACAGCGTGCCGCACCGCGGGGTGCCGGGTGAGCAGGGCGCGTACCAGCTCCATTTCCTCACGGCCCCGCGACCCGCCGTCGCCGCCGGTGGACGAGGCGGCCTCGGCCGCACCGGCCGCGACCCTACGGGGACGCCGCACCAGGCGCCGCAGTATCGGGGGCAGCGGTGGCGCGGCGGGCTGGGCGCGCAGGGCCGGGATGTCGAGCCGTACGGGGGCGAGGAGCGGCGGCGCGGCGTGCAGCGACAGGTCGAAGAGCGCCAGCGCCTGCGCGTCGGACAGCGGGGCGATGCCGGAGCGCCGGATGCGTGTGCGCTCGGCGTCGTCCAGCGCGGCGGTGATGCCGCTCGCGTTCTCCCAGAGTCCCCAGGCCAGTGAGGTGGCGGGCAGTCCGTGGGCTCTGCGGTGTTGGGCGAGGGCGTCGAGGAAGGAGTTGGCGGCGGCGTAGTTGGCCTGGCCCGCGTTGCCGAGGAGTCCGGCGACGGAGGAGTAGAGGACGAACGCCGACAGGTCGAGGTTCCGGGTCAGCTCGTGCAGGTGCCAGGCCGCGTCGACCTTGGGCCGTAGCACGGTGTGCAGCCGGGGCGCGGTGAGGGTTTCCAGTACGGCGTCGTCGGTGATGCCCGCGGTGTGGACGACGGCGGTGAGGGGGTGCTGCGGTGGGACGGTGGACAGGAGGTGGGCGAGTGCGTCGCGGTCTGCGGTGTCGCAGGCGGTGATGGTCACCTGGGCGCCGAGTGCGGTGAGTTCGTCGTGCAGTGTGTCGGCGCCTGCGGCGGTGGGGCCGCTGCGGCTGGTCAGCAGCAGCCGGGTCACCCCGTGCCGGGTGACGAGGTGGCGTGCGAGCAGTGCGCCGAGCGTGCCGGTGCCACCGGTGATCAGGACCGTGCCCGCAGGGTTCAGAGGCGGGCCCGCGGGCTTCGACGCCGGCTCGGCGCCTCCGCCCCGCGGAGCCGTCCTGCGCAGCCGAGGTGCCGACAACTGGCCCTCACGCAAGGCGAGTTGGGGTTCGTCACGGCTGAGACCTGTGGTAATGGCGGTGCGGACGTCCTCGGCGTCGACAGCGGCTCCGACCCCGATGTCGAGGAGGGTGAAGCGGCCCGGGTGTTCCGACTGGGCGGATCGCAGGAGACCCCAGAGGGTGGCGCCGGCCAGGTCCGGTACGTCCTCGTCCGCGGTGGCCGCCACCGCGCCGCGGGTCACCAGGACGAGGTGCGTCGTACTGAACCGCTCCTGCGAAAGCCATTGCTGTACGAGCTCCAGACAGTGCGCCGCGGCGGCGTGCGCGGCGGCCGCCACCGCCCCGTGATCGCCGCCGTCCGTGCCGCCGGCACCGTGCGGCACCGCCACGAGCACGACTTCGGGAACGTCGGCGCCCGCCTCGACGGCACGCACCAGAGCGCCCAGGTCGGCATGGCGGACCGCGCCCGCGATAGCCGGGTCCTGGCTTCCGAGGACCGCCCACTTCCGGTGACCACGGTTGTGGCCTTCGGCTTCGGCGGGACGCCTGCCGTCCGTCCTGCCGAACACCGGCCAGTCCAGTGCGAACAGCGTGTCCCGCTCCTGCTCGGTCACGTCCGCGTTCGAGGTGTCGACCGCGACGACCGGGCGCAGGGTCACTTCCGCGATGTGCAGGACGGGCAGCCCGACGACGTCGGTGGCCAGTATCTCGAAGGTCCCTTCGGAGACCGGGCTGATCCGTACCCGCACGGCGGCGGCCCCGGACGCGTACAGCTCCACTCCGGAGAGCACGGCGGGCTGCCGGACGGCGGGCAGCGCGTCCAGCGCCGTCAGGTGCAGCGCGGCGTCCAGGAGTGCGGGGTGGATGCCGTAACCGGTGGTGTCGAGACCGTCGGGGAGACGGAGTTCGGCATGGAGGTCCGTGCCGTCGCGCCAGGCGGCGGTGACCGCCCGGAAGGCGAAGCCGTACGCGTAGCCGCCTTCCGCCAGGTCGGCGTAGAGGGTGCCGACGTCGACGGGGGACGCGTCGCGCGGACGCGGGGCGGGCAGTGCGGCGGCCGTCCCGTCGCCGAGGGACAGCACACCTGTGGCGTGGCACGTCCAGGGCTCGTCCTCTCCCGCGGTGCGCGCGTGCACGCGCACCGACCAGCGCTCGTCCGCGAGGGCATCGGCCGTCACCTGGAGGTCGGCCGAAGAGTCCGGGGCGAGGAACAGCGGGGTGCCGAGCGTGAGTTCGTCGATGCGGTCGGCTCCGGCACGGTCGCCGACGGCGGTGACCAGTTCGACGAAGACGCTCGCGGGCAGCGGCACGGCGGCGCCGATCGCGTGGTCTGCCAGCCAGGAATGCGTGCGCGGCGAGATCCGGCCGGTCAACGACCACCCCCGCCCGTCCGAGTGCTGGAGTTCGGCGCCCAGCAACGGGTGGGCGGCGACGCCCAGACCCAGGCCCGCCGCGTCCCCGCTGGGGGCGCCCGTGGTGTTGGGGAGCCAGTAGGAGGCGTACTGGAAGGCGTACGTGGGCAGTTCCACCGGGCGCCCGCCCGGCAGCCCCGACGACCAGTCCACCGATACGCCCTGGGCGTAGAGGCGGGCCGCGTTGTCCAGGAGCTGCTGTGCGGAGTCCTGGTCACGGCGCAGCGAGCCCACCGCCACGGTGGTCGCCTCGCCGGTCGCCAGCGCTTCCTCGATGCCCGCCGTCAGCACCGGGTGCGGGCTGGACTCGACGAAGACCTGGTGTCCGTCGGCGGCCGCGGCGAGGACCGCCCGCTCGAACTCCACCGAGCCGCGGAGGTTCTGGTACCAGTACGCGCCGTCGAGGCGGGTCGGGTCGAGCCGTTCGCCGGTCACGCTGGAGTAGAAGGCGATGTCGGAGCCGACCGGGACGATGCCGGCCAGCTCGGACACGAGCCGTTCGCGCAGCGGCTCCACGCTCGCCGAGTGCGAGGCGTAGTCCACGGCGATCCTGCGCGCCGCGATCTCGTCGGCGTGGCAGCGGGTCACCAGGGCGTCCACGGCATCCGGGGCACCCGACACCACCGTGGACGACGGGCCGTTGATCGCCGCGATCTCGACCCCGTCGGAGTCCGCCGCGAGCCGTGCGCGGACCTCGGCGGCCGGTGCGGCGATGGAGGCCATGGCGCCGGTGCCCGCCAGGCTGCCGAGCGCCAGGCTCCGCACCGCCACGATCTTCGCGGAGTCCTCCAGGGTGAGGGCCCCCGCGACACAGCCCGCGGCGATCTCCCCCTGGGAGTGCCCGATCACCGCGGCCGGACGTACCCCCTTGGACTGCCACAGCGCGGCCAGACCGATCATCACGGCCCACAGCACCGGCTGGATCACGTCCACCCGCTCCAGCGAGGGCGCGCCCTCCCGGCGGTGCAGCACGTCCAGGAGGTCCCAGTCGACGTGCGGGGCGAGGGCCCGCGCACATTCCTGGATCCGCTCGGCGAACACCGGCGAGGAGGCGAGTAACTCCTGCGCCATCGCGGGCCACTGGGAGCCCTGGCCGGGAAAGACGAAGACCGTACGGGGCTGTCCGGTCAGCGGCTCGCCGACTGTCTGGACGACGCCGGGGTGCGGTGTGTCGTCGGCGAGTGCGCGGAGTGCGCTGTGGTGGTCGTGGGTGGTGAGGAGGGCGCGGTGGGCGAAGCGGGTGCGGCCGGTGGCGAGGGTGTGCGCGATGTCGGCGGGGCGGGTCTCGGGGTGGGCCGTGAGGTGGGCGGCGAGCCGGGCGGCCTGGTCCTGGAGGGCTTGTGGGGTCTTGGCCGAGAGGATCCAGGGAGCGGGCGGGGCGGAGTCCGCATCGGCGGGCTCTGTACCGTCGGGTATCAGATCCGGCTCGGGTTCGCCCTGTTCGAGGATGAGGTGTGCGTTGGTGCCGCTGATGCCGAAGGAGGAGATGCCTGCTCGTCGGGGCCGGTTGTGGTCGGGCCAGGGGAGGGGGGCGGTGAGGAGTTTGAGCTGTCCTTGGGTCCAGTCGATCTTTGTGGTGGGCTGGTCGACGTGGAGGGTCTGGGGGAGGGTGGCGTGTTCCATCGCTTTGATCATTTTGATGACGCCGCCGACGCCTGCGGCGGCTTGGGTGTGGCCGATGTTCGATTTGAGTGAGCCGAGGTAGACGGGGGTGTCCGTGGTTCGTTCCTGGCCGTAGGTGTTGAGGAGGGCCTGGGCTTCGATGGGGTCGCCGAGGGTGGTGCCGGTGCCGTGGGCTTCGATGGCGTCGATGTCGGCGGGCAGGAGGTTGGCGTCGGTGAGTGCGGTGCGGATGACGCGTTCCTGGGAGGGGCCGTGGGGTGCGGTGAGGCCGTTGCTGGCGCCGTCCTGGTTGGTGGCGGTGCCGCGGATGAGGGCCAGGATCCGGTGTCCGTTGGCTCGTGCTCGTGAGAGGGGTTCGAGGAGGAGCAGGCCGCTGCCTTCGGCGAAGCCGGTGCCGTGTGCGGATTGGGCGAAGGCGCGGCAGCGTCCGTCCGCCGACAGCCCGCGTCGGCGGCTGAATTCGATCAGGGTCCGGGGGGTGGCCATGACGGTCGCGCCGCCGGCCAGTGCCATGGTGCACTCGCCCCTGCGGAGCGATTGGACCGCCAGGTGGATGGCCACCAGGGACGAGGAGCAGGCGGTGTCCACGGAGACCGCCGGGCCCTCCAGGCCCAGCGTGTAGGAGATACGCCCCGACGCCACACTCGAGGTGTTGCCGGTTCCGACGTAACCCTCGTACGCGTCCGGCAGCTCCGTCAGCGCGCCGATGTACTCCTGGACGATCAGGCCGGTGAAGACTCCGGTGTCGCTGCCGCGCAGCGAGGTGGGGTCGATCCCTGCCCGCTCGACCGCCTCCCACGCGTTCTCCAGCAGCAACCGCTGCTGCGGATCCATCGCCGCGGCCTCCACCGGGCTGATCCCGAAGAACCCCGCGTCGAAACGGTCCGCCTCGTGCAGGAAACCACCACCCGACGCGTACACCTTCCCGGTCCGCGACGGGTCGGGGTCGGCGTCGTACAACTCCTCCAGGTCCCACCCGCGCCCCGTCGGGAACCCCGACACCGCGTCCCGGCCCTCGCGCACCAACTCCCACAAATCCTCCGGAGACTCCACACCCCCAGGGAACCGGCACGCCATCCCCACCACCGCAACCGGCTCCTGGGCCTTCTCCTCGACCTCGCGCAGCCGTTGCCGGTAGTCTCGCATGGTGGCGGTCGTGCGCTTGAGGTAGTCGCGGAGCTGATCTTCCGTAGTAGACATGCTGCACCTATGCCTTTAGCGCGAGAGTTCGTCGTCGAGGGCGTCGAACAAGTCGCCGTCGGAGAGGGATTCCAGGTCGTCGCCGACGTGGTCGGAGGAGTCCTGCACTGAGTTCCACTTGCGCAGCAGCGCTTCCAGACGGGCCGCGATGCGCGCGTGCGTTCTGCTGTCTCCGGTGAACGCGGACATCGCCGCGTCCATCCGGTCGGCGTCCTCCAGGATGCGGACGTCCAGAGCGGCCTCCTCGGGCACGAGGTGCGCCAAGAGGTGGTGGATGACCGCTTCCGGAGTGGGGTGATCGAAGATCAGCGTGGCGGACAGCCGCAGCCCGGTGATCCTGTTCAGCCGGTTGCGCAGTTCCACGGAGGTCAGCGAGTCGAACCCGAGGACCTTGAACTCCTCGGTGAGGTCGATCCCTTCGGGCTTCGCATGCCCGAGTACGGAGGCGACCTCGGCCCGCACCGCTTCTCCGAGCAGCTCCTGACGGCCCTGCTGTGACAGCGGGCCGAGCTGTCCGGGCCACGAAGCCGCCGCCGACGCGGCAGGAGCGAGGGACGCGCGGCGTGCGGGAACACGTACCAGTTCCCGCAGGACCGCCGGTACGTCGTCGGCCGACGACGTACCGGCGCGCAGCCTCCGCAGGTCCAGCGGCAGTGGTGCCACCAGCGCCTCCGTGCCACGCCACGAGGCGTCGAAGAGCTCCATGCCCTGCGCGCTGGGGAGTGCTCCGATGCCGGATCGCTCCAGCCGCTCCAGATCGGTGTGCCCCAGGTGCCCGGAGATCGCACTGGTCTCCTCCCAGAGTCCCCAGGCCAGTGAGGTGGCGGGCAGTCCGTGGGCTCTGCGGTGTTGGGCGAGGGCGTCGAGGAAGGAGTTGGCGGCGGCGTAGTTGGCCTGGCCGGCGTTGCCGAGGAGTCCGGCGACGGAGGAGTAGAGGACGAACGCGGACAGGTCGAGGTTCCGGGTCAGCTCGTGCAGGTGCCAGGCCGCGTCGACCTTGGGCCGTAGCACGGTGTGCAGCCGGGGCGCGGTGAGGGTTTCCAGTACGGCGTCGTCGGTGATGCCCGCGGTGTGGACGACGGCGGTGAGGGGGTGCTGCGGTGGGACGGTGGACAGGAGGTGGGCGAGTGCGTCGCGGTCCGCGGTGTCGCAGGCGGTGATGGTCACCTGGGCGCCGAGTGCGGTGAGTTCGTCGTGCAGTGTGTCGGCGCCTGCGGCGGTGGGGCCGCTGCGGCTGGTCAGCAGCAGCCGGGTCACCCCGTGCCGGGTGACGAGGTGGCGTGCGAGCAGTGCGCCGAGCGTGCCGGTGCCACCGGTGATCAGGACCGTGCCCGCAGGGTCGGGGTCACTCGGCAGCATCAGCACGACCTTGCCGATGTGGCGGGCCTGGCTCAGGTGGCGGAACGCCTCCTGAGCCCGCCGGATGTCCCACACCGTGATCGGCAGGGTCTCCAGCACCCCGCCCTCGAACAGCTCCACCAGGGCGACCAGCATCTGCTGGATGCGGTCCGGGGACACCCGGGTCAGATCGAACGACTGGTAGGACACTCCGGGCAGCGACTCCGGGTCGCGGATGTCCGTCTTGCCCATCTCCAGGAACCGTCCGCCGGGTCGCAGCAGCCGCAGCGACGCGTCCACGAATTCGTTGGCCAGGGAGTTCAGTACGACGTCGAAGCCGCCCTCTCCCAGCTCCCGGCCGAAACTCCGCTCGAAGTCGAGGTCACGGGAGGAAGCGATGTGCCGGTCGTCCAGACCCAGCGCGCGCAGGGTGTCCCACTTGCCGGAACTCGCGGTGCCGAACACCTCCGCGCCCAGGTGGTGCGCCAGCTGTGTGGCAGCCATCCCGACTCCGCCCGCCGCCGCGTGCACCAGCAGCCGTTCGCCCCGCCGCAGCGCCCCGAGGTCCATCAGCGCGTGGTAGGCCGTCAGGAATACGGCGGGCACCGAAGCCGCTCTGGCGAACGTCCAGCCGTCCGGCATCCGTACGAGCATCCTCGCGTCCGCGACCGCGACCGGCCCGAACGCACCGGACAGCAACCCCATCACCCGATCGCCCGGCGCCAGTTCCCGCACGCCGGCCCCGACCTCGATGACCACGCCCGCACCCTCTATCCCGGGCGGGCCCGCCTCGCCGGGATAGAGGCCCAGCGCGTTCAGCGCGTCCCGGAAGTTCAGTCCGGCGGCGCGTACGGAGATCCGTACCTGCCCCGGCTCCAGCGGTGCGGACGAGGCCGAGTGCGCGGTGAGCGTCAGACGGTCCAGCGAGCCGTCGGGCGACACCTCCATACGCCAGGCGGGCTCGCCCTCGGGCGCCGCGAGCAGTCCTCTGGTGACGTGCCTGGTCAGCCGGGCGGCGCTGACCGTCGCGCCTCGCAGGGCGAGTTGGGGCTCGCCGCTGTGGAGCACCGCGGACAGTGCCGTGCGCAGCAGCCCCGGCCGACCGGCGAGCCTGCGGTGGTCGTCGACGTCGAGCAGGACGAAGCGGCCCGGGTGTTCGTTCTGCGCCGCACGCAGCAGCCCCCACAGCGCGGACATCGCCACGTCGGTGACGCCCTCGCCGTCGCCGACCGCCGTCGCCCCCCGCGTGAGCACGACCAGCCGCGAACCGGTCACCGGCGACGCCGAGGCCAGCCACTGCTGAACGAGCCCCAGCACCCGCCGCGTCGCGGCGTGCGCGTCGGCGACCACCCCGGCGTCCGGGTCGCGCAGGCAGGGCACGAGTACGGCCGAGGGAACGACGGCGCCCTCCTCGAGGGATCGCTCCAGGGCGGCGAGGTCGCGATGGGCGACCGCGCCCGTGGCGACCAGGAAGTCGGAGCCGATGACGGCCACGGCCTCCGCTCCCGTACCCGGCGGACCGAAGGCGTCGGCGGCATCGTCCGCATCGGCGGCGTCGAACCCTGAGATCTCGCTCCAGCCCAGCCGGAACAGCGACTTGTGGTCGCGGGCCGCACCGGAGGCGGTGGTGGGAGTGAAGGCGCGCAGGGTCAGCGACGCCACCTCGGCGATCACCGCGCCGGAGGGGTCCGCGAGCACGACCGACACCGCGTCCGGGCCGGCCGGCCGCAGGCGCGCCCTGGCCACGGTGGCCCCCGTGGCCCACACACTCACTCCGGCCCAGACGAACGGCAACCGCATCTCCTTGGCATCCAGCACCAGCAGGTGCAGGGCGGCGTCCAGGAGTGCGGGGTGGATGCCGTAGCCGGTGGTGTCGAGACCGTCGGGGAGGCAGAGATCCGCGTAGACGTCCTCACCGTCGCGCCAGGCGGCGGTGACTCCCTGGAAGGCGGGGCCGTACCGGTAGCCGCCTTCCGTGAGGTCGGCGTAGAGCCTGCGCGTGTCCACCGCGTTCGCGCCGTCGGGCAGCCGCACCTCGGGCAACGGCGGCCGGTCGGGTGTGCCACCGCTGGTCAGCACACCGGAGGCATGCAGGGTCCAGGCGCTCTCCAGGGGCCCCTGCGGATCGTCGCCGGAGGTACGGGAATGGATCGCCACCGCCCATCCGCCGTCCTCCAGGGGCTCGGTCTCCACATGGAGGTTGACGTCCGCGTCGGGGGCCAGGACGAGGGGTGCCGCCAGGGTGAGTTCCTCCACCCGGTCGGCGCCGACCCGGCCGCTGACCTCCGTCGCCAGGTCGACGAGTGCGGTGCCGGGCAGCAGTACCGAGTCGCCGATGGTGTGATCGGCGAGCCAGGGATGCGTACGCAGGGAGATCCGGCCTGTCAGCAGCCACCCCCGCCCGTCGGGGCGGGGTGCCGCGGCGCCCAGCAGAGGGTGCTCCACACCGTCGAGCCCGGACGAGGACACGTCGGGAGCGGGGGATTCCTCCAGCCAGTAGGAGTCCCGCTGGAACGCGTAGGTGGGCAGGTCCGTCCGGGAGGCTCCGGGGAAGACGGCCGACGGATCGAGCGCCGCGCCCTGCGCCATGGCGTGCGCGAGCACCGCCGCCACCGTCTGCCCCTCCTCGTGCGGGGCACGCAGGGAGGGCACGGCGACGATGTCCCGTTCCCCGGCCGCACCGGTGTCGCTCAGGCAGACCTGAACCATGCCGGTCAGCACGCCGTCGGGCCCCAGCTCGACGAACACGGTCGCGCCCTGCTCGACCAGCGTCGCGACTCCGTCGCCGAACCGCACCGGTCGGCGCATGTGCGTCACCCAGTAGTCGGGCGACCGCAGTTGGCCGGTGGTGGCGAGGCGGCCCGTCACGTTCGATACGACCGCGATGCCCGGCTCCTCGAACCGCAGATACTGAAGAACCTCGCCGAACTCCGTCAACGCACTGTCCATGTGCGCCGAGTGGAAGGCGTGGCTGACCTGGAGCCGCTTGGTCTTGCGGCCCGCGCCGGCGAAGTGTGCCGAGACCTCGTCGGCGGCGTCCGCGTCGCCGGAGACGACCACCGACTGCGGGCCGTTGACGGCGGCTACCGAGAGTCGTCCTTCGTACGTCGCGAGGGCACTCAGTACCTCGTCCTCGGTCGCCTGTACGGCGACCATCGCACCGTCGTCCCGTGCGGCT